>NZ_CP066775.1:308148-616297 GCF_009754905.2 Mucilaginibacter ginkgonis | reverse complement strand
ATTTTCGCGCCTTCTTCTACGCTCATACTCAGAGCGAACGGTGCGTTAAACGTTTTTGCCGAAGTGCTGAATACCGGGTTTGAAACGATGGGATTATCCGTAATGTGCGAAGTTGGCGTTACCAATTCATCTAAAAACAACTTGTTTTGCAGCCTTCCGGTAAATACCTCAAACTCACCGCCGTTGGCTATGTCGTCATAATTCAGGAACAACTTGTTATACGGGTGCTTACTTAGGTTCATGCCTTGCAGGTAGATATTGTCGCGGCCCATACCGGCGCCTGTATTCAAGACGGTAAATTTCTTGCCATTCTCCAGGTTGATGACCGCTTTATCAAATTGTGGCAACCCTATCATAAATTGCTGCTGACCGGGCGCGATGTTGTAAAAACCCAAGGCGCTCATCACATACCAGGCCGACATCTGCCCGCAATCTTCATTTCCGGCAAGGCCGTCGGGAGCGTTGCTATATAAGCGGTTCATGATCTTGCTCAGGTACAGCTGTGTTTTATACGGATTATCGCTGAAATTGTACAGGTAAGCAATATGATGGCTGGGCTCGTTACCATGCGCGTACTGGCCTATTAGTCCAGTAATGTCATCTTGCTGACGGCCGGTTAATTTATCCGTCGTTGTAAACAGCGAATCGAGTTTATTTTCAAAGGCTTGCCTTCCGCCCATTTTCGCGGCAAGCCCTTCAACATCCTGCGGCACTAAAAAGGTGTACTGCCAGGCATTGCCTTCGGTGAAATTGTTGTTGACATCCGTCGGTTTAAAAGGAGCATACCATCCGCCGTTGGTGCGGGCATTTACAAAACCGCTCCTGGTGTCATATATGTTCTTCCAATACTGCGCGCGTTTAATGTATTCGGCATAGTCATTATCCATCTTCAACATCTTAGCCATTTGCGCAATACACCAGTCGTCATACGCGTAGTCTAGTGTTTTGGATACCGACTCGTGTTCATCGTCGGCAAGTACAACGCCGTTCTTAAGGTAAGAGTCCAGTCCAAACTGGTTGCGGTTTACCGTCGCCTTCATAGCCTCTAACGCTTTTGCGGCGTCAAAATCGGTAACGCCTTTGCTGTATGCGTCTACAATAACCGGGATCGAATGATTGCCCACCATACAGAACGTCTCCCACGAAGCCAGCGGCCAAACCGGTAAGGTTTTGCCCTGATCATACATCGCCAAAAAGCTTTTGATGAAGTCGAGCGTACGCTTCTTATCTATCAGCGTAAACAGCGGGTGTTCTGCCCTAAACGTATCCCACAGTGAAAACACGGTGTAATAATCAAACCCATCTGCCTTATGTACCTGTCCATCCATTCCGCGGTACTGCCCGTCAACATCATTGTAGATATTCGGCGCCAGCATGGTGTGGTAAAGCGCTGTATAAAATATAGTCTGTTTTTGTTTAGCATAATCAACCGGTGATTGCTTTGCAACGTTGGGCCTGCGCCGCGGATACCCGTAAGCGTCTGTAGTTTGCGGCTGCGGCAGGGTCGCGGCCGAACCGCCCTCCACCTCTATCTTTGCCAATGCATTTATCCAGGTAGTTTTAGCGGCCTTTTGAACACGCTTAAAATCAAAGTCGGGCACTTCGGCATCCAGATTTTTCAAGGCGCCATCAACGCTTACTGCTGAAATACTCACTTTGGCAATTACCTCGCCGGGATTGTCGAACTGTAAGAACGCTTTCACGTTTTTACCCTCAACCTTTTTCTGCCCGTTCTGCAACGCGTCATTCAGCGCAATGCCATGGGTTTTGAACGGCTTGTTAAATTTAGCGTAGAAGTATACATGCTGATCGTCGGCCCATGATTTTGATTTGCGGAAACCACGGATCTCATGGTCGTTGATTACCTCTATCCAAGAGTCGAGCACCTGGTCGCGGTGTTTCAGGTCGATGATGATATTTGCCTGCGCAGTTCCGGACGGGTATTGGTAGCGATGTACGCCCACTCTGGTTGTAGCAGTCAGTTCTGCCTGGATACCGTATTTGTCAAGGAAAGTTTTGTAGTAACCGGGCGTCGCCACCTCATTTTTTTTACTGAAGCCGGAGCGGTATTGTGTATTTAAAAATTGTGGCTCGCCGGTGGTGGGCATAAACAAGATGTCACAGTAGTCGCTGATGCCTACTCCGCTGAGGTGGGTATGAGAAAATCCGTAAACTATAGTGTCAGCATAATGATACCCAGATGCACCGTCCCAGCCTTCAAGGCGTGTGTCGGGGCTTAACTGCACCATCCCAAATGGTACTACCGCGCCCGGGTAAGTATGGCCGTGCCCGCCCGTCCCAATAAATGGGTTAACCAGAGGGGTGTAGTCCTTCTTTTTTTGCGCCTGTAAGCCCAGGCAGCATAGCAGTAGAACAGGCAGGACAAACTGCCTCCAAAAATTTATCAATTTAAAATGCATTGAATGTTGATGTGCGAAACGCTATCGCAAAATAACAAACAATGCCGACAAAAGCCGACTAAGCTTTATTGTATTCTCATCTAACCGTTTAAGCCGAAAGCCTTACAGGCTGCATAATAGATGTGCGGATGGTACGCGCCATAGCATGGTGTTCAAACTGCAGGCCTGCGGTAAGGTCAACCCAATCTGCATTTACAGAACGGATGATCTTTTCTTTTTGGGCACGGGTAAAGGTGCTCAAAAATTTGAAGCGCTCCATTGCCATATCCTCGTTGTTGATCTCTTCGAAATATACTAAACGGTTTAGCTGATTGGCGTTGTCAAAAAATAGCGTCGGCATATCAGCATAAAATTTCAGGGTTTTAACCAGGTCAGAGCAAAGGCCAACATGCAGATTTTTGCGGTTTCTGTCGGTAATAATGTAGATAAAGCGTTTCATCTTGATAATTATTTTTGGTAGTCTGATAAATACTTACTAATTTTATGAGCATAAAGTTACTAATAATTTTAGCAATACCAAATTTTATGTCAATTATTTCTTCAAATATTAAGTTCCTCCGGAAAAAAAAGGGGATCACACAACAGCAATTCGCCGATGAAATTGGCATAAAACGCTCTTTAGTAGGCGCTTATGAAGAAGACAGGGCAGATCCGAAATATGACCTGCTAAAAAAATTAGCTATTTATTTTGATGTTAGTATCGATTCTTTAATTAACGATACCATTGATGAGAAGTGGGCCCCTGCCCCGAAAGGCAACCCGGCAAACTTGCGGGTGTTGAGCATTACCGTAGATAAAGAGGATAATGAAAATATAGAACTAGTGCCCATGAAGGCCAGCGCCGGCTACCTTAATGGTTATGCGGACCCCGAGTTTGTAGGCACTCTGCCTAAGTTCTACCTGCCCATGTTTAAACAAGGTACCTTCCGCGCGTTTGAGATCAAAGGTGACTCGATGCTGCCATTACAATCGGGCAGTATAGTTATAGGCGAGTACGTAGAAAACTGGGCCGACGTAAAACCGAATGATACTTACGTGGTGATCTCCAAATCTGACGGCGTAGTATATAAACGTATCGGCAACAAATACAAAGAGAACAAGAAGCTTAAGCTGGTATCAGACAACCCGGTTTACGAGCCTTATGAAATTAATGGCGAAGACCTCTTGGAAATTTGGAAGGCCAAAGCTTATTTTTCTACCCACATGCCTGAACCTGCTCCCGAGCCTACCATGGAAAGCGTGACCAGCATGCTTACCCAAATGCAAAGGACTATTTCTAAGCTGAGCAACAATTAAGTTACACGGGTGTTGTTAAACCATTACCGTATATCTTTATCGTAACAATAAAAAAACTAATCATGAAAAAGATCTTATTAATGTGCTGCATGCTGGTAGGCTTTGCAGCAGCAACACACGCTCAGGGCGGCCGTCAGCGTATGAGCCCTGCCGACCAGGCAAAAATGATGCAGACTAACCTGAAGTTAACTGACGACCAGACTGCAAAGATCACCGCCATCCTGACTATGCAATCTACCAAAATGGATAGCGTACGTACAGCAGCAAACGGCGATCGCCAGGCAATGATGCAGGCTATGGGCCCTGTTCGTCAGGACGCGCAAACCAAAATCGCGGCTGTATTAACTGCAGACCAGGCAGCGGCTTACAAAAAAATGATGGATGACCAACGCGCACGCATGCAGCAAGGCGGCGGCGGTACCCCTCCTCCACCATCTAAATAACATTTAGATAATTATATCGAAAAGCGTCCGTTTGTAAACGGGCGCTTTTTTTATTTTAGCGCAAATCCATTTCCATTGCACCCTGCCGATAACCATCTTACTGCAAAGCTTAACGAACGGCAAACCGAGGGCAATTTGCGTAAGCTTCGTCTGCCAAAAGAAGACTTGATCGATTTTGCTTCGAATGATTATCTCGGATTTGCGCGGTCAGCCAATTTGCGGGAATTGATCGATGCCGAACTTAAAAAGTACCCATCTACAGGCAGCGGTTCTACAGGCTCAAGATTACTGACCGGCAACTCTGAATATGCAGAAGAAATTGAGCAATGGATTGCAACCTATCACGGACACGAAGCTGCATTACTTTTCAATTCGGGTTATGATGCCAACGTTGGCTTGTTCTCGTCCATAGCCCGGCGTGGTGACACGGTGATTACCGATGAACTGATCCACGCCTCCATCATTGATGGCATACGCCTGAGCAACGCAAACCGCTACACATTCGATCATAACAACCTGCAAAGCCTGGAAGACAAGCTGCAGCGCGCTAAAGGAAATATTTACGTCGTTGTCGAATCTGTTTATTCAATGGATGGCGACAGTCCGGACATATCCGCTGTTGTCGCGCTTTGCCAACAGTATAACGCCAACTTAATTGTCGACGAAGCGCATGCCATCGGTGTTTTTGGCAAAGGGATGGTATCTAATCTTGACTTGCAAAATCAAGTTTTTGCAACAATTGTCACTTATGGTAAAGCGATGGGCGTACATGGGGCGGCGATAGTGGGCAGCCAACTGCTTAGAGACTATTTGATCAATTTTGCGAGATCTTTCATCTACACAACGGCAGGGCCCTTGCATCAGTTAGTGTCCATCAGGATGGCGTATGAGTTATTAGATAGCGCCGGCGAAGTACAAAACCAACTTCACCAAAACATAAAAACGTTTAATGCGCGTTTCACAGACGACCAACTGGTGGCCCGCAGCCAAAGTGCGATACACTGTATAAAGGCTGGCAGTAATGAAGAAGCCAAACGTTTATCTAAGAAACTGGAAAATGCCGGGATAGACGTTCGGCCCATATTGAGCCCGACAGTTGCTGCCGGAACAGAACGTCTGCGCATTTGTCTGCATGCTTATAATACTGCCGATGAAATTCAATTACTGGCTGATACTTTAAAATAATACAAATGCCTCAAAGATATTTTATAACAGGGATAGGAACAGGAATCGGCAAAACAATAGTATCTGCCATTGTAACGGAAAAACTGAAGTCCGATTACTGGAAACCTGTACAGTCCGGCGATTTAGACAACAGCGACACTATGAAAGTGCAAAGCCTGGTGTCGAATAGTAAAACGGTCTTCCATCCGGAAACCTACCGTCTAACACAACCTTACTCGCCGCATAAGTCGGCCGCCATTGATGGTGTCACGATAAATCTTGACGACTTTGTCTTGCCAAACACGGATAATGTCCTTGTGATTGAGGGTGCAGGCGGGTTGATGGTGCCATTGAACGACCAACAATTAGTCATCGACCTTATAAAAAAACTGGATGCCGACGTGATACTGGTATCGCAGAATTATTTAGGAAGCATCAACCACACCATATTATCTTGGCTGGCATTAAAGAGTTATGGCATCCCTGTAAAAGGTATCATCTTCAATGGCGAACCCAACCAAAACACCGAGGACTACATATTACAGTATACGGCGCTTAATCTTATTGGCCGGATACCTCAATTAAAAGAGTTAACACCTGAAGCGATCCGTGAAGCGGGCCACCAATTAAATTTGTAGCCGTCCACAAAAGGTTTACATTACAAAGCATTTTTTACACATTTGAACTATGGAAAACATTACGGTCATCGGCTCGGGGACAATGGGCAACGGTATCGCGCACCTGTTTGCGCAGCATGGTTATAAAGTGGCATTGGCCGACATCAGTCAGCCGGCATTGGACAAAGCCATACAAACCATAACTGCCAACTTTGATCGTCAGATTAAAAAAGGTACTGCTGATGAAAACACCAAGCAGCAGGCGCTGGCAAACATTACCACCTTTACTGACGTAAAATCGGCAGTAGCAAATGCAGACCTAGTTATAGAAGCCGCTACAGAAAACAGCGACATCAAGCTGAAGCTTTTTAAAGACCTGAGCGAATGGTGCAAATCCGAAACGGTACTGGCCAGCAATACATCTTCTATATCGATTACCAAAATTGCCTCGGTAACTAACAATCCGGGTAACGTTATCGGGATGCACTTTATGAACCCGGTGCCGCTGATGAAACTGGTTGAGGTGATCCGCGGGTATGCAACTACTGATGAGGTAACAAACCGGATCATGGACCTGTCTGAAAAGCTGGGTAAAACTCCTGTCGAAGTGAACGACTATCCAGGCTTTGTGGCCAACCGCATTTTAATGCCGATGATCAACGAGGCCATCTATACTTTGTATGAAGGCGTAGCCGGCGTTTATGAAATAGATACGGTAATGAAATTGGGGATGGCCCATCCTATGGGCCCGCTGCACTTAGCCGATTTTATTGGCCTTGACGTTTGCCTGGCGATATTGAATGTTTTGCACGATGGCTTCGGTAACCCCAAATATGCGCCGTGCCCGTTGCTGGTAAATATGGTTACCGCGGGTCATAAAGGCATTAAATCGGGCGAAGGGTTTTACCAATATACCGCAGGCAGTAAAGACCTGGTTGTTGCGCCTAAATTTGCCCGCGGTTAAACTTTCTAAAAAGTTGCTTGTCGTATATAGATACAACAACAACTATTATGAAAACATTATCAAAAGTATTTTTGGGCTTAGGCATTGCCTGCACCATGTCTTTAGCGGCATGCAGCGGCTCTTACTATGTGGCCGACCGCCCTGTTGAACCTGTTTACGCACGACCTGCCGCTCCATACGCTGATGCCTATTGGGTCCCTGGTGAATGGAACTGGAATGGCGGCCGGTATGTATACACCAACGGGTATTACGTACACAGGCGTGTAGGTTACACTTACGCACCGGGCTACTGGCGCCAGGGCCCGCGCGGCCATGTTTGGGTTCGCGGCAGATGGCGCAGGTAGGGCCTAACCCCTTCTTCTCTAAACGAGAGCGCTTATAAACAAGCAAAGGCTTATCTTTCGATAAGCCTTTGCTTGTTATTTCTTCACGTCTTTGCGAGGCGCGCCGATAGCTATCGGGGCAACGAAGCAATCTCTAAATTAACCAACTGCTCTGTAGCTCGGGGATTGCCGCGCCGCTTTTCGCGGCTCGCAATGACGCTTTGGTTTTAAGCCCCTCTCCTTCGGAGAGGGGTTGGGGTGAGGCAAATCTCCGCAATGACGCATTTCAAGTAGCCCCTCTCCTTCGGAGAGGGGTTGGGGAGAGGTCTTTTGCATGCCAGTGTTATAGCGCTCACTCATTCAAAAACACAAATTGGTTGTCAAACATATCCAGCTTAATCTTGCTGTCTTTGTCAACTTTACCGGCAAGTATCTGCTTGGACAGTTCGTTGAGGATCTTTTTCTGGATCACACGTTTCAACGGCCTCGCGCCAAATTGCGGGTCATAACCCAGTTGGGCCAGCCAATCCAAAGCTTCTTCTGATGCTTCCATACTGATGCCCATCTCGGCTAAAGTATCCTGCAACTGGCTGAACTGTAGTTTAACGATTTCGCCAATTTCATTCCGGCCCAGCGGAGTAAACATGATGATCTCGTCGATACGGTTCAAAAACTCGGGGCGAATGGTCTTCTTCAACAGATCAAACAACTGATTTTTTGTCTTCGCGATCACTTCATCCTTATCGCTCTCTTCAAAGTTCTCGAAGTTCTCCTGGATGAGGTGCGCGCCGATGTTCGAAGTCATGATCACGATGGTATTTTTAAAGTTCACCACGCGGCCTTTATTATCGGTCAGGCGGCCATCGTCCAGTACTTGCAGCAATATGTTGAACACATCCGGGTGTGCCTTTTCTATTTCATCAAGCAAGATCACACTGTATGGTTTGCGTCGAACGGCCTCTGTCAATTGGCCGCCTTCATCATAACCTACATATCCCGGGGGCGCGCCTATCAGCCTCGAGACCGCATGGCGTTCCTGGTATTCTGACATGTCGATGCGGATCATCGAACCCTCATCATTAAAGAGGTACTCAGCCAGCGCCTTTGCCAATTCAGTTTTACCCACACCGGTGGTCCCTAAAAATATGAACGACCCTATAGGTTTGCGCTTGTCCTGCAAGCCTGCGCGGCTGCGGCGAATGGCATCACTGATGGCTTCTATCGCTTCTTCCTGGCCCGCCACACGCTTGTGCAGCTCATCCTCAAGGTGCAATAACTTCTCGCGCTCGCTCTGTACCATTTTAGAAACCGGGATACCCGTCCAGCGCGAAACCACACCGGCAATATCATCAGCGGTAACCTCTTCTTTCAGCATGCGGCTGTCGTCCTGGTTCTCTAAAAGCGCCGCTTTAAGTTTTGCCACTTCTTCTTCGGCTTCTTTAATACGGCCATAGCGAATCTCTGCTACTTTGCCATAATCGCCGGCACGTTCGGCCTGCTCGGCTTCCAGTTTCAGGCTTTCGATCTGCTCAACCTTCAGGTTCACGCCATCGACCAGGTCCTTTTCTCCCTGCCATTTGGCACGTAAAGAGTCCCTTTCAGACGACAGGTTGGCAATCACTTCACTTAGTTCTTTTACTTTACGGTCGTCATTTTCACGCTTGATCGCCTCGCGCTCAATTTCCAATTGCATAATGCGGCGTTCAAGCTCGTCAACCGCTTCGGGAACAGAATCCATCTCCAGGCGAAGCTTCGATGCAGCCTCGTCCATCAGGTCAATGGCTTTGTCAGGTAAAAAACGATCGGCAATATATCGCTGCGACATTTCTACCGAAGCAATGATCGCCTCATCCAATATGCGCACCTTGTGGTGTGTTTCGTAACGTTCCTTCAAACCGCGAAGGATCGAGATCGCGTCGGCAGCGTCCGGCTCGTCCACATTTACCTTTTGAAAACGGCGTTCGAGCGCCTTATCTTTTTCTATATACTTTTGGTACTCGTTTAGGGTAGTCGCTCCTATCGCGCGCAGTTCGCCACGGGCCAAAGCAGGCTTCAGAATGTTGGCCGCGTCCATAGCACCCTCGCCCCCACCGGCACCAACCAAAGTGTGTATCTCATCAATAAACAAAATGATCTCATTGTCGCTTTGGGTAACTTCTTTGATAACCGCTTTTAAGCGTTCCTCAAACTCGCCTTTGTATTTCGCACCGGCAACCAGCGCACCCATGTCCAGCGAGTAAACAGTTTTGGTCTTCAGGTTCTCCGGCGCGTCGCCTTTAATAATCCGGAACGCGATACCTTCGGCAATAGCGGTTTTACCCACACCCGGCTCGCCCACCAAAACAGGATTGTTTTTGGTACGGCGCGACAGGATCTGTATGACACGGCGAATTTCTTCGTCGCGGCCGATCACCGGGTCCAGTTTGCCCGACTCGGCATATTCATTAAGATTACGTGCATATTTGTTCAACGCGTTATAAGTAGCCTCGGCGTTTTGGTCGGTCACCTTGTTATCGCCGCGTAATTCTATGATGGCTTTCTTTAAGTCTTTTTCGTTTACGCCGGCGTCTTTCAAAGCGCTGCCTGCGGGATCGCTCACTGCAAGAATGCCAAGAAGTATATGCTCGACAGAGATAAATTCATCCTTAAACTCCTTTAAATAGCCCTGCGCTTTTTGCAAGGCAGAGTTGGTATTTGATGACAGGTAGATATTGCTACCGCTCACCTTTGGGTAAGACGCGATCTGCTTATCCAGCACCTCATTAAGACGGGTAATATTTACGTTTAGTTTTTTTAACAGGTAGCTAATTACATTTTCATCAACCATTAACAAACCCTTTAGCAGGTGGGCATTTTCTATCGCCTGCTGCTGATTGGCTGTTGCAATCTCGGTTGCCTTTTGTACGGCTTCCTGCGCTTTTATAGTATAGTTGTTAAAATTCATACAACCATTAAATCAATACTTAAGCCAATGGTTTGCAGCCTGTTAAAAAGTCAGGAGAAATTAACTTGGGGTGACGATTTGACGGGTGTGTTGAATAATCCATCGCTTCGTCGCTGCACTCCTCGCAATGACAACGCGGTAAGAAGCCCTTCTCCTTTGGAGAGGGGTTGGGGTGAGGCGAAAACAGAGCGGTGGCCAACGCAATAAAGGCGGATGCCGCTACTACATCCGAACCAAAATTTCCAGGATTTAAGAATTAACAGAATGTACAACAACGGGAAACGCCCCTCTCCTTTGGAAAAGGTTGAAGTGAGGCGAAAACAGAGCGGTGACTAGAGCAAAAAAGGCGGGCTAACGTTAAGTCTTAACCGGAATTTTTGGATTTAAAAATTAAAAAATCTGCGGCAATGGGAAACGCCCCTCTTCTTCGGAGAGGGTCTCCATAGCTATCGGGAGAGTAGTGGTCCTATTCCTTAAGATTGCTTCGTCGCTGTGCTCCTCGCAATGACAACGCGGAAAAGAAGCCCCTCTCCTTCGTAGAGGGGTTTTGGGTGAGGCGAAAACAGAGCGGTGGCCAACGCAATAAAGGCGGATGCCGCTACTACATCCGAACCAAAATTTCCAGGATTAAAGAATTAACAGAATGTACAGCAAGGGGAACGCCCCTCTCCTTTGGAGAGGGGTTGGGGGTGAGGCGAAAACAGAGCGGTGGCCAGGGCACAAAATAACGAGCCCTCCGCGGCGAATGAGCGGTGCTCAAACAATGTCATCCTGAGGCTGTCGCAGGATCGTGGTGAGGCAAAAACCCACTGCTGACACCAATTTGCCGGTGTAACACCTGCAAAAAATGTGTGACACTTTTCGGTGAAAAATCGCTAACGTGAAACGCTGACATAATTATGCCTTATTGATTTACAACAACTTATAACTCTGACAAAATCTTGTCAAATACTAATAAGTCAGTATCCAGGGGAAAAGTGTAACATGTTACACTCGCATAAATGAGTCAGTGTTTTGGCTTTTTTGCTCTGTCAAATCGCTGCGATGTTGATACCCACAACTTACCACTCACAACGCAAAACTCGCTTATTAACTTATTCGCTTACCTCAGCAAAAAACTGCTTGCCAAAATTCACCAGGAACAACTCCTGCCGGGCGCGGGTGCAGGCGGTATAAAGCCAGCGCAGGAAATCGGTGTTTAACATCTCATCCGTCAGGTACCCTTGGTCAACAAAAACCGCGTCCCACTGACCGCCCTGCGCTTTGTGGCAGGTAACGGCGTAAGAGAATTTTATCTGCAAGGCGTTATAATAAGGGTTGAGCTTTAATTCGTTCATCTGCTGGCGCCGGTTAGGAATATGCGCGTAATCCTTCATCACCTCGGCATAAAACTCCTTTTGCGCGGCGGATGACATGGCCGGCGTCTCGGAGGTTAGCGTATCCAGCATCACCTTGCACTCGATGGTCTTTTCTTCGGCCAGGTCTGATAGCTGCAGCAGTACATCTGCAAAACGGTGGCCATACATTTCTTCCGTGCGGCGTACACGGGTAATCACGCCCATATCACCGTTGGCGATAAAGTCGGTACTGTCGCCCTCGCCGCTTTGCAGCCAGAAATAATTGTTTTTCACCACCATTACGCGGTCGCCGCCGGTTAATTCTTCCTCACGGTACAGTAGGCGGCTGCGTATCTGCTGATTGTACATGTTGGCATTCTTGTTAGAGCGGCAAACGATCAGCGTGTTCTCGAAACCGAATTTGTTGTAGGTATATTCAAGTCCCTCCTGCAGCCGCTCGCCGGTCATCCTGTAAACGTCCTTATAACCTTTGGTAATTATCTGCGGTGCATACTCTTCCCCCTCGCGAATGATGTTGCGGATACCCGTTACATTGAACAATATCCCCGATTCCTTTTGCTGACGCAGCACGTCGGTCAGCTCGTAGCTTTTTACCTCCAGCCCGAAATTGTCTGTCAGCAACTTGGCATCCAGCGCCGGACTAAACTCGCTGCCTACAGGCGGCAGCTGGGCGGTATCGCCCACCAAAAGCAACTTGCAGTTCTTGTCGTTATATACATAGGTGACCAGGTCGGCAAGTAAGGTATCACGCGTAAAGCCGGTGCCTTCATCAGAGATCATTGAAGCCTCATCAACTACGAAAATGGTGTCCTCGGCCAGGTTTATGGCGTTTGCAAAACCTGTATCCATGCCCATGGCCTGGCGTTTACGGTAGATCTTTTTGTGAATGGTAAATGCCTTTTTGCCCGAGTAACCGCTGATCACTTTGGCCGCCCTCCCGGTAGGCGCCAGTAACACCGACTTTAATCCATAATGCCTCAAAGCCTTAACCAATGCACTAACAATGGTTGTTTTGCCTGTGCCCGCGTAGCCCTTTAGAATAAAACAGGCATAACCGCTTTGGTCCATAATGAAGGTATGCAGCTTTTGAAAAAGCCCGGCCTGCTGCGGCGTAGGCTCATGCGGAAATGCTTTCTCTAAATACTGAATGGTTGACAAATTACCCCCTAACCCCCTGAAGGGGGAATGAAAACACAAAGATACTTTTTAGATTAGGGTATCAAACGTCTCAACAAAATTCCCCCTTTAGGGGGCAGAGGGGGTTAAATTTTTATATTACATTTGCTTAGTACATGATCAGCCCGTTAACACCTTACCTAAGCGGAGACTACAATCCCGAAAGCGCGCAGAACTATAATTTGCTGTTAGGCATCAGCGAAAATGAATTCTGCTACCTGGTGACTGAGAATGATACCTTACTGGCATTCGGCGTGAAATTACCGATTAGCCAATTAGCTACACCACTTACGCTTAAAGGTGCCCACCCGGTAAATTACAAACAGGTGATAGCAGGCGTAATGCCCCGCGACTTTTCGATCATCCCTAATGAATTGTTCGACCCGGCTAAGGCGCACGAGTTTGCCAAGTATCTGAAAATAGAAGAAGGCGATAAAATATTCAGTCAGCATGTAGACTCGGGCAACCAGATCGTCTTCTCCTGCAGCAAAAATATCGAAGATCGGCTATCCCAAACCTTCTCAGCTGTAAAGATCAACTTCTTGTATAAAGGCTGGCTGCAAGCCATTGCCCGCAAGCAGCCGTTTAATAACAGTCTTTACATTAACATACAGGATAACCTGATACGCATTGCCAACTTTACAGACGAGAAGCTGAGATTCTACAACCGCTATGCCATATCAGACAACAACGACATAGTATACTATATCGCTCTGGTAGCAGCCGAATTAGGTATAACCCAGTCCGACGCGTCATTAGTGCTAAGCGGTGCTGTTTCTGCTAATGATGATATAGTAGATTCGCTTAAAGAGTTCTTTCGCCAGGTAGAGATCAGCAAGATATCATTGTTATCACATATCCCGGCCGAGGTTGAGCCGCAACACGTTTTGGTATTGTCTGCATTGCAGCTATGCGTATAATTGGCGGCAAGTTAAAAGGCCTGCGGCTTAATCCGCCTGCCAATCTTCCCGTGAGGCCGACGACTGATCTGGCCAAAGAAGCGCTGTTCAATATCCTGCAGAACCAAATAGAGTTAGAAGGCATAACCGTTTTGGATCTCTTCAGCGGCACGGGGAATGTGGCGTTAGAGTTTGCATCAAGGTATGCTGAATCTGTGCTATGTATAGACCGCGCGTTTGGTTGCGTAAAATATGTGACTGAAGTAGCCGCGCAGCATAAACTCGACCAGCTGACAACCCGCAAATCAGACGTTTTTAAATATCTGGCACAGCAAACAGATAAGTACGACCTGATATTCGCCGACCCACCTTACGACCTAAGCCGTATCCCGGAAATTGCCAAAATTGTTTTCGACCGCGATTTTTTGAACCCTGATGGTTTACTGATCATCGAGCACCAGTCTATGCAGAACCTAAGCAACCATCCCGCGTTTGTGGAACAGCGCAGGTACGGGCACTCGTCATTCTCGTTTTTTAGAAATGGCAATTGAGCCGCAATTGCAATGACAAGCAGGACAGTTTGCGTTAGGGACAGAAGCGGCATCTGCGCAGCAGACATAGCGAATGGCCCGACCCGAGCGAAACGAGGGTAACGCCCGAAATAAAGTTTGCAACTTTCATCAAGAACAACCGCTCAGTTATAGTCCTGGCAGTAGGATACCGATTTCATGCTGGGATTGCTTCGTGCCTCGCAATGACAAGGTTTTGTTCTTAAACACTGATAACTATTTATTAATGCCGAAACACTAACTTTATAAAATGAAGATTGCCCTGTTTCCCGGCTCGTTCGATCCTGTAACCAAAGCACATGTTGATATCGTAGAACGCTCTATCGGCTTGTTCGACAAGATCTATATTGGGATTGGTGCCAACAGTACTAAACAAGGGTTCCTGTCAGTAGGCAAACGCGAGGAAATGCTGAGGGCTGTATTTGCGCATGAGCCTAAAATCCACATCGCAGCTTACGAAGGATTAACCATAGATTTTTGCCGAAGCATAAACGCCGCGTACATGATCAGGGGTATACGTACCGTTTCTGATTTTGAATATGAAAAGGCTATCGCTCAAATGAACCATGCCCTTGCGCCGGAGATTGAAAGCATCTTCATTGTAAGCAAGCCGGGCTACTCTTCCATAAGTTCGACCATTGTACGCGAGATATTGAAATACAATGGCGATGTAAGCCAGTTTATTCCGAAGGCGGCGCTAAGTTTTCTTTAATCATCCCCGACTCTTTCATCACTTCCACAATAGACGGAAAAGTGTTGGCCAATATCTCGGAGGTATTGTCTTTGTCAAACCAGCGTACTTCGGTGATGCCCTCCTCCAGTTGGGGTTTCAGTTTACCTTTGCCGGTATATTTCATTTTATACCAGTGGGTCTTTTTCAGCACCACTTCGCCTTTTGATATGTAGGCATGGTATGTTTTGCAGATCTTTTTTCCGCTACTTTCAATTTCGATACCGCACTCCTCTTCTACCTCACGTACACCGCCTTCGCGTGTGGTTTCATCTTTTTCAAGCTTGCCTTTAGGCAGGTCCCAGCTATCGTTACGGTAGATAAACAGGTACTCGCCTTTTTTATTTTTTACCATCCCGCCCGATGCCTCAATGAGCGTAATATTTTTAATTATTTTTTTGAGGAATGCTTTCGGATCTTCTGTAACTACCAAAAATGTATCTCCCTGCCTTCTAAGCACATCTAGGTAAACCTGCCCGAAATCAAACGGCTTTTCAGACATCTTTTGTGCCTTTTTTAATCCCAGAGGAGCACTTTCGGCAATGATGAGCGTCTTATGGTTGATATAAATTTTGTAGTTTCGGGCCATGTTTAACAAAACTGAAATTGAACAGCAAGTAGCAGAATTTTTGCTGCAAATTAAAGCAATAAAACTGCAACCTGCTAATCCTTTTACATGGGCATCGGGATGGAAGTCACCCATTTATTGCGACAACCGCGTAACCCTTTCGCACCATAACATCCGCACCTACATAAGGCAGCAATTATCAGCTTTGATAACAGAAGAATTTGGCACCGTAAACGCTATTGCAGGTGTGGCAACGGCTGGCATTCCACAGGGTGTGCTGGTTGCGCAAGAGCTCGGCCTGCCATTCATATATGTGCGCTCTAAACCTAAAGAACATGGCACTGCTAAGATGATAGAGGGCGAAATCGTTCCCGGACAACGTGTGGCCGTAGTTGAAGATCTAATTTCTACCGGAAAAAGCAGTCTGGCAGCTGTTGAGGCATTGCGCGACGCAGGTTATACCGTAGCCGGACTTGCCGCGATCTTCACTTATGGTTTTACCGCCGCCGAAGACAACTTTAAAGCAGCTAAATGCCGCTTTGCAACGCTATCAAATTATACTGCTTTACTTAAATACGCCGAACAGCATGGTGACATCCAACCTAAAGACCTGGACATCCTAGGCAAATGGCGCGAAGACCCTGCTAATTGGGGTAAGTAGGATTTTATTTTTCGAACGTTCATATCGGTGTATCTACACCGAATTTGTTCTGTGGCTGTCTAGCGTTAGCGATTGCAGCGTAAAGCCCACATCCCGTACCGATAGCTATCGGGATCGGGAGAGGACTTGTAGCGTAAAGCGCGACCCGACGAAGGAGGGTAACGCCCAGAAATCATTACCAATAATGCTTTCCTTTGAGATTCCGAATCAATCCCGATAAATTATTGGGACGGCATGACTTTCCTTTTTGTTCTTTGAACACATTTTTCGCCTTTACCTTTCGCCTTTGACCGTTCCGCCATTTACCTTAATATTTGTACCTTTGCACCTCACAAAATCTTAAGGGTAATAAATGATCACGATATCAAACTTATCGTTGCGTTATGGTAAACGTACACTGTTCGAAGATGTAAACCTAAAGTTTACGCAGGGCAACTGTTATGGCATTATTGGTGCTAACGGTGCCGGTAAGTCTACGTTTCTGAAAATCTTATCGGGCGAGATAGACCCAACCACAGGTTCTGTGAGCTTTACCCCCGGCGAGCGTATGGCGGTGCTTACGCAAAATCACTACGCTTTCGACGAATTTCCGGTAATAGAAACCGTGATGATGGGCCATAAGGAAATGTACAGCGTAATGAAAGAGAAAGACGCTATCTACCTTAAAGAAGATTTTAGCGATGCCGATGGCGAGCGTGCCGGCGAACTGGAAAACCTTTTCGCTGAAATGGATGGCTGGAACGCCGAAAGTAACGCTGCCACATTGCTGAGCAACCTGGGGATAACTGAAGATTTGCATTACAAACTATTGCAGGAACTTGATGGTAACCAAAAGGTACGCGTTTTATTGGCGCAGGCACTTTTTGGCAAACCGGATATTTTGTTACTGGATGAGCCTACCAACGATTTGGACATTAAAACTATTGCCTGGTTAGAAGATTTCCTTGCCGGTTATGAGGCCATCGTGATCGTGGTATCGCACGACAGGCACTTCCTGGATACTGTTTGTACCCATGTGGTAGATATCGACTTCGGTAAGATGACCATCTACACAGGTAACTACTCATTCTGGTATCAAAGCAGCCAATTGGCTTTGAAACAACGTAGTGACCAGAATAAGAAAATGGAAGATAAGGTGAAAGAACTTCAGGAGTTTATCCGCCGTTTCAGTGCCAATGCTTCTAAGTCTAAACAAGCTACGAGTCGTAAAAAAGCGCTTGATAAGATCAACATCGATGAGATCAAAGCAAGTAACCGTAAGTACCCGGCCATTATGTTTAACCAGATGGCGCGCGAAGCCGGCGACCAGATCTTAACCATCGAGAAAATGGGCAAGACCGCCAATGGCGAAGTACTGTTTGATAACATCAACCTGCATGTTAATAAAGGCGATAAGATAGCTGTACTATCTAACAATAGTTTGGCGACCTCTGCCTTCTACGATATTTTGAGCGGTAACGATACCGACTTCCGCGGGTCGTTCAAATGGGGTGTAACCATCAACCCGGCCGAGATTCCTATTGATAATTCTGAATTTTTTGACGGTAAAGATGAGAACCTGATCGATTGGCTGCGCGAATTTTCACCGGGTGAGAAAGACGACCAATTTATCCGCAGCTTTTTGGGCCGGATGCTATTCAGCGGCGAAGAGGTATTGAAAAAATGTAGCGTGCTTAGCGGTGGCGAAAAAATGCGCTGCATGTTTAGCCGCATGATGCTGCAGCAAGGTAACGTGCTGCTATTTGATGAGCCGACCAACCACCTTGACCTGGAATCTATCGAAGCGTTAAACAATGGCATGAAAGATTTTAAAGGCTCCATGCTGTTCACCTGCCGCGACCACGAATTGACAGAAACCGTTGCAACCCGCGTGATCGAATTAACGCCGCACGGCATCATTGACAAGCTGATGACTTACGACGAATATATCAATAGCGACGTAGTCGCCAAACAACGCGAAGAGTTATACGCGTAACGTAACTTAGATTTGTCGCCCTGAGCTTGTCGAAGGGTTGAAATGATAAACGCCCCGCTCAATGAGCGGGGCGTTTTTATTGACGAACATGTTTGGTGAAATTCGGACGATAAACAAATTTTATAATAGGAAGACATTATCATTTATACCCAATCATCAAAGTGCGTACCTTTGCAATAGATGAGAAAGGCAGCCATCTTGACATTAACGGCTTTCTATCTGTTGCTTTCGACAGGTATGTATGTTTGTGCAATGCACTGCGCTGCGGCGGACGTTGTTAGCGCTTCTGCCATCAAGCCCGTTCAAGAGGGAAATAAAATGGGTATGGCAGATATGGAGTGCTGCCATAAAACGTCAAAAAAGCCTGCATCTAAAGAAAATAAAGACTGTGGCAAGCATGCCAGCTTTTCGGTTACAGAAAATCTAAAACCCGTCTCAGAATCAATTTCGTTCGTTCCGGGTGAGGTGTCGTTATTTGATAGCAAAATTTTCGATCTTCAAAAAGTTACCGCGTTAATTCCTGATGTGCAAAGCACACGCGGCCCTGCCCCGCCGTTAATATCCGGTCGGGACTATCTTATTAAAATTCGTACGCTGCTTATCTGAGAAAATGCTTCGGGCTGACCTTGTATAGGTAGCTTAAGACTTCTATCTGCCGACCTGCACCTGCACGTCGTCAAAAATTCTATTTTAATTTTTTAACAAATACCGATCATGAAATATCTTTTCATCGCCCTTTTATTATTTGCCGGCATAAGCCGCACAAATGCGCAGCAACCAGCAGATGCTGCCAACAAAATGCTTACTGCTTATTATGGTCTAAAAAACGCCTTGGTTGCCGACAATACCGCCGAGGCGAAAACTCAGGCCAAAGAATTGCTTGCGAATATAAGCACCTTCCCGGCGGATAAACTTGATGCCGCTCAACTAAAGAATTGGAACACCTATAAAGAAAAGCTGGAGTTTGACAGCCGCCACATCAGCGAGACAGCGGCCATCGCTCATCAGCGCGAACACTTCGAAAGTTTGTCAAAAAACATGTACCAGGTAGTTTCTGCTTTGAAACTCAACAACGCAGCAGTCTATTACCAATTTTGTCCTATGAAAAAGGCAACCTGGCTAAGCGAGACAGCGGCCATTAAAAATCCCTATTTCGGTAAGCAAATGTTAACCTGCGGAAAAACCACAGAAACCATTCCTGCTAAAAAATAACCCCGCGGGCGGCGCCTTCGCGCCGCCCTTGTGAAAATGAAAAGACTGCTTTTTATCATTCTATTATTTTGGAGTGGTGTTGCGTTTGCGCAACACCACATGGCCGGCATGGCGTATCATAACATGTCGAGGGCAGAGATGCGCCTGCCATTTTTTGAGCAAAAGGGCAACCATGCCATCTATCATATTTACCTGAATGATACTACCGTTAATTACAATGGCAAAGCTCGCCCGGCCATGGCTATTAATGGCAGCATACCCGCGCCAACGCTTAATTTTACAGAAGGTGATACCGCGGAAATTTATGTGCATAATGAGATGATGATGGAAACATCGCTGCACTGGCACGGGCTTATTTTGCCCAACAATCAGGATGGCGTTTCGTATTTGACCACTACGCCGATAATGCCGGGCAAAACCTATCATTTTAAGTTTCCGCTTGTACAGCACGGTACTTACTGGTACCACTCGCACACTATGACGCAGGAACAAAGCGGTTTGTATGGCGCATTCATTATCCGCGAACGCGAAAAAACTGCAATTAAGGATTATACCCTGGTGCTAAGTGACTGGACTGATGAAAACCCGGATAATGTTGAACGCATGCTGCACAACGCCAACGACTGGTTTGCAATTAAAAAAAGCAGCACTCAAAATTATGCAGAAGCAATCCGCACTGGGCATTTAAAAACCAAGTTGACCAATGAATGGAAGGGCATGCTGGCCATGGATGTAAGCGATGTGTATTATGATAATTTTTTCGCCAATGGTAAAGTTGAAGATCGGGCACCGCAATTTAAGGCAGGCGATAAAGTGCGCCTGCGTATAGTCAACGGTGCATCGTCCACTTACTTCTGGCTCACATACGCCGGTGGCAAAATAGAGGTCGTAGCCAATGACGGTGCCGACGTGCAGCCTGTTGCTGTCGACCGCTTGATTATTGCCGCTGCCGAAACTTATGATGTTGTTGTAACCATCCCGAAAGATGGCAGTTATGAGTTTTTGGCTACGCCGGAAGATCGCACCAAGCATACCTCGCTTTGGCTGGGCCCGGGTGAAAAACATGCCGCCGTGCACTTGCCGAAACTCAAATATTTTGAGGGCATGAAAATGATGAACGGCATGATGGATATGCACGGCAACATGAAAAACATGGGTATGGACATGGCCAACCAGGTGATGGATATGAACACCGTTATGTACCCCGAGATCAGTGGTGCTGAAAATGCTGCAAGAGACACGTCGGGTATGAACATGCCGGGTATGCCGATGGGCGATCTGGTAACGCTTAATTACGGCATGCTGAAGTCTCCTGTTAAAACCACTTTGCCTACAGGCCATGTGAAAGACCTGTATTTTGAACTTACCGGCAACATGAACCGTTATGTGTGGACCATCAATAACAAGACGGTGTCCGAGGCTGACAAAATTCTGATCAAAAAAGGTGAAAATGTGCGCGTCATCTTATACAACAATACCATGATGCGGCACCCAATGCACCTCCACGGACATTTCTTTAGGGTGTTGAACGGGCAAGGCGAATATTCGCCGATGAAAAATACGCTGGACATTATGCCGATGGAACGCGATACCATAGAGTTTCGCGCTACTGAAAGCGGCGACTGGTTTTTTCACTGCCACATACTCTATCACATGATGAGTGGCATGGGGCGGATATTTAGTTATGAGAATTCGCCACCTAATCCGGATATCCCCGATCCTGCATCATCCATAAAGAAAGTCTACGCTGATGACCGCCGTTTTTACGCCTCGGCCCGGTTGGGTTTAGAGAGCAATGGCAGCGACGCTACCGCTTCGCTGGCTAATACCAGATGGAAGTTCTCAACGCTATGGCACCTGGGTTTGAACGACCGCAGCGGTTACGAAAGCGAAACGATGGCCGGCAGATATTTTGGCCGCATGCAATGGCTGCATGGTTATGTAGGTTTCGATTATCATTATCAAAAGATTTCGGCGCCCGAGAAAACATTACTTGGGCAGGTAAGCAATAAAAATAACAGGCACACGGTTATTGCGGGCTTGGCTTATACCCTGCCTATGCTTTTTGTTGCTGACGCCCGCATAGATGGTAACGGTAAAGTACGCTTACAGCTAGGCCGCGAAGATATTCCGGTAACCAGCCGGCTGCGTTTAAACCTGGTAGGCAACACAGACCGGGAATATACTGCCGGGCTGCTATACATTGTCACCAAAAGCTTTTCTTTCTCTGCCCACTATGACAGCGATATGGGCCTTGGCGGTGGCTTAACGCTGACTTACTAAGCTGCTACCAGAAGATAGAATACAACGCGACGATCAGCCCGCCGACGATAAGGGCACCTGCTGTAAATGCGCGGTTGGTCTTAAACATGCTGCTGTCTACCTCTAGTCCGTTTGTTTTAACGCCTTTGAATGTTTCGACAACCGAGATGATCCACATGCCTATAACGCAGATAAGGAACACAAAACCCATGCGGTCTATAAAGGGTATTTCGTAAACACCCTTGTCGTTCTGTTTAGAGAAACCCGTTGAAGCCAAAAATTGCAGGTTAACCAGCTGCGGTAAAAACTTAAAGAAGCACGAAAGTATAAATCCGCCTACGGCGCCGAATACGGCTGCTGACGAAGTTGTCCTCTTCCAGAAGAAACCCAGGATGAACATGGCAAATATACCCGGCGACACAAAGCCTGTATATTCCTGGATGTATTGAAAGCCTTGCTTGCCCTCGCCCATTAAACTTTCGCCGATAATTAAAGAAAGCACTACGCCAAGCAGCATGGCAATTACCACAGCGACTTTGCCCAGGTTTACCAGTTGCCTGTCTGTAGCGTCCGGCTTGATTGCTTTTTTATAAATGTCCAAAGTGAATATGGTGGCGATAGAATTTGCCTTGCCAGCCAGTGAAGCCACGATTGCCGCTGTCAATGCAGCGAACGACAAACCTTTTAACCCGGCAGGTAAAAGTGTGATGATCGAAGGATAAGCTTTGTTGGGATCCATTACGCCTCTGGAACTCATCATCTCTTGATGGAACATACCCTTTTGGTAAAGATAATACGCCGCGATACCGGGCAGCACTACAATGATAGGCATCAACAATTTCAAAAATGCAGCAAACAGCAAACCGCCACGTGCTGTCTGCAGGTTTGCGCCTAACGCGCGCTGCGTAATATATTGATTACAACCCCAATAGTTAAGGTTCACTATAAGCATGCCGCCTATCAAAACACTAAGTCCGGGTAGGTCCATATAGTTAGGATTGTCCCTTTTCAATATCATGTGGAAGTGGTCGCCGGCGTCGTTGTGTAACGTCTTTAACCCGGCCAGCCAGCCTGTAGTGCCGGTTAACTCGCTAATGCGGTTTAAAGCCAGGTAAGTAGCCACAACCCCGCCTATGATCAATACCAAAACCTGTATCACATCGGTGTACCCAATCACCTTCATGCCGCCCAGGGTGATGATAATGGCAAATAGCGCCAGGAAAGCGATGCACAGGTACAAGTCTAATCCGGAGATATTACTAATAGCGACAGCTCCCAGATAAAGAATAGACATCAGGTTCACTACGATGTACAGCAACAACCAGAATATCGCCATGATCATGGCTACCGTGCCGTTGTAACGCTCGCTCAGGAATTGCGGCATAGTGAAGATCTTATTCTTCAGATAAACCGGAATGAAGAAAATAGCTACCACCACTAGTGAAAACGCGGCCATCCACTCGTATGTAGCTATGGCCAGCCCTTCTTTAAATGCCGACCCGCTGGTGCCAATAAACTGCTCGGCAGAGATATTTGACGCAATAAGCGAAGCGCCAATGGCCCACCAGGTTAAAGAACCTTCTGCCAGAAAATAATCTTTAGAGGTGGCATCGGCGTTGTGTTTGCGCTTATAGATCCAATAGCCGTACGCAGAAACTAAGACAAAATAGATCAGAAAGACAATGTAATCGCCATTGGTGAGCTTACTCATTAGTATAAATTATAACTGGTTGAATTGGGCCGGCGAGTCCGGCAAACAATTATACCGATATAATGCCGCTTTAGCAATGACGGTACCAATAATCTGTCAGCAAAGCTTACTGCAACTTATCTGTGATGTCGAAGCTGTAAGAGTTGGTGTAACTGTTTGGCTTTTCGTTGTAGATGTAGTAGACCAAGTATTTTTTGTCTTTATCTATGCCCTTCAACACATTACCTATTATTTTTTTCACGGCATTATTTTGCTCCCTTACGGCGGCGGTGTCTTTAATGCTGATCTTTGATAAGTAGGAAATTGTTGGATAAGTACCGTCCTTCATTTCTATGGTGCCTATTCTAAAAATGACAGGTTTGCCGGGCACATTATTAAGTACAAGCGGAAATTTGTACTTATCGTTAGCCTGGTTAACGATGATGCCATAAAGCGCGGATGTTTTTGAGTGATCGGGCGGTAGTAGTTCTTCGCTTGGTGTAGCGCATTCGATTGCGCCCGTCATACTGTTAACAGCGTCAACCAAGTAGCCGCGTGCATACTGCGATCTGGCCCTGTCAAAGAGCTCTTTGGCAGCCCTGCCGTTTTTGGTGTATGGCGCCAATTCTATCTTATCCAGCCGCCATCCATAGTTAAACTTACCATAAACCAGGCTTATCATTTTTTGATTGGCACTTTCTTTCGGAATATAAAGGGCGATGTAAGTTTCCCTGGCGACGGAATCCAGGCGCAAACCCAGACTATCGGCCTTAGCATTTAAGAATTTGTCATCGCCGGGTTTGGGGACAATGTAATAATCATCAAACAGCGAATATTTATTCGCTTTCAATTGATTGGCGACCAACTCACGCGTTCGTTTGTTGGCGTTATTGTCCATCAGATCGCGCGAGATCATACTTTCAATAGCGCCCTCCCTACCCGCTTTCAGGAAGGCGAATAAACTATCAGTTAGATTATGAAATTCATTACGTTTTGCAGAAGGAATGCCGGCGTCTTTATAAATGCCCGGCGCAGGGGATGAAGAGTTGCAAGAATAAAGGTAGCCTGATGCGATGATTAGCAAGGCAGTTTTGAAGTAGCGATAAGGTATTGTCATGTTTTAGGTTAAGAACAAATATATCTTATCGCAACCAATAAAATAAGGGGACAGCGCTTTTGTATATTTAAATTCCCTATAATCGCTTAACGCAATTTAAGAAGCAATGGAACAATATGTGATCGGGGTAGATTATGGCACCGACTCGGTACGCACAGTAATTATCAATGCCGAGGATGGCAGTGAGATGGCTTCTTCCGTTTTTAATTATCCGCGCTGGCAAAAAGGATTGTATTGCGATGCCCGCGCTAGCCAATTCCGTCAGCATCCGTTAGACTACATTGAAGGTTTGGAAACCACAATTATCAATTGCGTAAAACAAGCCGGGCCCAACGTAGCCGCGAAAATTAAAGCTATTTCCATAGATGCGACGGGCTCTACGCCTGTCGCGGTAGATATAAGCGGCACACCCTTAGCCTTGCTGCCTGGCTTTGAGGAAAACCCTGATGCGATGTTCATCTTGTGGAAAGACCACGCCGCGGTTGAGGAAGCAGCTAAGATAAACGGGCACGCGAAGGACTATGACGCTGATTATTTAAAATATATCGGTGGCATTTACTCGTCAGAGTGGTTTTGGGCTAAACTGATGCACGTCATGAATAATGACGAGGCCGTTGCCGACAAGTTATATACCTGGCTTGAACATACCGACTGGATGCCGTTTTTGCTGACCGGCGGTACGAATGCTAATGACATAAAACGCAACCGATGCGCGGCCGGCCACAAAGGTTTATGGGCCGAAGAGTTTGACGGGTTACCGCCCAAAGAATTCTTTATGTCACTTGATCCGAAACTGGATAAGGTTTATGCCACGTTTGCTAAAGATACTTACACCGCCGATAAAGCTGCCGGAACCATCAGCACTGAATGGGCTGACAAGCTGGGCCTGCCTACCGATGTACTGATAGGTATTGGCGCCATAGACGCGCACATGGGCGCGGTTGGCGGAGAAATTGAGCCATATTATTTAAGCAAGGTAATGGGCACCTCAACCTGCGACATGCTGGTGATCCCGGTCGATGAGATCAAAGCCGAACCTGTTGCAGGAATTTGCGGACAAGTAAATGGCTCCATCATTCCGGGCATGATAGGCCTCGAGGCAGGGCAATCAGCCTTTGGTGATGTTTATGCCTGGTTTAAAAATTTGATCTCGTGGCCTATTGACCAACTGCTGCCGCGAACCAAATTAATCAGTGCGGAACTTGCTTCACAATTGCGGGACGAATTGGAAGGGAAGATATTAAATGAACTAAGCGCCACGGCGGCACAGCTACCGCTGGCCGATGACGACGAGTTAGCGATAGAATGGCTTAATGGCCGCCGCACACCTGATGCTAACCCATTGGTTAAGGGTGCAGTTACGGGCCTCGATCTGGGTACAGACGCGCCACGGATGTTTCGTGCGCTGGCGGAGGCAACTTGCTTTGGTGCTAAAAGTATTGTTGACAGGTTTATAGCCGAGGGAGTGCCGGTTAAAGGGATTATTGGCATCGGCGGGGTGGCAAAAAAATCGCCCTATATAATGCAAATGATGGCCGATGTATTAGGAATGTCCATTAAAGTCCATCGCTACGAACATACCTGTGCTTTAGGTGCGGCTATGTTTGCAAGTGTTGTTGCAGGCATCTTCCCAAATGTTGAAGGTGCTAGGCAGGCAATGGGTGGTGGTTTTGATAAAATTTACCAACCAAATGACGAGGTCAAAGATCATTACCTTTCCCGCTACGCGAAATACAAACGCCTTGGTGATTTTATAGAAGGTGCTTAACCGGCGGCAAGCAAACCTCTTGATTTTTGCACGTAGTAAGTGATCTTATCGTAAAGGTCAATATAGTTGAATGGCTTGCCCACGCAGTCGTTCATGCCGGCCTCGGCAGTTTTTTGCTTAATGTCGTCTATCATCGACGCGGTTAAGGCAATGATGGGCACAGTTTTATAATAGTCGCCGTTCAGTTCCCGTATCGCTTTTGTTGCCTCATACCCATCCATTTCGGGCATCTGCAAGTCCATCAACACAATATCAAAAATAAGGTTGCGCATCATATCGATAGCCATTTGGCCATTCTCCGCCACCTCGCATTC
The DNA here is from genome assembly GCF_009754905.2 of Mucilaginibacter ginkgonis. NCBI lineage: Bacteria > Pseudomonadati > Bacteroidota > Sphingobacteriia > Sphingobacteriales > Sphingobacteriaceae > Mucilaginibacter > Mucilaginibacter ginkgonis. The sequence goes on along the minus strand of NZ_CP066775.1, from coordinate 589,827 downwards.
GACACCCCACTGCGCCAGATATTTTTTCAACAGCAAAACATTCAGCGGATTATCTTCCGCGATTAAAAGAGAAACACCTTTTAATGACATGGCGTCGCCCTGGAAAACTTGCTTAGGCTCCGCCTTTACAACAGGCGCTTCGGCTTCAACCTTCTTCATTTTCAAAACGAATGAGAATGCCGAGCCTTCGCCCATTTTACTGCGAACCTTTATATTGCCGCCCATTAGCTCCACCAGGCGTTTACAAATAGCGAGACCTAAGCCCGTGCCACCAAAGTGTCGGGTTGTAGAGCTGCTGGCCTGGGTAAATATTTCGAATATATAATCCTGCTTGTCATCTGGTATACCGATACCTGTATCAGAAACCTCAAAATAAACCGACGTAGTATCAGGCTTATCGTCAACCTTTTTAAGCGTAATAGTTACCGCGCCTTGTTTAGTAAACTTAATAGCATTGTTTACCAGGTTGATAATGATCTGCCCTAATCGCACAGGGTCGCCTAAAACTTTTACATCCGCCATGGTATCGGCGCTTACGTTTAAACCGATCTTTTTGGTGATAGCAAATTGTTTATTAGACAAGTAGATGTTCTGTACAAGCTCTGCAGGGCTAAAAGGCACCTCCTCGAAGCTCACCATACCTTCTTCCAGCTTGCTAAGACTAAGAATGTCATTAATGATCACCATCAGGTTATCCGCAGAAAACTTAAGCGGGCGCAGGCTTTCTAACTGATCTTCGCGAGGGTTTTCTAACAATATTTCTGTAAAGCCGATAACCGCGTTCATTGGTGTACGTATCTCGTGGCTCATAACAGACAGGAACCTCGATTTAGCAATCACTGCCTCTTCTGCTTCCTCTTTGGCTTTGATCAGTTCCTGCTGGGCCAGCACCCTGTCGGTGATCAGCTCGGTAAACATAATAACACCGCCAATTTTATCAGCGCTTTCATACCATGGACGAATGTCCCAGCGTATCCATTCTTCCTTCCCATCGCGACGTACAAAATGATCTTTTTCTTTGGTGAAGCTTTCACCGTTCAGGCATCGCTTAAGATAGTCGCGCCACTCATCGGGTATTTCAGAGAAAACCTCGAAATGGCTTTTGCCAATGATAGAATTTACATCGATGTTATAAGAGGCCATCCATATCTGGCTGGCTGCGATGTAGTTCATGTTGGTATCGAACATGGCGATAGAGACCGGCGCAGAACTGATGAATTTTTCCATCAGGTCTTTCTTCATCAGGGCCTCTTCTTCGTGTTTCTTCCGCTCGGTGATATCCTGGAACACACCGTAAAGTCTTACGCAAACACCATTCTCAAACTCGGGCTGGCCGATAGTGCGTGTCCAGACCTCTTTGCCCTGGGCGTTCACGATCTGCAATTCCAGATCATACGGAATGTTTTTACCTACAGCGTCATGAAAAGCGGCTACTAACGTATCGCGGTCTTTGCCTTCTTTAAAAAACGTTGACGCGCTGCCCCGTACAGGCACATAATCCATCCCAACGCCAAATATTTTTTTAGTAACCGGTGACCAGGTCACCTTCTCTGTAGCCATGTCCAATTCCCAGCCACCAACGCGCGCCACCTCATTAGTTTTGTCCAGAAAATCTTTCATCACCAAAAAATCGCGGTGCAGTTCTTTACGCGGCGTGGTATCCATAAAAATACCGTTCATTAGCTTTGGCTGGTTCAGCGCATCTAGCTTGGTAATGCCGCCTGTAAACATGAAGTATTTTATCTTATCAGGGAATCTGAACCTCACCTCTTGCACAAAGGGTTTTGAACCTTTGGCGGCAATGTGTTCACTTATCTTTTCATGAAACTTTATACGGTCTTCGTCTACAAGTTTCCCTGCTGAAAATGGCTGGTTAAGAAGTGCATCAGACGGGTAACCCAGTTGCGCTAACAAGCCCGGGTCGTCAAAAGGAGTGTCTCCTTTCATGTCCCATATCCAATATCCGGTACTCAGGTCTTCACTTAACAGGTTACGTTCTTCCATTCTTTAAAAGGGGTCAAGACAGAATAAGCGCAATGATAAACAAGAGAAAGTGCGTATACAAACACTTATCGTGACGATAAGACCCTTTTTGTGTCATTTTTGTTTGTGATTGAACAAAATGGCAAGCCTTCCAACTAATGGTTAATCATTACTAAGGTTATATACGCAAAGCCGCGGGAACGGTTGCATACTAACTGCAGATATTGAAAATTAACCGTAGTTTAAGCGTTGAGGTATTCCCCTAACTCTAAGCGCGCATCAGGTTCAAAGGTGTACCGTTCCAGTCCGGGAAGAGCACTTTGTTATTGCTGATGAGCAACTGCTTATCTGCAATATTGCTAAATACACTGCGGAAATCTGTAGTTACAGGCAAGTCGCGGCCATCTTCGAGGTTTTCTGCAGACATCGGTTTTACGTCGCCATAAACCATACCGCCTGCTATATTATTGCTCAAGATAAAGTTGCAAGAAGCACGGCCATGGTCTGTGCCACCTGTTCCGTTCTGGTGAACAGTGCGACCAAACTCTGTCATGGTCATTATGGTAACATCATCCTGATGCGTTTCCAGATCGTTCCAAAAAGCCATCATGCTATTGCTCAGGTCGGCAACGTTGCGGGCAAAAATACCGGTGTCTGTCCCCTGATTAAAATGTGTATCCCAACCGTTCGATTCTGCAAACGCAACTTCGAGGCCGACATCCATTTTGATTAGCTGAGCGATCTGTTTTAGTGAGTTGCCCAAAGCCGTGTTTGGGTAAACCACACCATTAGCCGGGCGGTAATTTTTTACATCTGTTTTTTGCAGCATCTTCATGGCATCAAAGCTTTCCTTACCTGTGTCCTTTAACAGGCCCGAAGAAGTTTGGTCGTAAAGGTCTTCAAAGCTTTTTGCAGCCATGCTGGCGCCCTGTTGGTTGCCTCGCATTTGGATTGTAAAATCGTCCAGATTGTTGATCGCTACAGACGGGTTGTCGCCATATAATGATCTCGGCAATGCCGATGTGATGCTCACAGCCGTAAAGGGCGTCATTGCATCGTGACCTAGCAAGCCCACTGCCCTGTTTAACCACCCGCTTGCCGTGCCTTTGTTAAAAGGCGTGCCCGATTCCATATAGTCTTGCGCAGCAAAGTGCGAACGGGTATTATTTGGCGAACCAATGCCATGTACTATTGCAAGGCGCTTGTCGCGAAACATGGGCTCAAAGGCTTTCATGGATGGGTGCAGTCCAAACTTACCGTCGAGGTCTATCAGCGATTGCCCGCTCCCCGCCTTTGCCGCGGACATGAATAACGTTGGCCTTGCCGCTTTTAAATACTGGTCTGTAAACGGTGTTACCGCCATCAATCCATCCATTGCCCCACGCTGGAAAATGCAAACCAGCGTTTTTTTCTTCTTATAGATCGGCGTATTTTTAACGCTGGCTGCAACTTCTGCGATAAAACCAGGTATGCCACCCATAAGGCCAACGCCAAACAGCGCCAACCCGCCGGACTTAATGAATCCTCTTCTTGATAACATGACTATATTGTTTTAATAGGGTTTCTAAAATATTTTCCTCCCACTCTTGAGAGGGGTTAGCTGTGTGTCACCTTCGCTGGTACTCCGGCGAACCAATTATTACCCCTACTACCTGCGCCAGCATGGTGTTACTTGTTGGTGTCAGCACAGCTTTGGCATAAATGAGATCTTTAGTTTTAGGAGGTGCTAACATGGCATCACTGCCACTTTGCATTGCTGTGGCAGGCTTGATATTCGTATCTGTGTTAGGCGTTGTCTTATTGCTTGCGGCGCTGACTTTGTTCACCAGCTCGGGGTCTGTAAGCATTGGTGTCAAACGTTTTACCGTTTGCGTCAGGTCCCGGCCTGGCAACAGCATTTTACCATATATGGTCAAAGCGGCCTGCGCGCTTTCCGGCTCATGGTTCTGATTCAGCGCCGCCAGATTAACAGTTACACCGGGGATGCGGCCTGATGCGATGGCCAAACCAAAATTCATGCGGTTTAATAATGCGCCTGTATTTATCCAGTATTGGCCCCTATCCGGGAAACCGGTTGGCGCGATGTAGTAATACATCTTTTCGCCCATCTTATTGATCCAATTGAACAACTGGTAAGGCTGCTTTATGTTAGCATTTAATGCCCTTACCGCTCCGATGGTCAGCTCCATAGGCGATTTTGTTTTCTCGCGCACAGACGCAGCACTCCAAAACTCCGGCGATGAAACCATCGTGATCAATACCTGCTTTATGTCGCCATCCTGAGTCAGGAAGGTTTTGGCCATTTTATCTATCAGTTTTTGCGGCGGATTATCACTCACAAAACGTGTTGCCAGTTTCTTACTTATAAATTTCGCGGTAGCCTCTTTATGTGCCAACATTTCCAGCATATCTACACCATCGGGGTAACCGCCGTTAGGGCCGTATGTTTTTCCAAGCACAGTTACCTCTGCACTTTCATGACGGTTAGGGTTGAACATGAAGTCGCCTTCATGAACAAAACCCCGCGCTGCTAATTGTTCAGGCGTAAAACGGCTAAGCAAATTTTGTACAGCGTTACCGTACGTGCCTATAGGATATATTGTCCACCCGGTTAATACCTTTGCCGCGTTAGTAACGTCCTGCTGCGTGTAGCCGCCATCAACCCCAAGGGTATGGAGCTCCATCACCTCGCGGGCATAATTTTCATTCAGCCCCTGCGTTTTACGCGCCTGGTTTGCTTTGTTTATGGCTGCCATCGCCCTTGTGGTATCCTGCATATTGTTCTGCAGGTTACGTATCACATTCTGGCGCACAGCATTAGCCGCCGCGGCTGCCCTTGCCGGGTTTGCCGGCGTGCCGCTACTATTAAAATTGTCTAAATAGTACAGCATAGCCGGCGACTTAGCAGTAGCCAGCAACAGATCGCCAAATTTACCCAAAGCATTCGGCCTGATGACATCTCGCTCATAGGCAGGAATAAATTGCGCACAATCGTTTTTGGTGATAGACACGTTAAAGTGGTTAAACCAAAAGCTGGTCATCACCTCCTGCAGCTGGTTATTGCTGTAGGCTGCCCTTAATATCTTTTGATTGATGAATTGCCTGAACAGTTCCTGCTCGGGGCGCAGGCCGTTTTGTTTCATGTAGGCCTGTATGCGGTCTTTGTACTCCTTCCTGTCAGAGCGTAAAGAATCTTTGTTGATAGCGCTATCGCGCACAGCCATTCTAAGCACCTGCGCGGGTTTAGGGAATTGTTCTGCAACCTGCGAGTTGGTAAACTGCAATGCGTCGTAGTTTCTCAATAGATTGTTAAGAGAATCATCAGGTAACTTGGCATCCAATTGCTGTTGAAACCAGTTTTCCAATCCTTGTTTTGCAACCGCTTGTACCTCGCCCGGTGTTGGCCCGTAAGTAAACCGACTTAGCAAGTGAGCAGCTGCTTGTTCCCGCGTTAAACCCGCCTGCTTATACGGAAATTTAAAGGTATAGCGGTTGTGCGCGTCATTGAAATAAGACGAAAGCGTAACAGCGCTAATTAAGGCAATACAAAGTGTCAGGATATATTTAAACGGGGTTTTCATAGACATGAACGTATGTACAAATAATCTGACTGTGAACGGCTTAAGAGGTTTAATAAAGATAACGCTATTTTATCTCTGGGTATGAGTTGTAGTCTCTTAATCTTCCGATCGCATTAAACCTTCAAATTAAAAAGCCCTCCTACAACAAAATAGAAATTATGAAAAAAGCATTTTTAATTATAACCCTCATCGCCGGATTTGGCGCTGCCACATTCGCGCAGGACAAGGCCAAAACCCCTGAGCAACGGGCTGATCATCTCACCAAAGCATTGCAAAAAAGGCTGAACCTCACTGCCGATCAGGCCGGGAAAGTACATACTATTATGTTTGAGCGTGCCACCCGTGTGGATAGTCTTAAACTTAACGGTGCGGGCGGCGACAAGAAAATGAACCGCATGGTAAGGCGTGACATCAAATATACAACTGATCAAAAATTGACTGCGGTACTAAACGCCGACCAATTAAAGGCCTTCAAGGATTGGAAAGCAACGCATAAAAACAAACACGGTAATAAACCCGCAGCGCAAACTGATGTCAAACAAGGGTAATTAAACAAACCACCCGCCTATGTGGCTAATTTAAAACCATTTACCACGGCGGGTGTATTTATTAATCAACAATCAAATACCATGAAAATTCCAAAAGTTCTGTTAATCGCAGGTTTATTGTCATTATCGGCAGCAGCTTCGCAAGCGCAGGTTATTGTAAGAGTTAGGCCTGTTGCACCGCGTGTAGTGGTGACCCGCCCGGTTGCACCATCTCCACGCCATGTTTGGGTTAATGAAGAGTGGCGCCCTGTACGCGGCCGCTACGTTTATAGCGGTGGTTATTGGGCAGCACCACCAAGGGCAGGTGCAAGATTTATTCCCGGCCACTGGCGCGCCACCCGTCGCGGCTCTGTTTGGATCCCGGGTCACTGGATGTAAATACAAAAAAACCTCCTTCAAATTTGAAGGAGGTTTTTTTTATACCATAACCAGCCCTCACCTGCAGGGAGGGCTTCTAATTTATCTTTCTGTGTTATTCGGCCTGCTGTAAGTAAGCTGCATCACGTTGATGTTGCGCATGGCAAAGGCCGCCTCGCAATAGCATAAATAGTAGTTCCATTTGCGAATAAAACGATCATCAAAACCCAGGGCCTTTACTTCTTTGAGGCTTGCGTTAAATTTATTGTACCACAGCTTTAAGGTGTGCGCATAATCGAGGCCCATATCTTTAAGATCAACCATGGTCATGTCGCCGCTGCGGTTTACGGCGGCGTTAATTGCTGCAACGGATGGCAGCAGCGACCCCGGGAATATATGTTTCTGTATCCAATCGACCCCCTTACGGATAGCATCGTATCGGGAATCCGGACTGGTGATCACCTGCAAGGCCAAAATGCCTGTTGGCTTCAGCATCTCATGGCACCGGCGAAAATATTCTCCGAGGTACTTATGCCCAACCGCCTCTAACATCTCTACAGAGACTATCTTATCATAAACGCCTTCCATGTGGCGATAATCTTTCATTAATATTTCGACGCGGCTTTCGAGACCTTCTTCTTTTACCCGTTCGCGGGCCATTTTAAGCTGCTCTTCTGATATGGTAAGTGAGGTTACTTTGCAGCCATAATTTTTGGCCATGTAAATAGCATTGCCGCCCCATCCGCTGCCGATCTCTAAAACGTGGTCGGTAGGCTTTAAATGCAGCTGCCTGGCCAGCCTTTCGTATTTTGCATATTGCGATTCTTCGAGCGACATTTCATCTGTACAAAAGTATCCGGCTGAGTAAGTCATTGTAGGATCGAGAAACGTGGCGAAAAAATCATTGTTGAGATCGTAATGCTCAGCGATATTTTTGCGGGACCCGTCTACGGTATTTTCACGCTTTGCGTGGTATAGTTTATTAAACCATTTGAGCATATTTAGTGCTATGGACCTGGCCTTGCTGCCGGACACAAGCGGCATTGCATCCATGTTGAGCAATACCCACTTGATGACGTTGGTAATGTTGTCCGTATCCCACAATCCATCAACGTAAGCTTCACCAAACCCTATATCTCCGTAAAAAATGATGCTTTTAAAAAACTCGTCACTGATAACATCTATCCGGGCGGTAATGATGCCTTCGCCGTTGCCAAATGCTATAGTTTCGCCATTCGGCAGGGTAAAATACATGCGGCCTTTGGTCATGGCTGATAAAACTTCAATTACCGCGTTTTGATAGAAACTGCGTTTTTTGTCGAGAGTAAGTGTATGGGACATAACTAAATAAGTACTGCAACGTTTCCGTTTTTTTAATGTACGGATAATTGCAGTTACAAAGTTTTAGCTACACTACTTATTTTGGCTTATAAGCTCTGTAGACTCCTTTTTGAAGTTCTTTTTGTGCCTCTTTTTTGTGAAACGGAATTTTTTTAATCCATAGTTTAAGGGCTTGCCAATGGATCATCGCCATCACCTTTAGTGTAATGAGCGGGAAGCTTAGGAAGTATAATAACAGGCGGGCATCGGTAAGTGCCGTACGGTTACCGTTAAGTGTACTGATGAAAAACCGGTTACCCTCCTTGTCAAAATCATCGATGCGGATATTCAGTTTTTCATCCGGAACATCGAGGCTAAAATCAAAGTTAGTGTCCATATCAATGAATGGCGACACATAGAAATACTTTGTTGTGTTAAGATGAAAGGTGTTACCCGTCCGCGTATCACTTCCTAAAAAATAAGGTTTCATTTCACGAAAGGTGTTGCACACCTCAACCACACTGCACACAGGTTCACCCGCCTCATTGTAACAGAAATAAAAACTTACAGGGTTAAACTGGTAGCCAAGTGTGGCCAGGTTAGTAAGTAGCATTATGCGGCCATTGCCGATATGTACACCTTGGGTTGCCAGATAATTTTTGATCTGTTCGCGTACCTGCTTTGACGTATCCGGATTGCCGGCAGGCAGCTGCAAATGATCTTTATCCCTGAAGTTAAAAAGATTGAAGCGATTTCGGCTCATTAATTTCAGCCGCTTAGAAAGGCTGTCTATCTCGTCAAGATCAAGATAGAACATAAACACATTGTAATGAAAGCTATGCTTTTTTGGCGCCAACCTATGGTGCATAACCTTAGCCTTGTACAGGCAGGAGTTTATGTTGGCGGTTGGTTGCATGTGAATATCTTGGTAAGGTTTTTTATCTAATATAAAAGAACGCGTTAGGGATAGCAGCGAAAAGCCCGCATCCCGTCTCGATAGTTATCGGGACGGGAGAGGACTTGCAGCGTATAGCCCGACCCCGATTTATCGGGGTAACGCCCTAATTTAAATTTATTAACCAAATAATTATTTAATCTTAATTGGAAGAAGATTTAAACATTTTAAAATTCTCCTACACCGCCGGCTGCACAACGGTATCGTCATACATTAGCTTGCCCATTAGTTGCGAACACAATTGCACCGCACTGGCAAAGGCATCTTCATGGAAACCATATTTAAAATAACTACCACAAAAATAAATTGGCCCCTGCGCATTTAACTGATGCAATTTTGCCTGCGCGTTAATGGCCGGTACATCAAACAATGGGTGCTCATAATCCAGTTCTTTTATAATCTTCTTTTCGTCGAGCCCGCTATGCGGGTTTATCGATACAAAATAGTTCTTCTTGTCAGACACACCCTGTAACCGGTTCATCCAGTAAATGGTGCTGGGCTCAAGCTTGCCGTTTTGCTCCTCGATACGGTAATTCCAGCTGGCCCAGGCCAGTTTCGTTTTCGGCATCATGGATTCATCGGTATGCAAAACTGCTTTGTTATATTGATACTTAAAGTTTGATAACAGTTGTTGTTCCAGCGCTGTTGGTTCGGCTAATAACTGTAAAGCCTGGTCGCCGTGTGTGGCAATGATCACCCTGTCAAACTCTTGTTGACTACCATCGGCAGCGTGAACGACCGACTTCCCTTCGACGGTCCGCGACACCTTTACCGCTTTACGGTTTACATGAATTTTGTCTTTAAATGGATTGATCAATATCTCGCGATAGGCCTGGCTTCCATTTTCAAGAGTGTACCATTGGTGCTGTGTGTCAAGTCCTAAAAAGCCATGGTTTAAGAAAAAGCGTATCAGTGTTACCGCGGGGAAATCGAGCATCTGTTCCATCGGCGTGCTCCAAACAGCTGAGCTCATCGGAACTAAATATTTCCAAAGCATCTCGTCGCCAAAGTTGAACTCGCGGATATATTGGCCTATAGAGTAGTTGGCATATTTAGGATCATCAAGTATCTTGATACTTTTCTTATTAAACCGCCCTATCTGCATCAGCATTTTAATGTACTTCGGGCTGAAAATATTTTTTCTCTGGGCAAAGAGATGATTAACGCTCGACCCGCTATATTCCAATCCGCTGGGTACATGCTGTACACTAAAAGACATATCTGTCTTTTTAACGGGCGCGTTTATCCCGGCAAATAGTTTGGTAAGGTTTGGGTAGGTTTTATAATTGAAAACCATAAAGCCGGTGTCAACATAAACGGGCTTTCCGTCCTCATCAACCGTTACAGTGTTGGTATGCCCGCCCACGTAATCGTTCTGTTCATAGATGGTTAGGTCGGTTTCCCTATGCAAAAAATGGCCGCAGCCCATACCGGCTATACCCGTACCAATGATGGCGGTTTTGCCCACAAGGTTTGCCCCCTCCGCCCCCTGGAGGACGGGATACCCCCCACCCGCCTGAAGGGGGAACTTAGTATCATTATCCATTTTTTAATTTTATCATTTGCACATCTGCATATTGTCGCATTTGCACATTACAGCCCTTTAGGGCTGTGTTATTGTATTTATGAAAGTTTGCACCGCATAAGTAGACAACTGCCCGCCGGGTCCGTTGAGGCTATAATCAAACCCGTGAGTGCCCCATGGCAGATATAAGTAAAAAGCCGGGACCCGGGCCTTTTTCAGTTTAGCTAACAGCTTGTCGCTATGGATCGGTGACACTAAAACATCTGTGCCGCCGTGAATGATGAGCGTAGCCGGAGATGTCTTTTTAACAAACTCTACCGGCGAACTATTAAAATAGTGCTGAGGCACTTCTTTGTATGAGCCCCCCAGGTAATTGCCCATTACTTTGCGCGAATCCATGATTAACGGATTTGAAGGAATAGAATATCCCCAAACCATATCGGCAGGGCCATAAAAATCGACAACACCAATTATAGACGGGTCATTTATCGTATATGCCGCGGCTAAGGCTATCTGCGCACCGGCAGAACGGCCGATGAGGATGAACTTTGTTGTATCAATATTTAAATTATCTGCATGTTCCCGCAAATATTTGAGGCAGTTTTTCACGTCCTCGACAGGTGCCGGGCTTTGGTATTTTGGCGCCAACCGATAGTTGATCGCTGCTACGTTGTAGCCGCTTTTGACCAATACGGGGTTCAGTTCCGGTAATTCTTTGCTGTTACCCCCTCCCCATGATCCGCCATGGATCATCACTACGCAGGGCCGCTTGCCGGGGATACCGGCGCGATAATAATCCAGTTTTAAAGATGTATCGGCGTACTTTACATAAGTAATGTCGTTAGACTGAGTACCGTTCGCGGCGGAGAATAATTTTAAAAAACTAAAAGGTTGCTGAGGCGGATAAATGGTTTTGTGGGGCGCGTTAAAAATGCTGCTCATCTCCTTTTTCAGGTCCGCGCCAACAAAGTAAGCACGCGCTATGGGCGATAGGCAGAGTATAAAAGTGATGATGCCTAAAACGGTTCCAAAAGTTTGATAAGCCTTTATCCAAAAACCGGAAACCGTCAGCAACAGTGCCGCTCCGCTAAAGATCAAGGGATAGCCGGTCACTAATATTGCCGCAATCCATAAGTAATATGCAGGCGCACGGAATACGGCAAGCAAGGAAACCAGGAACAGCAGGACAATCAGTATCAGCCTTATCATTTTTGTGTTTTATGGAAAAGGTAATGGCTTACCAACCATTCATTGCCACCATTGAACGACCATAACTCGGCGCAAGCCATGTAAAACAACCGCCAATATACCCACCATTTGGTTGCCTGGTCTTTACCGTAAGTTTTTTCGAACAACGGAATGATCTCTTTTTTATGTGCATCCATGTTTGCCAGCCATGCTTCAGATGTTTTACCATAGTGCGACCCGCTTATATGCCAGTGCTTTTCTACAACAAGATCATCATTAAAATAGAACATCAGGTCATCGCTTGGCATAATACCCCCTGTAAAAAAGTATTTGCTCATCCAATCGGTTTCATCTATCACCTCAAAAAGGTACGCATACTCTTTGTGCGTGAAGATATGGATCCATAGTTTACCGTCGGGTTTCAGAAATGAAGCTACCTTAGCCAGCAACAACTCGTAGTTGCGCATATGCTCGAACATTTCTACAGATACCACCCTATCAAATTGCTCGTCGATAGTAAAAGTATTCATGTCCGCAGTGATAACAGTTAAGTTTGTTATCCCTCTTAAGCGTGCCTGCTCATCTATATGCGCTTTTTGCGTACGCGAATTCGATACCACTTTAAACGTGCTGCCCGGAAACCTGGCTGCCATGTACAACGACAGCGATCCCCAGCCACAGCCCAGTTCCAAAACATGCTGACCATCTGCCAACTCCGCGCGCCTGCAGGTAAGTTCCAACATGTCATCTTCGGACTGGTTGATATCAGTTACACCCGGTTTCCAATAGCCGGAAGAATATTTTAAGTTCTTACCAAGACAGTACTGATAAAATTCTGTGGGTACTTCGTAGTGTTGCTCATTGGCGTCGGAAGTATTGACAGCGATTGGAGACGCCTTTAACTGACTGATGATATCCATCAAATGTGCTTGCTGCTCCTCTACTCCGCCTTTATTTTCGTCGCGCAGGCGCTGCCTTAATAATCTGCGGATGGCTTGTCTTAAGAGCACATCGGGCACCCTATCATTTTCTAGTAATTTATCGTACCACATAGTTTAAGTTGGCGGTCTTTCACTGGCCGCTATCTTCTGTTTGGTAAGTTTACGTGTTTTAGGAGTAGACGGATTGAGGGTGAAGAAATAAATAGGAAAAAGGCTTAAACGAAACGTTAAATCATTAATTTTATATTATTAGAGAGTAAAATGGCAAGTTTTAAAATTCTGAAAAACGAGAGCGATTACAATGAGGCTGTAAATAGAGCTATTGAAATATTTGATGCTGAACCAGGTAACCCCCATTTTGATGAGTTGGAGATTCTGGGACTTCTGATAAAGGATTATGAAGATAAGCATCATCCGATTCCGATACCCAATCCGGTTGAAGTTATCAAATATAAGCTGAATGAAAAGGGTTTAAAAAACAAAGACCTTATCCCACTAATGGGTTCAGAAGGGCACGTTTCCGCAATATTAAGCGGGAAGAGGAGATTAACTCTGGATATGGTCAAAGATCTGGTAGGATTTTTAGATATTCCCGCTGATAAGTTATTGGGTTAACCCTTCTTAAACCAGGGGACGAACACGCTGGTGGTTTGCTGGTATTTTTTAAATGCCTCGGGTTTTGAGCGAAGGGACTGCGCCTCTGTCGCGGGGATGCCGGTAACCTTGGTAAGCAGGTATAAAATTATCGCCGGACTTATGATCGCCAGATACCCATACGGCGAACCTAGCGCAAAAACAAAATAGGATACCCACATCAGCCATTCGAAGAAATAATTGGGATGGCGCGAGTAGTGCCATAATCCCATATCGCAAACTTTGCCCTTATTATTTTCATCCTTCTTGAAAGCGGCAAGCTGGGCATCGGCAATGGCCTCGCCGGCAACACTTATCAGCCACAAAGCAGCACCGGCATATTCAAATCCATTGAGTTGGGGCGACGTATTCATCGCTACAATAAAAAACGGGATGGCTAACAAAACGTTTGACGCTGCCTGCATCTGGAAGAAGAAGAACATCTTTACCTCGGCACTGCTGCCCCACTCCTTGCGGATGTGCGCATATCGCGGTTCCTCCTCATGTAAATGCCTGAATATGCGCCGTGCAAGGTGTGTCCCTAACCGCAGACCGGCCAGCATCACCATGCTGCATAAAAGTATCTTCCTTGATTGAGTTGCAGGCGCGTGTATCCAGATTATGGCCGCTATAACCGGGAAATTGTACGACCAAAAAATATCCACAACACCGGCATTTTTGATTTTATAAGACCAAAGCCAAACCAGCGCCATAATAATACAGCAGGTAATTAGACTTAACAGCGCAAGATGCCACAGTGGAAACTCAGTCATTTCTTAAAAGTAATTCTTTAATTCCCTGGTTAGGTTTCAGCTTAAATAGTTGGATAAGCACGTACCCGCATGTAGCTATGCTACCCAGACAGAATACTAATACTAACCAAAGGATCTTGAGTACCCAGCTCTTCTCATTATAACATATCCATAAATAGATGATTAAAATGTTAGCGTAAAAATCCCACAAGGTAACATGCATCCATGCGGTGCCAAGGCTGTTCCACTCTTTAAACAGATTGTGTTCTAAAGATGTGCTGATGACCACGTAACACACCCAAACAAACACCAAGCTAAAAAGAACCTTTAAAAAACTGATCATCTATTTCTTTGCGTTTTTAATGTATTGCAGTGCCTGGTCTACATGCTCCTTACCCTGCATCATGGCACCATACTTAAAGGCCACTTTGCCATCAAGGCCTATCACATAAGTTTCGCGGCCGGTCATAAAAAAGACGCTCTTAACGCCGAAAAGATCATTCACTTTATTGCCCGGGTCGCTCAGTAATGTAAAGGGTAATTTATAGTGCTCTGAAAAAGCTTTGTGGCTGGCTACTGTGCCACTATTTATACCGATAACCTTTGCACCGGCGGCGGTAAAATCATTAAAACTATCGCGGAAAGAGCAGGCTTCTTTTGTGCAAACCATGCTTTCATCCTTCGGATAAAAATAGATCACCAATATGTGTTTTCCTATTTCGTTCTTGACATCAAAAAGTTTGTTGTTTTGATCATATAAAGCGAACTGCGGGACGGGATCGCCAACTTCAAGGCGCTTCGCGCGGCTATTATCAATGTTTTTAAAGCTTAATGCCGGCAAGGCAAGAAGCAGTAGTAATTTGAGGATCGGACTTTTCATATCCCAATATACGGTAAAACCGCATAAGAGGTTTTAAAACAAGCATTTAGCCGGACTTAAAATATTAGCACCAATGTACCGCCTATGATCAGCGCGGCGCCGGCAGCGTTTTTCCAGGTGAGCGGCTCCCCCAAAAAAATTACGGAAAGAATGATGGCCAATGCCACGCTTAACTTATCGACAGGGGCGACCTGGTTTACCCTGCCCAATTGCAAGGCCCTGAAATAAAATACCCATGACAGGCCTGTGGCGAAACCCGACAGAATCAAAAATACCCAGTTGGTTTTAGTAAGGTTAACTATACCGCCCTGGCTGCGGTTAAAGAAGACGATACCCCATGCAATAAGCAGTATGACAACTGTGCGGATGCCTGTCGCTAAATTAGTGTCGACGCCTTTTATCCCGATTTTCGCGAAGATCGCTGTGAGCGCGGCAAAAAGCGCTGATAGTAAAGCATATATCCACCACATAAACTATTACTGGATGTTCATTTATTAAAAATATTAATTGCTTTCAAGATAATGAAAAAGCCCGCCATGATTCTCAAAGCGGGCTTAAACAATGCGTTTAGAATTTAATCAACCATTAAAGTCGCGATCGAGTGCGGTAGCGCATTCGCCTTAGCTGCTTTGCCCTTGATCCATAAAAAGTAAGTAATAGCCTCATCGGTTTGATTCATCACCACTACTGCAACCTTACCATCGGGGTTTACAAAGGCAGTGGTCAGCAACCTGTCTCGGCTGGCCGATGCGGCAATACGCCGTGCGCCGGGTTTCACAAATTTTGATATCTGGCCAATATAGTAGTAAGCGTTGGTGTAGATCAACTGACCAGTACGTGTATCTGCATGTATAGGAGCAAAACAATAGTTACCAACGTGGTTTGGGCCTCCCTTTTCGTCCAATAAAATATTCCAGTCGGTCCAGCCTACTGTACCTGCATTTAGGTCATTGATCATAGAATAGCCATAGCGTTCGCCTAAAGCCCAGTCATTTAAACGGCTAAAATCAAATTTCTCTGCGCAACCTTCGGTAAACATCAGGTGGGTATCAGGGAAAGCTTCGTGAACACGGCGAACGTTTTCAAAGTTCATGCCCGCGCCTGTCCAGGTCTCGTACCAGTGGAAAGCAATGCCCCAAACGTATTTTGCAGCATCAGGGTCTTCTAAAATGGTGCTTGCTTGTTGATACAGGAGGTCACGGTTGTGGTCCCATCCCATTAATTTTTTACTTCCTAAACCGCTCTTCGCCAAAGTTGGGCCCAGGTATTTCTTGATGAAGACACGCTCGTCATTTGCAGTATAAATGCATGACTCCCATGTTTGGGTAGCCATAGGCTCGTTCTGTACAGAAAGCCCCCAAATTGGAATACCGAGTTTCTCATACGTGTTAATGAACTTTACGTAGAAGTTAGCCCAGTTCTGAGCATATTGCTCTTTGAGCTTTCCGCCGTGTAATACACTGCCATTGGTTTTCATCCAACCGGGCGGGCTCCAGGGCGTTACAAACATAGTTAGTTTGCCTCCCGCGGCAGCCATAGCCTCTTTTATAAACGGTATACGGTACTTTTTATCGTGGTCTACGCTAAAGGTTTTAAGCTCGGTATCATTATCTGCTACGTAGCTGTAACTATCGCTAGAGAAGTCGGAGCTTTGGATGTGTGTGCGGCCCATGGTATAACCAATCCCCTTTTGCTTATCAAAATAGGCGGTCATCAATTCGCGCTGTTTATCCTTTGATAGTTTATAAAATGTTTCTGCCGAGGCATCTGTCAATGCACCACCAAAGCCAACCATGGTTTGCAGCTTCTTATCCGGATCTACAAATATGCTTACTTCGGTTTCTACCGGCTGGGGCTTGTCGCTAAATTTCAGCGTTTCGCTCTGGCTAATTTTCATATCAGTGCCTTTGGCAGTGGTATAAACCTTAGCCGTTTTGTTAGCCAGATTAAATTTCGCAGTGTTAGACTGCGCGAAACCCGACTGCCCGGCAATGATGGCAATAGCCGCGAAAAGGTATTTTTTTCTCATGGTAATAGCTTAATTGAATTTTCAAGTATAGAGAAAATAACACAATGGCAAAGCCAATTATTTATTTGGCTGCGGGGTCATGCGCAGGTATGGCTTTACCTCTGTATGCCCTTTCGGAAATTTTGCCGGGATGTCTTCATTTTTGATCGCGGGTGCAATGACCACATCTTCGCCGTCTTTCCAGTCCGCCGGGGTCGACACGCTGTAGTTTGCGGTTAGCTGCAAAGAATCTATCACCCTTAAAATTTCCTGAAAGTTACGTCCTGTCGATGCCGGGTAAGTGATGATAAGCTTGATAGTTTTATCAGGCGCGATAATGAATAACGATCTTACAGTTGCGGTCATGGATGCGTTAGGATGGATCATATCATAGGCCTCGGCGATCTCGCGGTTCTCATCCGCAATGATCGGGAAGTTTACTTTTACACCTTGCGTTTCGTTGATGTCATTGATCCAGCCTTTGTGCGATTCAACAGAATCTACACTTAGCGCAGCCACTTTTACATTGCGCTTGTCAAACTCTTGTTTTAATGATGCGGTTTTGCCCAATTCTGTTGTACAAACCGGGGTGTAGTCGGCAGGGTGAGAAAAAAGAACACCCCAGCTATCGCCCAGGAATTCGTAAAAATCAATCTCGCCCTCAGATGTTTTTGCCGTAAAGTTTGGGGCCTTGTCGCCTAATCGTAAGCTCATATTTTTTGTTTAGTTAGATGTGAGAAGTAAAGATAGGCGATGAAAATTTAAGATGGTAATTACCAAATGCAGGGATTATTAATTGCAAGTACTTTTTGGCCTTGTCATTTAAATAGTTTGGGCGTTCACCTTTACGTAAGGTCGGACATTCTTCTTCGCTAGCCGGGATTAACCTTAATTTGCAGTGATCTTTTCTTTGTAAGATTTTAACGCGCGCACCACACTGCGTACTATCTGCTGCTGGCCTTCGTCTGAGTTAAGGTACTCTTCATCATCGGGGTTATTGATAAAGCCTGTTTCTATAAGCACGGCCGGCATTGCACTGTGCGCCAGCACCAGTACCCCTTGTTCTTTAACACCTATGCTGTGGCGGTTATCGCTGTTTACAAACTGGTCGTTTAGCAAACTACCAAAAAGGATGCTTTGCTTACGATATTTAAGCATATAATTATTAAGGATGATAGCCGCAGCCGGCGAGTTGGGATCGTAGTCGCCGTACTTGGTCTTGTAATCCTTTTCGTACGATATGGCAGCATTTTCGCGCAATGCTTCGCGCTGTTCTTCGCTTCTATGAAAGCCGTAAACTAACAGCATAGCCCCCCTGCCCGACCCGCGCACAGCTGGCGATGAGTTGCAATGAATAGATATAAATAAGTTGCCCTTGTTGCTATTGGCAATGCGCGCGCGCTCGTTAAGCGGGATAAAATCATCAGTAGTACGGGTCATCACCGTTTTTATTTCGGGCATTTGCTCGTTTAAGGCGGCCTGAAGTTTTTTAGCGATGGAGAGCGCAACGTTTTTTTCTTTTGAATATGCCCCGTGCGCGCCCGGGTCTTTACCGCCGTGGCCTGCATCAATGATCACGGTATGAAACCTGAATTGGTTTGGCTGGTCGTCTTGCTTTTTAAAGCCCGACGATATAAAAATCAAACAGAGGCCTGTGGCAAAGATGGTTAAAGCCTTGATGCTGCTAATAATGTACATAACTCAATGTGAGCAAAAATGCGAATAAAATGTTTTTCGGGGTGTAAATTTAATAATTCTACCAAGTGTTATAACCGAACGTATACTGTTCGATAACGTACACCACAAACGAAAAAATCTTCCGTAAAAAACTGAATAACAGTAAATTAAGTTAGTGGCATAATTATTAAGTGCATTTATTGTTATCAACTTAAAAGACCGGCATCATGATAAAGAATTACCTGAAAATAGCGTGGCGCAGCATTTTAAAAAACAAACTGCATGCAACTATCAATATTGTTGGGCTGGCCGTGGGCATGGCTGTAACTATACTGATCAGTCTTTGGGTGTGGGACGAGGTCTCTTTCAACAAATCTTTTAAAAACTACGACCGTTTTGTGCAGGTTATGCAGCATCAAACCTTTAACGGTGAGGTGGGTACGCAAACCGCCATGCCTATTCCGCTTGGCTACCTGCTTAAACAGGACTACAAAAGCGACTTTAAACATGTGGTGCTTTCCAGTTGGAGCGGCGACCACATTTTAACTTACGGCGATAAAAAGGTTATTGAAATAGGTAATTTTATGCAGCCGGAAGCGCCCGACTTGCTAAAATTAGACATGGTTAGCGGCACGCGCAACTCCTTCAATGATCAGTCTACAGTTTTGATATCGCAATCGGCGGCCAAAGCTGTGTTTGGCAATACAGACCCCCTTAACAAAACCGTGAAGTTAGATAACAACTTTATACTGACTGTTGGCGGCGTTTACAAGGACTTTGCGTCAAATAGTACTTTTGACGAAGTTAACTTCATAGCACCCTGGGCAGCATACTTAAAATCAGAAAAATGGATAGAGGGTGCGCAAACCCGTTGGGGCAACAACTCTTTTCAAATATTTGCTGAGCTAAATCCTAACGCGGACCTAGATAAAGTAAGCGCAAAGATTAAAAATATAAAAGCTGTAAACATTCTTGCTCAGGGCGATAAGATTGGTGCTTCTTTTAAACCGGTAGTATTTCTACAACCGATGAGCAAATTTCATTTGTATTCGCAATTTAAAAATGGGGTGAATACCGGAGGTGCCATACAGTTTGTATGGATGTTTTCGCTGATCGGATTATTTGTGCTGATGCTGGCATGCATTAATTTCATGAACCTTAGTACGGCACAATCAGAAAAACGTGCAAAAGAGGTTGGGATCAGAAAAACCTTGGGATCATTTAAAAAGCAGCTGATCAGCCAGTTTTATACCGAGTCTGTACTGGTTGCTTTCATGGCGTTCATAATCTCCATAGTGATGGTTGTGCTTGCTTTATCGTGGTTTAACAACGTAGCGAATAAACACATTGCGATGCCTTGGGCTAACATTTATTTTTGGATGGCGGGCATTGTGTTTAGCATGTTAACAGGTCTTATCGCCGGAAGTTACCCTGCGTTCTACTTGTCGTCATTTGTACCTGTAAAAGTTTTAAAGGGTACCTTTAGAGTTGGCCGTTTAGCCGCGCTGCCGAGAAAAATTTTAGTCGTGCTGCAGTTTACCATATCTGTCGCCCTCATTATCGGCACTGTTGTAATTTTTAGGCAAGTACAGCATACAAAAGACCGGCCTGTGGGTTATGAGCGCACAGGCGTAATCAGTGTAGACATGCAGACCATGACCATACACCGCAATTTTCTGGCTGTGCGTAATAAGCTTCTTAATTCGGGAACTATCGTAGAGATGGCAGAGTCGGGCAGCCCTTTAACAGATGTTTATTCAAACAATAGTGGTTTTGACTGGCGCGGTAAAGCACCCGGCTTGCAAGACGATTTTGCTACCATAACCATTACGCCGGAGTATGGAAAAACCGCAGGCTGGAATTTAATTGCCGGCAGAAATCTGTCAAGAGATCTTGCCACAGATAGCAACGCGCTTATTTTAAATGAGGCCGCTGTGAAATTCATGAATTTTAAGCATCCTGTAGGCGAATTAGTAACAAATGGTACTGCTAAACTTACTGTTGTAGGCGTTGTGAAAGATATGGTAATGTCTTCGCCCTATGAGCCGGTAAAGCCAACCATTTATGCTTTGCTGCGCCGCGACCGGGGTTCTGTTGTTGTTGCGCGGTTAAATCCAAAAATAAGCGCGCATAAAGCAGTTGCAAAAATTGAGCAAACCTTTAAAGCTTTTGATCCCGATAGCCCGTTCACTTACCAGTTTACTGATGATAACTATAATAAAAAGTTTGCTTATGAAGAGCGCATTGGCAAATTAGCAGGGTTCTTCACATTATTCGCCATCTTCATAAGCTGCATGGGCTTGTTTGGTATGGCGTCTTTTATGGCAGAGCAACGTGTGAAAGAAATTGGTGTTCGCAAAGTGTTGGGCGCAACCGTGTTAAATCTTTGGAAACTAATGTCGACGGATTTTGTGATGTTGGTTTGTATATCATTCATTATTGCAATGCCTCTTGCATATTACTTCATGCACGGCTGGCTACAAAACTATACCTATCGTTCAGAATTGTCATGGTGGATATTTGCACTGACAGGCATAGGCACATTAGTGATAACGCTTTTAACAATTAGTTACCAAAGTATAAAGGCTGCATTGACAAACCCGGTAAAAAGTTTGCGATCTGAATAATCATTTAAGCCACACCCGCGTTGCGCCGTAACCAAATTTCTCTTTTCGGGCATCCATGAACGTGGCAACCTTTTGGTTTTTGCCCAACTGTTTGTGGATCTCATGCCTAAGGATGCCATTGCCTGTGCCGTGGATAAAAGTGACATCCGGCAGGTTATGTACTATGGCGGCTTCTAAGGTTTTATTAAAATGCGATAGTTGAATTTGCAGTATTTGGTCGGGAGCAATAAATTGATGATCGTCCCGCAACTTCTCTATGTGCAGATCAATTTCCGACTGCGGCTTTTCAACTTCTCTCTTTTCTTCCAGGGGTTTGTAGAAACTTTCCTTTAGTTTTTCGGCATCGATAATTAATTCTTCATTGTCCAATCTGAACAGCCATCCGTTTTTATCTACCAGGGGTAACGACTTTTTAGTGCCTGAAAGATCTTTCGCTTTAAACTTTTCATTGAAAATGATCGGCTTCGGAATATCGTCCACCCTTGCAGTGTAAAACAACACGTTAAGATTTATGGCGGGCCAAAGTTGCAGGTCTGCTAATTGTGCCGAATAAATTTGCTTAAAGGATTTGGGCTCTATAATCCCCGCAAACTCGCCTTTTTGTTTGTCACCCGCGCCTGTAGTTAGCGTTATCAGTAATTGGTAAGACGTTTCGTTTACCAGGTAAAACCGCATTACAGAAGCAGCCTTAATATCGTTTGCTAAAGCCAGGTAAATGCCCTTAGTAACAAAATTGACCTCGGGCGTTGCACGCTGACCAGCATCGGAAAAATCGTCATCAGATTTTGTGCCGTGTCCGTGTACTGTAGTGATCTTATTAGCCGGTACAGGTATCTCGAAATCGTCGTCGCCGGTAACGCCAACCATGCCGTTATCAAAAATGCGGGTTATGTAACCCTCGCGGCGCTCGTCTACAAAACGCACAAAATCACCTAGGTTCCAATTTGCCATTACTGCCTATATCTGGGTTGTAAACAGGCCAGTAATGTAACGGTTTGTATTTTTATATTTGTTACGCATACTTGCCGTTCCTAATTAACTATTATTCAACCAACCCCTATGATCAGCACCGGCACACAATTAACAGATCACAACGAGTTAAAAACCCTGTTCCTCTATTACCTTAATAAGATTTATGACGGTAAGTGTTATTTAAAAGAAAACCTTGGGCGGGTAAAGGCCGAAACCTCTTTAAAAGTTTTAGAACTGGCTATTGATGAACTATTAGGAGATGTCAAAAGTCAGCTGAACCGTATGGATGCTGTGTTTGCGATGTTGAAATCTGCACCAACTAAAGAGTTTGACGCGCCGATGAAAACCATGATCCAAAATGCTTGCGAGTACCGAAATGATCCAAAAATCCATGTAGTGAACGACATGGATATTATGTTACACCTGCAACTTGTAGAGCATGTTAACCTGGTATCATACCGCATACTTAAAAAGATAGCATCAATTTTAGAATATACAGAAATAGAACAGTTGATGAAAGAATGCTTTGACGAAAGCAAAGACGACGATAAGCTCTTTTATGCTATTGCCAAAGAATACCTCGGCGACAGAACATAAAAAAAGCCGGACCTTGCAAATCCGGCTTTCGTTCATAGTCATTTAATACCCCTATTAAAATAACTGTCTCAAATAACGGTAAAGTTTTCTTATTACGCAAATGCGTTATACTAACATTTATGTTACATAAAACAGAAAAGGCCTCTTGAGGAGGCCTTTTCTGTTAATCATTATTTTTAAGCTTAAGCTTGCTGAATTGAATTGTTCCAATCGTTAGCCGTGCTTTTTACTTTGTCTTTCGCGTTTTCAGTGTAGTCTTTCGCTTTAGAACGTGCAGTGTCTACAGCGTCGTCGCGATAATCTTCTGCATCGCCTACCAAATCGTTAAATTTAGATTTAGCACGGTCAACCACATCATTACCATAGTTTTTTGCGCGGTCAACAGCGTTACCTGCATAATCTTTTACATTGTCTGATGTAGTTTTAGCCTGGTTTTTGGCTTTCTCAAACAGATCATTTACATAATCTGCAATGTCTTCGCGTAGCTCGCTACCGCTTTCCGGTGCTAATAAAAGGCCTATAGCAGCACCTGCTGCGGCGCCCACTAATAATGCGGCTATTACTTTAGTTTGATCTTTCATGTTCCTTTGTTTTTAGTAGATGTTATAGGTTTAACACAAAAGGAATATTTGGGTTTAAATTTTTTTGATAAAAGTTACCGGCATTCGTTTTACCCGCCGCGATCAAATAATTTGCTTATCAACGCGTTTACTAAACTGAATTAATTAATTTTAACCCATCAAAACACTGACATGAAAAAAGCTCTCTTTATAACCGCTTCTCTTGTTCTGGCAATTACTGCATCATCTTTCGCTCAAACCAAAATTGAATCAAAAGACGCGGGTAAACACCTAAATGAAACTGTTATGGTATGTGATAAAATTGTGGGCGGCAAATTCTTTTCTAACTCGCAAACTACGCTATTAGATGTTACGTCGGCGCACCCTAACGAAACCATGACCGTGGTTATCAAAGGCGATGACCGCAAAAAATTCAGCGAAGCACCTGAGACTTACTTTCTGAATAAAAAAGTTTGCATCACCGGTAAACTTATTGATTACAAAGGCAAGCCTGAGATCATCATTACTGAAGCAAGTCAGCTCGTAATAGACAAGAATTAATTTTCTTTCTCTACGTGGGCTATTTCTGTATGCAGCATGGTTTCAGAGTCTGAAACTATATCGCAGATCTTTTCATTCAGTTCATTAACTGTAGCAGAGATCATGTCTAAATAGGTGTAGTCGGGATCGTTACTGTTACTATCCATTTTAATAAGTTCTACCAATCCCATCAGTGTTGCCACAGGTTTGCGTATCTCGTGCGATTGCATGGTGGCTATACGGCTTAGCGCCTCGTTTTGAATTTTGATATGCTGTTCGTGGCGTTTGCGTTCGGTTATATCAGCAGCGTTAATGGCCACACCAAGTATCTTACCATCTGTATGCACCGGAATAAAAGATGTTTCCATCCACGCGGCGTTTGGTGTGTGCTGCCTGGCCCGCAACTCTTTCTTAATACGTGTGCCTTTTAAGGCAGCACTGTAAAATCGTATAAATTTGGGAAGAAGTGCAGGGTCTACATATTCAGAAATAAAATCTCCAACCTTTAATTGCTGGCCTGTTACTTTAAAGACATAGTCTTCTAACGCCTTGTTCCATGATAGGGCCTCCAGGTGCTTTCCTAATAAAAGGAATAAGTCGCTTGAACTATCGAAAATCGCTTTTAACTCTATTTGCGACCTTTCTGCTTCGCGGTTAGCTTCGATAACCCGTTCATGCCGCTCTTGTAATATTTCAAAACTGCGGCTCAATTCCATGATGTGCACTACCTGCCTTGCCAATACCTTAAGCGTACTGCATTGCATTTTAGTAAGCTTGCGGGGCTGAGTGTCCAGTACGCAAAGTGAGCCAAGCCGGTTACCATCATGGGTAACCAAACTGGCGCCGGCATAAAACCTTATGTTAGGATCATTAACAACAGCATCGAGATGGTTAACTCGAACGTCTAAAGTTGCATCAGGTATTTCCAGTATCTCTTCCTGTTGAATAGTATACTGACAAAAAGTTTGGGTACGGGATACCGGCTCAGAATTAATTCCTTTAGCAGCCTTTATCCACTCAGTGTCAGCATCAATTAGTGTGATAAGAGAGATTGGCGTTTCACATATTTCGGCAGCAAGATTGACCACATCAGCCAAATCTTTATCAATGCTCTCGCCGATGTCCAGAAACCTCCGGACAGCGTCGAGCCTTAACTGCTCGTTTGTTGTCATTTTTATTTCAATAAACGGCCAATGGGGTCAGCCTTTCTAAAATTAAGAATTATCTCTCAATTGTATAAACATTTACCCTGCTAGTTGTTTTTATTGTGAACAAAAGCAACTACACCATGAAATACGCATTGTTATTCGGCTCTAATGCTTTCTTTGTAAACAGGCCGATTATTACCAGCACTTTAGACGGAAATGAGATTGAATTACTTAAGATCAATAGCGCATACCGCGAAGCTGTAAACGGGCAAAGCGCCACCTCACTAAGTGTCAGCAGTAATGTTTCAAGCGTCAATGGCACCGCAATAGATGTCTCAGAAAACAGCTTTAATCAAGCTAACCATAACGTTGATGTGACTACAAACCAAGTGCATATTACAGACAGTCATGGTAACACCGTTTTAGACATACTGCAAATTTTACCTGAAGCTATTGATGGGCTATCAAGCCACGTACTGAATGAATTACATAACATTGGTGAGGCTATAGTTATACGCATACGGGGCGATTTTATGGTGGGTGACCATCACATTAGCATAGACAATGAAAAGTTGTTTATAGATGATGATGTATATGCCGAAAGCGTACAGGTTGGAGAAAATGGTGTTGAATTTGGCCCCAACGGAGTTGTTATTTAAATTTTTGTTATGGCGACTTTTGCAGATTTGATTAATACAGAGCAACCAACATTGATAGACTTTTCTGCTGAATGGTGCGGCCCTTGCAAAATGATGGCCCCTATTTTGAAGCAATTAAAGGACATGACCGGCGACAGTTTAAGAATTGTTAAGGTAGATATAGACAAGAACCCTGCTGCCGCACAGGCATATAATGTGCAAGGTGTCCCCACATTGATCTTATTTAAAAACGGGAAAAATCTTTGGCGACAGTCCGGAGTGATGCAGGCTGCTCAACTAAAGCAGGTTTTGACGCCTTTTTTATAACATGCAGGTTATCAACACTTGTAGTAAACATTTGTTGAAATTGCAATTTTGGGTTAGGCACGCTAATTGCCTCATAGTCAATAAAATTAAACGCTATGAACCCGTTTTATAGAAGGCTCTTAACA
The DNA here is from genome assembly GCF_009754905.2 of Mucilaginibacter ginkgonis. NCBI lineage: Bacteria > Pseudomonadati > Bacteroidota > Sphingobacteriia > Sphingobacteriales > Sphingobacteriaceae > Mucilaginibacter > Mucilaginibacter ginkgonis. The sequence goes on along the minus strand of NZ_CP066775.1, from coordinate 563,945 downwards.
TTTGGTCAATTGGTGCAGCAAATGAGCAAACTTAACCGGACAAACTATAATGATTTTTTCGAGGTTGAACATCCCGGCTACCAGGCTTACAGCAAGCCCAAAGTTGTTAAACCCAAACTGCATTTTGTGAATCGCTGTCCTAAAGCCAAAAGAGCGGAAATAAAGCAGTTGTTCAATCTTTGCTTTAAGAACCAAATTGCCGCATAACCCCTGTCTGCTGCGAGTCAAATGAAGATCATTATGGGTGATACGTTCGCTGAACGTGTTTTAACACATCCTCTTTGTAAAATAACACTTCTTTAAAGTTGCCATCTAAATAACCTTTTGCCTGGTCTGTAAAATTTGTAGACTTAGGGTCGAATGAACTACCCCCTGTTTCGATACTTTTAGCTTTGATGCGCGGCCCAAACTCTACAGCCGCGATAAAACTGTTGCCACTATATCCATAAAATTTTTGCGTACCTGGCATTTGCCGGCTTACAAATGACGGCAACTGGCCGTAAGTGCTGGCCACAGAGGCCGCTGCAAGGCTGGGCTTGCTATCACTAAATTTACCATCATCCGGGCGCTGATAGCGATTAATTTGACCCCAGGGAATCTCCCAGGCTATCCCTCCATTATTAGATCTGATGATATCAACAGCATCAGTAAGCGCTTTTAAAAATTGCTGCGGCCCGGCATAAGATATCATTGCGCGTACACGCTCTGTTTGATATGTACCAGATTCTGTCGACATTACCCTTGGTAATTGTTTAAAAAGCTGCGCAGCATATTGTACACCCAGGGTGGTGGCTACAGAAGTTGTATCAGAAATTCTATTCCAATTTTTCAATAATTCTATAGGTATGGCTAATTGCTTTTTATCGGCGCCGGTATATTCCTCAAAGGCTTTGAACAGTGGCGGCAGCAAATCATCAAATGCGGACAGGTAACGGTTGTAGCCTGTTTTGATGAGGCCGTCGAGAGTTAGTTTACCTGCAGCACCTAACAATCTTGCAGCGGTTACCCCCCTATAGTTTTCGCCATCTGGTGCCATATATTGCGGGTATTGATTTTTTAACGGGCTGGCTGCGCCTGCCGACGTAAACGGCGTTGAATTGCAATTTTGTATCCACCCTGTGGATGGGTTATAGACATGTATTATTTGGTCAAGCGCATGCACACCTTGCCACTCTGTAGCAGGCGTAGTGCCATCTACAGGCTCACGCCAATTTAAAGAAGCATTTCTGCGTGGCATAAAATTACCATACCAGAAAGCAATGTTGCCCTGGTCGTCGGCATATACCGTATTGTTACTGGTATTCGATAGCAAACTCATCGCCTTCTTATATTCGGCAAAGGTGTTTGCTTTAGTAATGAGCCATGATTCGAGCAGTGCGTTGTAAGAACGGTTATTGTGCTTTAGCGCCATCCATTTGCCTTCGCGCTCGGCCAGCACCGGTCCGTGGTGAGTTAAATAACCTTGATAAGTTTTTTGCTCTTGTTTGCCGTCTTTCAGATAAGCCAGCGTAATCTTCTTAACCGTTACCGGCTTTTGCTCACCTGCATAAGTATAAACCCATTGCCCGTCTTTTTGAGCCACCTGCTCTGCATATACGTCTGCAACGTCTGCGTAGCTCGATGTATGCATCCATCCGCAATGTTGGTTAAATCCCTGGTAGACAAAAAACTGGCCCCACGTTACCGCGCCATATACATTTAAGCCCTGCTGACTTACCAACTGCACTTCTGACCTGAAATAAAACGGCACATGCGGGTTTATATATAGCATAGCATGGCCGGAAGCTGATTTTGAAGGGCCGATTGCAAATCCGTTAGACCCTAGTTCTACCCTATCGGCTATGTCTTCAACCTCGCGCGTAAAGGGTTTACCTGCCGCGCCCAGTTTCTGTACCGTTTTGTTATAAAATTGGGCAGATTCCCTCACGTTAATGTCGCCGTAATTTGTCGCCGCAACACTGCCGTCTGTGAACATCAACGGATACCAGGGCTCAAAATGTTTAATGACTAGTGGCTTTGTCTCAGGATGCTTATATAGATAGTAATTTAAGCCGTCTGCAAAGGCATCCAATAAGCTTTTAAACCAGGGTGGACTGGTCCGGTATTCTCGAATTGCTGCAGTACTATCCGCGATCAGCTTCATCTGCAAATCTTCTATCAGCCGGTCTTCACCATCGGCCTCTGCCTGGCGGCCCAACTGGTATAAGTAGTTCCGCTCAACACCTTTAAAGTTGTCTTCCCCCTCAGTATACATCAAACCAAAAACCACATCTGCATCGGTTTTGCCGTAAATGTGCGGCACACCGTAACTATCCCTGATGATAGTTACCGCTTTAGATCGGGTGGCGCAACGTTGCGCGTCTGATTTGGTGAATGTTTGAGCTGTGGCACTGAGGCACAGCAGCAGAAAAGCGGCGGACAGAAATACTTTCATGGAATCGGATTACTCCACGAAATATAGGTATTTGCAATGAATGAAATTAAGCGGCCGCTTAAGTAAGTTTATTAGTTTCTGCGAAAGTTTTAAGTACAATTACGGCTGGGTGATCATTTAGAAGATCTTTAAAATTACTGCCGGAAACGTCTTTAAAACCAGAAAACTGGCTGATTACATCGCGGTTAACAGTTTTGAGACCCATGCTCCAGTCGGTAAAATTGCGGTGCTTTTGATTGCCCGACGCAATTATGATAATATGTTTATGGCGCGGGTCATGCTCTATCCTATCGAATACTGTATTTACCACAGTCTCTTCGCCTTCAAGGACCTGCACAAAGGATCCCTCGCCGTACAGCAGCATACCAGTAAGCTTGTTGGCAGTGTTGTTTTGCCTGCTTATCGTCAGGATGTCAAGCAGTTCGTTTTCGCTCATCAATTTATGAGCGGTACTCATGTATACCAGGTATTTCATTAAAGGCCGTGTCAGCAAATAATCTGTAATAATACACTTAAAACACATCTTTGTTCATCACAGTAAGATCAAATGGCTGTTTAGCAACACCAAACTTAGGATGAATGGGGAATGCGCGCTTTTCGCCGGTGTCGTAAAAGCCGCGTCGTTTATACCAGTCGATCAGCTCATGCCGAGAGGTAATCACCGTTATTTCTATAGCTTTTAATTTACGCTGCCTGCAGTAATTATCAGCTTCTAATAACAATTCGGCCAATGCCTTTGGCTTGTTCCCAAGGCGAAACTGTTAGCATACCCAGGTACAGGAAATCACCTTTTACCTCTAGATACACACAACCGTTTATTTTACTGCTGTCGTCTACATATTTTAAAATAGTAACATTCGTATCCAGGAGATAACCAGTCATTGTTTCTAAGTCGACTCGCGTACCATCCAGCAAATGCGACTCGCAGGTCCAGCCTATTTTGGAACTGTCGCCGCGGTAGGCGCTATTAACTAATGCCACCAACTCTTGGGCATCAGCAAGTACTGCTTTTTGAATTGGCACGGCTACAGGTTTTTATAGTCTTCTCTCACAGGGCTAAACACATCAAGCAGTTTACAATTGGTGATGGCCCTACCACTGTGCACCACGTTGCTCGGAATAATTGCGAAAGTACCCGCATCTAGTATCTGTGCTTCGCCATCAATGGTCAGTTCAAATTCACCCTCTAGTACAAAAGACATTTGCTCATGTATGTGCTGATGCGGTTTCACTATCGCGCCTTTATCTACGTCGATAAAATTAAGTGTATTGGTACCGGTATGTATCAATTTTGAATGATAACCAGGTGCTATCTGTTTTACATTGATATCTGCGAACGATTTAAAATATTGGGTATCCATATCCATTAAATGTACGGGCTAAACTACCATAAAATTCTCTATCAATGTTATTACAAAACTTAAGACGAGTACAATGGTTATAGCTTAAAATCAACTTTATGAAAGCAATAAAATTACTATTAGCAGTTTTAATGCTGGCCGCAAGTTTTGAGCTGGCCGGTACAGAAAGTGCACAAGCACGACCAACAGAGGTTACACAGCGCATAGTGGTGCGCACCGGGCCTGTAATTCGCCGTAGAAATGTATATGTTCGCAGAAGGGCTTACGTACGCCGCCCATATGTGAGAAGATGGCATAGAGGTTATCGCCGCCCTTGGCGCAGATATTAACAAAAAGCCCCGCGGTTTCCGCGGGGCTTTTTGCTGTTTTAAACTTTATGTTACCTGCTTACCATCATTATCTCTGACGGTGTTACGCGAGAAAATTTCATAGTCTTACCAATAAATTTAAAGTGCCAGTAGCCTGTTACGCGCAGCATCCCGGCCTTGTCTATTGATGCAGCCGCATTCCATTCGCGGCCACTCTTAGCATCATAGATCATCCCGTTTTCCCATGAATGAGTAGAAGGACTATAGGCCAGATTGCGTAAAACCTGCATGCCTATTATTTTGCGGGTACGTAAACTTTTATCGGGGTTGCTGTCATCTATGCGGCTTTCCATAGGCTTTGAGGGATCATCCGAGTCATCAAACCAAATTACTTTGGCTTTAAAATCATCCCCTTCACGGTAAACTTGTACGATCAGATTTTTTTCGGCAGACATCCAGTTGCCAATAACCTGATCTGAACCTGATTGAGCGTTTGCTCTATTGCTTGTGCCAATAAAGGCAACCATCATTATAAGTACACCAAGCGTTAATTTATTGACCATAATAGAAACGAGTTACTTAAGCAGAGCAATCTTAATGCCACGAGCATGACATTGTGATGACTTTACTAATAAACGCTTTTATCTCAACAAATTATACAGACTACAAAATATTTTTCAGCTGGCCGAAGGTATCAAGGGTTGCCAGCTGATCTTCGTTGACTTCTCCAAATCCGTATGCTGCAAATATAAAAGGCACACTTGCTTTTACACTGGCATTATAGTCGCCCATAGTATCGCCAACGTATACCGGTGCAGTTAAATGATGGTCTTGAACAACGTCTGTTATGTTTTGCCATTTCTGCTGGCCCTTTGTACCATAACATTGGTGGCCTATAAAGAACCCGGCCATGTTATCCATCTTTAGGAAATTTTCGATGTAACCGCTTTGGCAATTACTTACAATAAAAAGTTTGTACCGGCTCTGTAAATACTGTAGTGTTTCTGCAACACCCGGATAAATGTCGCCGCCTTTTGTATTCAATGTGTCCAATTCATGGCGTGCCGCAAGGCTTTTAAACTCTTCACGCTGTTCGGACGAGATCTTTGGAAACAACTTCTCGAAAATCGCATCATAGGGCATGCCCGTGATGGAGCGTACGCTGGCAACTGTGATCGCATCTTTGATATAGTCTACCTTCCCGGCTGCAGTTTGCCATGCTTCGGCTACGTTAGCAGTTGAATCCCAAAGGGTGCCATCAAGGTCAAAAATGATGCTGTCGAACCGGTTTTTTAGCTCTGCCATATTTAAGGCGAAAGTAATAAATTATACGCCCGGTACAGTTTGCGGCCTTAATTAACTTTATTTGTCAACAAACTACGTATTTACCAGTTGTAGCTTATTTTACACTTAATGTATGCACCGAGGCGGTTTCGTTATTTTCTTTCTTATTTTATCCGGAGTTAGTTTATTGATGGATTGGTATGTATGCTCGGGTATTAAAACCCTTGCGGCAGACTGGCAGCAGCGCAACCGGCTTATTGCTATTTACACCTACCTCATTATTTCAATAGGGCTGATCATTTTGTTTGTTGGCGGCTTTGGCAGTTTTAGCACAGCCAAAGGGATGACGCCGTTTCATGAATGGGTGCTAAGTTTCTTCCTTACTTTTTTTGTTACCAAGCTGGTTTTTATCATCGTGTTATTTCTTGGCGACACCGGCCGGACTGTAACAGGCGTAATTAGAAACATTGGCAAACCGCAGGGGCAGCAGTCTCAACCGTACATACCGACAAGAAGGAAATTCATCAGCGAACTGGCAGTTCTTTTAGCTGCTATACCTTTTGCGAGCATGCTTTACGGCATGTTCAGGGGTAAGTATGATTACAAAGTTCACCGCCAAACTATCTATTTTGATGATCTGCCCGAGGCCTTTGACGGGTTTACTATTACCCAACTCTCAGACATACACTCCGGGAGTTTTGATAACATTGATGCCCTACGGCGTGGTGTCAAATTAGCGCAGGACCAAAAGTCCGACTTGTTTGTCTTTACCGGCGACCTGGTTAATAACGCGGCCTGGGAGATAGAGCCTTACATTAATGTATTTAATCAGTTAAAAGCGCCTTCTGGACAATTTTCAATCCTTGGCAATCATGATTACGGCGATTACATCCAATGGGACAGCGCAGTAGCCAAAGCAGAAAACCTGGCTAAGGTTAAGGCACAACATGGCAAATTAGATTATAAGCTAATGCTTGATGAAAATGTTGAGTTGGAGAAAAACGGCCAAAAAATAGCGCTTATCGGTGTGCAGAACTGGGGGCGCGGGTTTATACAAATCGGCGACTTAGACAAAGCCATGCGCGGCGTTGACCCGCAAGCTTTTAAGATCCTCCTCTCCCACGATCCTACTCACTGGGAAGAAAAGGTTAGGTTTAATCCAACAAAAATTCACTTGACTTTAGCCGGCCATACACATGGCGCACAATTTGGCGTAGAGACGGCAGGCTTTAGATGGAGCCCTGTACAATATCGTTATCTCGATTGGGCCGGACTTGCAGAAAACAATGGCCGTTATTTATACGTGAACCGTGGTTTTGGGTTCCTGGCGTTTTCAGGCCGTGTGGGTATATGGCCAGAGATCACGGTGCTTACGTTAAAGAAAAAGAGAACGGCTTAAAATTCAACCCGCTTGCTTGTTCTGGTCTGCATGACCGGTCAAATCGCGCAACTCCATTTCATACGCTTTCATACGCGCGTGCAAAATGTCTACCTCTGTGCGCAGCATTTGTATTTCTGTAATAAGTTTGGCAGAGGCTTGTTTGGTTACTTTCTTTTCACCGGTACCTAAGATTAGCCACTCGGGCGAGTATTTAAGCTGAAAGCAAAGTTTGCGGATCAGGTAATAACTTATCTCTTGCTTCCTATTTACCACTTTGCTAATAAAACCTTGGTCTACGCCAATTGCACCGGCTAGTGCAAGTTGGCCGCCGTTGTCTTTTACAATTACCTTTAAACGTTTTATAACAGCGTCGTCGGTTTTGTCCATTTCCCAGTGCAAAATTTGTAAAGGCAATTATAGATTAATTTAAATTATTGCTTACATAATTTTTATTGCAGGAACGTATGCAACCATCTTGTTCAAAAGTTTAATTTGAGAAATAAGATAATTTTTGTATTATTACTAAAATTTACAACCAAGCCTTTGAAAATACTGGTTATAGAAGATAACGCCGAGATCATGAGCATCCTTGAGTACCTATTGGAAGAGGAAGGCTATGAGGTAGTTTCCTGCACAGATGGATCGTCTGTCAACAACCTGCACAACATCAACCCCGATCTTATTTTACTTGACGAATTATTGCCGGGTGTAAAGGGCAGTAGTCTTTGTAAAGAAATTAAGGCTAAAGAAACCACCAGGCATATTCCGATAGTAATCATATCCGCGGTGCCTGGTCTGAGCGAAATCGCTAACGACTGCGGTGCAGACGGGCATATCGAGAAGCCCTTTAATATCGATAATTTAACTACCGTAATTAAAGGGCTGATCCGTTAGAACTTAGTGATTGTGTTTTTTGTGGATGTCTTTTACAAGGCACAACTTTTTGATTTCGGATTTCTTGATCACAAACGGCGCGTATTTTAAACGGTTACCAATCATTTCTGTAGTATTGTCAGAGTGGGCTATTACTTCATCATCTTTATCGCTGGCCAGTAGCCGTTTATACATACGGTAGTCGCCCCATTCTATATAGTACACCTCACCAGGCAAAATTTTCTTATCGCTGATCACTTTCAAAGCTACCCAGCAGCCATTTTCAAGATAAGGGTACATTGAATGTCCCCATACGGGCAACGCAAAATCGCAATCCTCTATACCGGGGAAATTCATATGCCCTACGGGTTGGCTGTCATTTACGTCATTATATACTTCAACCCCGCTTGCTGTAGCGATGATCTCGTACATCGGAATACCGATGAAATTCTTTTTCTCTACTGCAAGTTTTTCTTCGGGCACAGTTTCACCTGCAATAAATTCTTTATATCTTTCTTTAAAAGTTCTGAATTTATCTGGGTCGATATTTTGCCTGTTCTTTATTATTTCTGTAATTGAGCTGGGCGAATTGAAACCCAGGATCTCAGCGAGTTCCGCGTTACCATTAAACGCCTTTCCGCGTAATTGATGGTATAAAACAATAAATTCAAGCGTTTCGGGTCTTATGTGTTTGATCTTGTTTACGCGTTGTTCTTCCATTGCAAAAAAATATTTTACAGAATATTTTGCAATTACAGAATTATCTGTATATTTGCATTGTAGGTCTTCAGTAAACATACAAAGAAATATTTACTTACAACTCAAATCACAGATTGTTATGCAAATTGTATACTCAGCATTTCGCGGCGATGCTCTTACTGTACGGAAAAACAGCCGTAACAGAGACAACCGAACACGACTTAAAGCATACAAATCTGCTTGTGAAAAATATAAAGAAGAGATCGCGGCTATAAGGAAATACATACCCCATTGGTATCCCACTTTTGAGGAAAATATTTGAACGGTACTCGTTTCTTACCGGACGGCAAAACGGCTAAAATTCAACAGCTGTACCTGATAACTAATTAATTAACTAACGAACTAATGAAACATAATATGGACTACCTGGTAAAAATTCCAAAAAAACTGAGGAACGAGCTTTGGTGGCTGGTTGTCTCTGTCGACTTTAATTACAGTCGCATCACCATTGCCGATCACGAGATTGATGAAGAGGTGCTTACGGTGTGGCTGGAGGACAAGCAAGATTTTAAAAATTCGCTGGACGAATGCCTGCAATTGCAAATTTCCTTAAAGCAATTCGCTAAGGTGATCAACGCCGAAAGATTAAACAGCTATGAAACGGTTTTGATGCATCCGCATAAAAAGTTCCTCTACAAAACCAATGTGCTCATAAACGAAGCTATTGCATGGTATAATAACGATGCAACCTTTATTGAACAGCAATGGGCGCGCGAATCCTTGCTTAAAAAACTACTAACCCAACTGATAGAAACAGACTTATTTTCGGGACTAGATTATGCCAAATAGCATATACAACATAAATGGCAAAATTTACGCCTTTCATTCAGGCAGGTCGTTACAGGAATGCATAAACGGATACTTTAAATACGTAGAAGGTGAATTTGAGATCGTAGAAATGCCGGGCAAAAAAAATACAGCCGAGACAGTTGAAGAGAAGCGATGGCTGCGCGAACCCGAACCTCCTACCCTAACCGGGCTTGCATGGTATCTTGGGTTTGCCAGTCGTGACGAATTTGACAAGTATGAAGAGCAAGGGAGATTTAAAAACCGCTTAAAACGCGCGAGACTTCGTATAGAGGCGGAGTATGAAAAAAAACTGCACGGATCCTCCTCCTCAGGTGCAATTTTCGCCCTTAAAACTATGGGCTGGGCAGATAAACCTGTTTCCGTATTAACCCCTGATGGCAATGTCATTATAGAGTTGATAGCAACGGGCATGCAGCCTGCAGAGACAGAAAGTGAGGTGATCTTATAATGTTTAAAGCAGGGGTTTTATTTGAGCGAAACTACAAGTCAGAGGCACAGGTGGTGGTTAACCAGGGCGGTACATCTTCCGGGAAAACGTATGCTATTTTACAAGTTTTGTTTTGCCTGGCTGCAGAGCAGCCTAAATTGGTACTTACCGTAGCCGGGCAGGATATACCAAATCTTAAGGCAGGTGCTTTACGCGATGCACTAAACATTGTTAGCGGCTCAAGCCAGTTGCAGGGGCACATCAAGAATTATAACAAGACCGACAGGATATTCGAGTTTCAAAATGGCTCTATTTTAGAGTTTAAAAGTTATGGCGATGCGCAAGATGCAAAGTCGGGCAAGCGGGATTATTTATTTGTAAATGAGGCTAATGGAATTAACTGGCCAATTTACACTGAACTTGCCTTACGCACGTCCAAACGCGTATTTATCGATTATAATCCTAATTCGGCGTTTTGGGTACATGAGCAGCTTAAAGGCAAACAGGGCGTACAATTGATCATTTCGGATCATCGGCATAATCCATTTTTAGATGAGCAGATGCGCCAAAAGATAGAAAGCCTTAAACAGCATGACGAACAACTTTGGAAGGTATACGCCCGCGGCCTTACCGGTAAACTTACAGGCCTGATTTTTCCCGATTGGGAGATGTGCGATTCAATTCCGTCAGATGCAAAGCTTATCGCCTATGGTCTGGATTTTGGTTTCACCAATGACGAGACAGGCCTGGTAGCTGTGTATAAACAGGATGGCGAATTGTGGATAGATGAACTGTTCTATGAGACCGGGTTAACTAACCAGGACGTATCAAAGCGTTTTATGCAATTGGGAATGAGCAAGGCAGCACTCATAATTGCTGACAGCGCGGAACCTAAGTCGATAGAAGAATTGCGGCGGTTAGGCTGGAATATAGCGGCCGCGAAAAAGGGCGCCGACAGTATTAAAAATTCCATAGACGTGCTGAAACGCTATAAGTTAAACATCACCCGCAGCAGCACTAACCTGCGTAAAGAACTTATGCGCTACCAATGGAAAATTGATATGAATGGCAGGGCGCTCAATGAACCCATAGACACTTTCAATCACCTGATAGACCCGCTGCGATATGTAGCACTAAACAAACTTACCATTAGCAGCACCGGCAAAACAAGGTCCATGCTGCCAAGGCAACAAGCATCGCTACCACATTACATTCAAAACTTCTTCTAATAAAAATGATCACAAAAACATTTAAAACCACCGGCGGCAAATTACAGGTCAGCATTCCTGAAACTATCCGGGAAATAAGCCTTGGGCAACTGATCGCATTACAGTCGACGACGCAAATGAACGACCTGGATGCCATCAGCATTCTATCAGGAACGCCATTATCCCAGATCAGGCTTATCAAAGATTTTGCAGACCTGCATCATTTTAGCGTCCACATCGCTAAACTATCCGAGCAGATCCGTGCGGCTTACGATAGCGACAGCCTGCCCAAAACAGTTTGCTTTGATGTTGATGGGAGCCCAAAAGATATCGCGGTGATCACTAACCTGGCGATAGAGCCTGCAGGAGCTTTTATGGCTGCACGCGACTTGATCACTGAGGAAATAAATAAGCACGTTGAAATGCATGGCGAAGAAGATTGGAAGAATAGTTTTAACCCCTCGCTTTCGGCGTGTGCAATGATACTGGCTCACTATTTTTATTCAAAGGTTACAAGACGAGAATACAACGAGTACAGAGCTGAAGAATTTATTAAAGTTGTAAAGAGGTTGCCGTTTACTGATGCGCTGCCGATTGCCAAATATTTTTTTTTGAACTATCCAAACTTATCGAAACCGAAAATAAGTTGCTGGCATCGGGTGCAACTGCTTTGGAAGAAAAGGCTGGCATTAAGCAGTTTCAAAAGTTCGGGTATGTTAACACAGTAAATTCTCTTGCCGGCGGCGATGTTACCAAATGGCATCAGATATTAAACCTGCCTTATAATGTGGTGTTCACCAAACTTTTGCTTAACAAAACGGAGGCAGAATATCAAAAACGGTACATGGAACTCAACACCAAATGATGACCAGCGAACACCGGTTTTCCAACATCAGATCTTAAAATACACCTAATAACTAATTAACTAATAAAATGCCCATTAGAAACCAAATAGAAACTATAACGCGAAGCCTAACGGCAGAACCGGCTTTTCTTTACGGAACGCAAAAAGAGCTTAACCTTCTGGCAGACGATCAAACTTTCCCATGCGTGTTTATGCATCCGCTGCAGAATATCGTAGTCAATCCCTGTAATAACGGGTCGGTTGATAACACTTTCACCCTTTACCTCGAATTCTTGTATCAGACAGAATTTGACCAATACACGGCTGATAATGAAATATATGTAAACCAGGCATTACGCATGGCAAATGAGTTTTTGGTTAAGGCTACCACTTACCGCGAAGGTGAGGGCCGGTATTTTAAGATCAAACACGGCGAGAAGGCTAGGTGCGTCCCGGTGTACAACAAGTACGATGTAAACACTACCGGCGTAGGCCTTACACTTACGCTGAATACCATGTACTTCGAGGTGTACTAGGTTTTTTCAGTTGCGGTAAACCTCTATGTATTAACCATGAACTATCAAAAATGAGCATACAAGCCAAAATTACATATACCAACCAGCGATCGCATACTGATGATTCCGGAAGCACTTATAATATCGCTGACGTATTTATCGAGATCATTGATGAAAACGGCAACCCTGCGAATGGGAACAATGCTACGGTAACAGTACGGTCGGATTTTATGTCAACTCCGGCAACTTCTGACCTTTATAACGTTCCGGGTATGAACCTGCGCATCTACAGCGGGGTGATTACCCGTACCCAAAGCGGACAGATAGCAGACTATCATTATTTCACTGTAACAAACGTTGGTGCACCGGCTGCAAATCCGCTACCGCTTACGTGCGACGCGCATATCGATTCAGTTGCTGTAAACAAAAAGGAATCAGCGCCCGGGGCTGCAGACGGGCAAATTACGGTGAACGCTTTTTCCAGCTACGGACCCATTATGTACAGCCTGGATAACCAGCACTTTCAAACATCCGCAACTTTTACAGGCTTAATTGCCGGCGGTTACACCGCGTGGATCACAGATGCCAATGGCTGCGGTGCCAGTTACAATTTTACACTAGACGCAACCCGTAACCTGTTGATTAGCGACCCATCTGTAAACTTGGGTAATGGCAATGTGTCCAGATGGAATGCTGTCTTCAATCCCATCGTTTTTTCTTATCAGCGCCGTGACCTGGAAATAACCGCCATTACTGACTACGCCAACCAAGGGGGCACCTTGTTTACCATAAACGGTTATGTAGGCAGCGTACAGCCCAAAGAGCAAATCTACATCAATGCCGGCATTTATGATGGTGTATATAGTGTTATCTCAGCGCAGACGAATGCTCTACTGGTCGACATTCCCTACCAATCCTCAACGCAAACATTGGGGTTTGTAAATGTCAACAGCATTTTTGGTTACTATAAGATCGAAACTACGGTTACGTATCAGGATAGATTAAGCGGCCGCGCAAATACCATTGTATCGCAAAACAGGCCAGACAAAACCGGGAAAGTGCAGGCTGACTTGTCCAGTTTTCTGCAAAGTTTGCTTGTTGCGAAAGATGACTGCACTTATAACGCCATAAGCTACAGGGATAGCAACCTAAGTGCCAGCTACAACATCAGTTACCGCGAATGTTGGACAGATGCTGCGGGTACGGAACACAAATCTGAATGGGTAATCATTGACCATCCATATTTCATTACTTATACCGCCCGTCAATTAGGGCAAAAGTATAGCGGTAACATGGCAGCGTTTGTACCTTTTCAATCGGTAAGTAATCCAAATGATTTAGCAGCTTGGGTAACAGATTTTACCGAACCTGCCTACAGCGCCGGCTATCCGTTCGATCTTAGTTTTATATACAGTGAATACCTCCTGGGCTTAAATCCCTATTTCGAGTTAACATTGTTGGATATTAACCGCCAGCCTTTAAATACTGGCAGTTCTACAGGGTATTTACTGACAAATAATAACAGCTATTTATTACAAGCAAACAGTTCGCGATTTATTATAGCGAATGGCACGGCGGTAACTTCGCCGGTAAGCATCGCGCCCGATGAATTGGGCCTTAATAGGTTGCTTATAAATCCGACACTTGTACCGCAGGCTGCTTTCATGACTATCGTACTCAAATACACAGATAGTGCAGGGAGTCATGCCGTTACCCAAACGCAAACTCTGCAAATTGATAACGCTGTTGATGACCGCTCTGTTTACCTGCGCTGGATTGGCCTTACCGGTTCCTGGAATTACTATCGCTTTGTTTACAACCAGGAAGTAACGCTCGACGTGCAAAATGCTGTTATCATAAAAAACTTTGTTGCCGATTGGGAGGCCCAGCAAGGCATAGAAGAAGTAATTAGCAAAAGCGCCGGCGAGAAGATGAAGGTCATGGCCGAAGATCTTTCCATAGCAGATATAAAAGGTTTGCAGTCTATTAAATATTCGCCGAAGGTTCAAATATTGACCAGCAAGTCGCCTGTAAAATGGCAAACCGTAGTACTTAATACCGCCACATTTGTGGAATATGAGACACGCTATGGCCAATATGCATTTAGCGTAACCTTTAACCTGCCATCTAAGAATATACAAAGCCAGTAATGTTATTGACCATTAACCATGGTCCATCAACTAAAAGATAATGCACAACCTTCAATTATACATCAATCAGGAATTGGTAGACCTTGCCGACGATAGCCCCATCGCGCTCACCTTCCAAATAAATAACCTGGCAGAAGTAAGGAATCAGCAGGGCAACACCTCTAATCAGTTTAAACTGCCGCTTACCCAACGCAACCGCATAATACTCGGCTTTGCCGATAAAGTAGCTATTTGCACAGACGCACCTTACAAGCAATATCAAGCTCGCATCATTCAAGATGGTATCGAAACCGTTCCTTACGGTACTGCCGAATTAAACAGCATTGAGCAAGATGCTGCTAACATGACCATCTTATCGGGGAACGTAGATTTCTTTGATGCCATAGACGCAAAAATTTATGACATGGGCGATAGCACCACTACAACCGGTGCGCAACTGCCTTTTAAAAGTTACAATCATGATTGGACGTTAGACAACGTTGTTAATTCGCAACGAAAAACAAAGGGCTGGATATGGCCTGTTGTTGATTATGGTAAAGTAGATACAGATACCACACAGCCTGTTGATGTACGTTACCTTCGCCCGGGATTCTTTTTAAAGACAGCCATTGATATTATTGTAGGTAATGCAGGTTACAAAGCGCAGGGTTCGCTACTGTCTGATCCTCTTTATCAAAAACTGATAGTCCAATTCGCAAATGACAGCTTCGCGCATGGTTCGAATATTCAAAATCAGCGCAACGTTTATTCTATAGCTGTGCATAGTACAGCGCCGCAAACGTGCGCATATCAAACATCTAACAGCGGCCATGAAAATACCATTGCCTTCCAGGCGGTAGACGATGATCCGTCGCATTCGTTCAACACGTCATCATTCGCGTTCGAAGCGCCTATCGATATGGTAGCAACGGTCGAGTTCGCTTATAGTATTGGCGTACAGCTAAGCGGTAAAAAAACCAAGGGGATGAATGTATTCATCCAGTTTTACGACCCGGCAACCGATATGCTTAACCACGTGGTTTACAATGCGCATGATACAGACCAGCCTAAATTTGTACCTAAAAATTATTTGCATCAAAAGCTTTCGGCAGATGTTACTTTTAAGAAAGGTCAAACAGTAATTTGCGGCTATACATTGTTGGATGGTAACGTATTAGGTATAATTTCACCCGGTGCAACATTCACAGTAACCAATAAACAAGGCGATGTACTTTTTGGTCACACCATACAATGCGAACGTATCTTCCCGGATATAGGTCAGAAAGACTTGTTAAAAGATACCTTGCAAAGATTTGGCATTATCTGCCAAACAGATAATACCAACCGCACGGTAACCTTCGCGTCATTCCGCGATATTGTGAATAATATACCAAATGCTTATGACTGGACAGAGAAATGCATTGATCAGGGCAAGACCATTAGCTTTCAGTTAGGCGGTTATGCCCAGGCCAACAACATGAAATATAAAGCAGATGATAGCGTGTTGCCCACGGGATTTGCGGACAGTGTAATTAAAGTAGCTGACACTACGCTCCCTGCAACTACAGATCTTTTTGAAAGTCAGTTCGCTCCAACGCAAAACCGCCCGTGGATAAATGGCACTATTGCGGTGATTAACAAAGTAGATCAAAGCAGTAACGAGAATACAGATTTCAATATTAGCACCCAGCCGCGAATTTTAGTATTGGAAACTATTAACGCGCAAAACATATCATTTACTGACGGCCCAAACACCCGGACGCTAAACAATGACGTAGTAGCAGTACCCTACTTTCATCGTGAAGACCGTCCGGATAGTTTAAAATTTGAAAATTTGCGGCAACGTTATTATTCTGAATTAGAGCGGATATTAAAACAAAGCAAAAAAGTGGTGCGGTTATTCCTGCTCACACCACTTGATATTGCGCAGCTGGATTTATTAATTCCGGTTTACCTCCGGCAAGACGGTGCTTACTTTTATATCAACAAGATCGATGCCTGGCAAAAAGGGAAACCAACAAAAGTTGAATTAATTAAATTGGGATAGAAATTTTGACTTTTGAATTTTATCTATTATTATTACCAATAAAATTAGCATATGACAAAAGTAATTTGAGTATTTGTAACGGCTTTTATAGTTTTAACAACCGCTGAACTAGACCCTTGAAACCAACATAAAGGCTTATGTATGGCATTCCTGACCTTAAATTCACATTACTTAAATATTTACTATTAAAACTAGAAAAATGTTCAAGAAAACACATTTAACTAAAACAATTGGTGTAATGCTTGTCATAGCCATAGTAAGTGTAGTCTACTTTAATTGGCGATTGATAACTATACACTATCATATTTTTAAAGCAGACCATTTCAGCAAAAACGACAAGTTATATATCTCGCAGCAAATTTACTCTAAGCCAGACTCCGGAATAGTCATACCATTTTTCGCTAAGTTTAAATCACGGGATGGAAATGATCGTGAATTAGCCGGGTTAATACCATACGGTGTAAGCCTTGATAGCTTACGCAAATATAAGACACGTTGTATTGGCTCTTACGAAAAGAGTGCGGTATTATATGGAAAATTCCGTGATAAATTTATTCCGGGGGGCTTTTACGCGTTTAAGGCTGATAAAAGATTCACACAAGTTGATAGCTTGTTTAGTTCAGAAATCCCAAAAGGATATGAAGTTGACACTCAGTTTTATTACGTCCCTTATTCTGCAGTAACAAAAAATTAACTTGCAAGCATCTTTCATAGCTTGTATTATTAAAAAGGCTTATTATATTTACCAATAAATTTAGTAACATGCGTGTAAATATTGCTTTAAATGCTGCCACAAAATTTATCAGCACTTTTGGCTTAATACTATTAACAGTTATATATTTATTTGGCTGCAGATATACAAATTCTAAGAAAATAGAAAACGTTGAAAACCTCAAACGAGGTATGAAAATTTACTTATCTAACAAAATATTAGCCGATACTGGTAACAAGACATATTATTTACTTCAACTCATAAGACCTATAACAAATTCTGACATTGACACAATGAATTTAGAGTTGTCGAAAAAGTCTCTGATGGATAAATATTTGAATACTTCAAATAAACCTTACCTCGTGGTGTCGAATTTAATTATTAATTGCGATAGCTTAAGAAAACATCGAGGTAGCGCAATTGGTATTTATTTAGGAACCGAAAAATTGGATATAAAGGTTAATGAAATAAGCCATTACCGCAATTTTTTTAATATAAAACTGAACCACGGTCCTTTTTTAGAAACTATTGAAGGGGAATCGGAAATACCTGATGGCTATATTTTGGAAAAAGGCCATTATTACATCGTTCCATCAGACACCACCATTTAATTAAAGTCAAAACAAGAATTTTAAAATCATATAAAATATGCCATTTGGCATTATATTCATATTATGGCAGATGATCTTTCAAAGCAGCTAAGCTCTATGACGTCGGGTGTGGACGACTTAAAAAAATCCCTCAATGAAATAAATAAAGCAATACCCGATTTTACAAGCGGTATGCAATCCGGATTGACCGGTATTGCAAAAGTTCTTCCGGATGTAGTCACGTCTATGATGAACTTAAATAAGCAAAATAAAGAATTAGCAAGCCAGGGTGGTAAACCTGCTAGCGTGCTTTCACAGTTAGCGTCGGGGATGCTCTCGTGGAATACCGCGATATCTGTTGGCACAACGTTACTCATAACTTATGGGGTCAACTATTGGATTGGATTGCTGATTTGATAAAAGGACAGACTACTTTAAGTGCTTTTACGAAGGCTTTGAAGGATAACCAGATCGTTACAAATGCCCTTATACAAAGTCAACTTAACGGAAAAAAGGCGGCGCAAACAGAAATAACCAGCATCACGGCTGTATACAATGCAACGCAAAACTTAACACTTTCCAGAAAGCGGAACCTCGAAGCTGCAGACTTGTTAAGAAAGCAGTTTCCTGATTCATTTAAAGGGATGAGTAATGAGGCGATAGTTGCCGGCAAGGCGGCCGAGGCTTATAAAAATTTAAAAAAGCAACTGGAAGCGGTTTCTGAAGCTCAGGAACATAAAAAGAATATTACGACCAACGTAAATCGAGCATCTGATAATGATCAAAAAATTATAGAGGAAACCAAAAACCTTGCAAAACTTCAGGCTGAAAAAAAAACAATGGATGACTTATTCAATACTTACGCGAGTATTCCGTTTGGTGAAGAATCAGCATTGAGCGAAAGTCAAAAAATTGACGCCCAAATAGAGAAAATCAAAAAAAGTCAAAAAATTATTGCCGACTTAAAGTCCGATACTATCCTCCTTAACAAACAAAACTCGTTACTGGGTAAAGACATAAACGAGAAATTTAAAAATTTTGGAACTGTGATTTTGAGTGCAGGAAAAGACTTGCATCAAGGTCAAGTTAAATCAAGCTTTACTGGCAAAAATGAATTGTCAAAGGCTGACGGAGAGCGTCAAGTACAACAAGAATCTATCCAGCGGATGGCCCTGTTGCAGTTAGATGGCTATGCCAAAGAGGTAGAAGCGGCTAAACAGCATTTTGACAACCTGAAAAATCAGCATAGCGGCAATTCTAAAACCTTAGATCAAATTGAAAAAGAGCGTATTGCTACATTTAAAAGCATCCATGCTAAATTTGCAAAAGAAGACCTGGACAAATTGACCACTTACCAGCAGCAGCTAGAAAGTATAAGTACTGAAGGTGTTAAAACGGCTAAAGCGCAAGCTTTTAAGCAACTGGACGATGAGAGGGTTCAAAAGCTAAAAATAATATCAGACACAGAAAGTGCTGCAACTAAAGTGATATTTGATGCAGAAAATTTAAAAAAAGAAAACGAGGGAAAATTATCTCAGAAAGAGCTTGATGATCTGAATGCCCAATCGGCAAAGGCATTGCAGATCAAGACAGAAGCAGCTGATAAAAAGCTTGCGGTTGATAAAAAATACCTTCAAGATAAAGCAGCGCTTCAAAACACTTTCGACCTAAAGGATAAAAAAGACTTTTTAGAAGGCGAGATAATTAACGATGACTCCAAGACCAACAAGAAAGCGCCCGACTTTGATAAAGAACTTAATGATAAGAAAGCGCTTCTAAAACTCGAATACGACCAGGATATAGAAGCTGCCAAACTACGCGGCGACTCTACTTACAAAATAGAGCAAGAGTACAAGCAAAAAGCACTAAAGCTGCAGCAAGACCATACCAACAGCATTAAAGACCTCAATAAAAAGAAACAGGAAGACGAGGTTACCACCCAACGTAAATACGTTCAGGCCCTGGGTTCTGTTGCCGGAGCCGTAACTGCCATTTTTGGCAAAAATACCGTTGCTGCCAGAGCAGCTTTTAAAGCTCACCAGGCAGCGGCCGCCGCGCAAGTGATCATTGATACCAAAAGTGCCATTATGGGTATATGGGCAGCAAGTGCAGGCATTCCAATTATTGGCACGGCTAAAGCCATAGCAGAAACTGTGGTAGTAGCTGCAGCAGGCGCATCTAACTTAGCCGCAATTATTAAGCAAAAGCCCGGATTTGCCCAAGGCGGGCAATACATTTCAGACGGCCGGGGCGCAATCTTACCTGGGTATAGCCGTACAGATAACACCAACGCCTACTTACGCAGCGGCGAAGCTGTGGTAGTTTCTGAAGCTATGCGCAACCCCTGGGCACGCAACCTGGTAAGCGCCATAAATGTGGCGCACGGCGGGCGCGATTTTTCGATACCCAACCCAGGCCGCGGTTATGCAATTGGTGGTATATTTACTGATGGTGGTAATGCCAACCGTTATTACAATCAACCGATACAAGATCACCGCGATCTGGCCAATACTTTGGCCTACCAGATGATCAATAATTTCCCCCCTATCTATGTCGACGTGAAAGACGTTAACAATCAGCAAAACATCCTTGCGCAAACAGTTAACAGGGTTAACCTATAGCCAAACTGGAATATGGTCCTTCTCGATTAGTTTTTGAATTCTTTAATTTATAAAATATGAATATCAACTTAGCAAACGCCCTGTTTGACGACGGCGTATTTTCTGAACTTTACCAATCCGGCTTCATTACAGAAAAGATCTTCTCTTACCGCGAAATCTATTTGTGGATACATGCACAAATGCAAACCCGGGGTCTTTCCAAAAACAAAGCCGTATTGGAAGCCGAGTTTAAATTTAATAAAGACAAGCGGACCATTTGGCGTGCATTGCAATGTTTTAATGAAGCCGAAGACTTACTCAATCCTACAGAATTGGAAGATTTTGAGTACTAAATTATGCCGATTGGCATTCTAATCATTATGACGGTACTGACAAAACACCTTCACGAAAACTATCAAAATACACCCCGATATTTGTAGTGTTCCCAAAAGGGAAATGGTTCAGTCAAACCTGACGACTGTTCGAAACCAACAGCCTGTCGGCTAATCATCAAAACAAATAGTTCAACTAAAATGAATCAAACCTTTAAAATATATCTGTATGATACCGAAACAGATTGTATTGGCTCGGGCGAGTTGTCGTCAGCTTTTATCCGCTCTCAATTAGAGCAGGCAGCAGGTACTGATATCGACGTGCATATAAGTTCAGTTGGCGGCAGTGCTTTCGACGCCATTGCGATCTACGATATGTTAAAGAAATATCCCGGTAAAGTAACCACTTATGTCGACGCTTTGGCTGCGTCGGCGGCATCTATAGTTGCCATGGGCGGGCATCAAATAGTAATGAGCAAATATGCTTTGCTTATGATCCATAAGCCAATGATTGGATCTGGCGGCAACGCAGACGAGCTATTAAAAGATGTTCAAATGCTTAATGTTGTTCAATCTCGCCTGGCACAAATATATAAAGACAAAACGAAACTCGATGTGGCCACAATTAATAGCTTCATAAACTCTGTAACCTGGATGACGGCAGAACAAGCGCTAGACCTTGGTTTTATTGACCGCATTGAAGATTATCAGCCCGCGGTTACAAATAGCAGTATTATAACGGCATACACAACCGGCATCCCACCTGTATACAAACGTTGCATCAACAAACTTTTAAGTAAAAATCAAAACCCTAAAATGAACATTCAAAACAAAGACCTAATAGAAAAAACGGCTTCGGTTTTAGACAAGCTGATGAACTTTTTTAAGAAAGTGATCAACAAACAAACAGTAACTGATAAAGGCATCCTTCACCACAGCGGCGAATTGGACGAGGCATCTGAGGTTTACGCCGATGAGGATATGACAACCCCTGTAGCAGATGACAGCTACACTACATCAGAGGGTAAGCATTTAATTGTTAGTCAGGGCAAAGTGCAAAAATTAACTCAGCCAGGCGAAGATGAGGAAGATGAAGATGATACCATGCCGGAGGATGCTTTTAAGAAGCTTAAAGCCGGCGACGTAAAAAATCAGGTTGCCGCTATTAAAGCGAAACTTCACGCTCAAAATCAATTACTAGTCGAAGCCCGCACCGCTTTAGAAACCGCGAATATTCGCTTGAAGCAAACCCGTGACGAAGTAAGGAATGAGATCAAGTCTACCTTCACTCCTGAAGGATCGCGCCGGAGCAACAAAGCGAACACTGAAGAGCCCCCTTTCTTTGCACCACAAAGCACCCTTGCCCAAAACGCTGTAAAAAAAGCAGTTAAAGACGCGAGGTAAACTGTCAGAACCAAAATTTTCAGAATTTAAGAATTGGCAGAATAATGTCCGTCAATTAATACCGGTGAGATCACTTAAAATCAGTGAGATCATCAAACACCTGAACTACTCACAACGCACTAATTCACCATTCACTAAATATTTTAATGGCTCAATTTACTTTTACCAATAACACCTACGCCGGCGAAGCGCTGGCAGGGTTCATGGCAAGCACCTTGCTGGAGGCCGACTCCGTAAAGCGCGGATTGCTTACCGTAATAAATGACGTTAAATCGCGCAAGATCATCCTTGATGTCGACGACGATGTAAAACTGCAGGACCCATCGGGCATGTTCCTGGATCAGGGTACAACCACATTGCAAACAGAAAGCTACCTGGATCCGGTAGTTTATGAATTTATGAAGCAAGAACAATGGGATAAACTGGTGCAAAGCTGGGAAGCTCAAAGCCTTGCTCCGGGCGCCTTCTCAGACTACGAAGGTGTTGTAGACCTGTCAGATTTTATGGTGCAGCGCTACATGACCAAAATACAGATCGCTAATGAGCGTTTGTACTGGCTGGGCAAATCTGCTACCAAAGAGGCAGCATTTACCTCATCATTCACCGGTTTGTTACCGTCTATAGCGGCAGCAACAGGTGTTTACAAAGTAGGCTTAGGTAAGTCTGCTACATCAACGGCAGCATCTGCCATAAATGCATCTGGTGTGGTTACGGTATCAGATACCTCTACACTGGCAGATGGCGACGTGGTAACCATTACCAACGTAACCGGCGCCAGCGCAGATACCACAAATGGCGGCTCAGTTCCGCTTTCAGGCCAGTCATATTTCATCCAGGTGTTAAGCGGCACTACCTTTAAATTGGTGCGCAATTACAACGAAATAAACACCCGCAAAGGCGCTACATTTAGCGGCACAGCCACTGTGGCAAACATCAGCTACATCAATGCCAGCAACGTGCTGGGTGTATTGTCAAGCGTTTATTCGCAATTAGACCCCGCAGATCGTATCCAGGATGATTTTAATTTGCAGATACCTTTACACGTTGGTTATGCTTATGCTCAGGCACAGGCCAATAAAGCCACTAATGTGCTTAATGCCTTTAGCGACAAAAAGAAAATGGATTATCTGGGCTTACCGCTGCAGTTAATGAACCACTGGCAGGCCAATACCATTTTAGGTGCGCGCAGTTCTAACCTGTTCTTAGGTGTAGATCTTTTAGGCGACCAAAGCGAACTTTCTACCGTTTACATGAAGCCTTACACAAATGATAACGTGGTGCGCATGAAAGCCCGTATGAAAGCGGCGGTTAACTTCAAATTTGCTAATGAGCTATTCTTGCTTACCGCTTAACTATTAACAGCTAAGTAAGTGGTGAGTAGTTTCTTATCACGATCGCTCACCACTCTCGATTCATTTTTTTATCAACTATTTATCATATATGCCTATTTACAATAAAATTAGCGCCGGCTTTGCCATGGGCACTGCCGAGCCTATAACCTCAGGCGTTGAAGATGTGGTTTACATTTTCAACCAAGACGATGT
The DNA here is from genome assembly GCF_009754905.2 of Mucilaginibacter ginkgonis. Classification (NCBI taxonomy): domain Bacteria; kingdom Pseudomonadati; phylum Bacteroidota; class Sphingobacteriia; order Sphingobacteriales; family Sphingobacteriaceae; genus Mucilaginibacter; species Mucilaginibacter ginkgonis. The sequence goes on along the minus strand of NZ_CP066775.1, from coordinate 540,383 downwards.
CGCTTTTACTTACGATGTATCAAACCCGCTTATTGTTACGGGCCTCACCGCTGTAAGCAGTGCCAAGGTTTACAAATTTCAAGGAACTAACAACAGCTTCAATTCTGTATCCAAACTTGTAAAAACGCAGGTTGGCCCGCGTTATACTGAAGAAATAGATTTTAACATTGCAGGTCTGTCAGTTGCCATTAAAGATCAATTGATGGCCATGGGCTACGGCCGGGTTTGTGCCGTTTTGATCAACAACTATAAATCAAGTGATTCGGCAATCGAATTATTTGGCGCTGTAAACGGCTTGATCCTCGCAAATGCAGAACGCAGCGCGGCCGACGAAACTATTGAGGGTGGCTACAAACTAAAATTGACTAACCCTGATAAAATGCGCGAACCTTATCCGCCAAGGGCAGTGTCAATTGCACCTACTTCAGGCCCGGCAACGTACGCCAGTACAGTAACGGCTTTAGAGGCCCTAACTCATTAATTAAAACCGGAAGTGAATAACGCTCCCGGTTATCATACAAATTGAAATGACAAAGCAGAAGAAACAGTACATTTTAAAACCCGGCAAGCATCAGTTTATACCGGGGTCGCCTGCTGTCCATCATAATGGTAACATTAGCGACGAGGAGGCCGAATGGTACATAAAAAAGCTCCCGCACATCAGATTGCTCTTCAAGAAGATTCCTGCTAATGCCGATGTGCTTTGAACCTACCACTTAATCCCACGCCCAAGCTAAATAAAATAAATGAAGACATACTTGCCGCAAATTGAACGTCGGATATTAGTTCGCCCCAATCAAACTTATGGAATACTAAATTACGATGCAGACAACGCTTACCCGCAACGGATGTTGCGCCTGGTTGCAGGATCGCCAACAGCAAAAGATTGCTGGAATAAAAGGGCACGCTACATAACCGGAAAAGGTTTTGCAAGACCAGATATAGGCAACGTAGTCATAAACAATGCCGGCCTTACACTATCGAAACTTTTAAAAGCAATTGCGACAGACAAAGCTTTATTTACGGGTTTTGGCATCCACATTAATTATAATGCAAATTACAACGTCGCATCTGTCAATTACATAAAATTTGAAGACATCCGCATGGGCGATTCTGATTGTAAAGAAACTATCGGAAAATATGCCGTTTACAGCGATTGGGGTAAGAAGACCTGGAAAAGTATAACAAGATCTAAGATTTCTTTTATAGACCGGTATAACCCTGATCCCGAAGTGATCATAGAACAAGTTGTTGCTGCTGGAGGATGGGACAATTACAAGGGCCAGCTTTTCTACTTTAATCCGGAAGTTGATGATTATCCTTTGATAGAGGCAGACAGCGTTTGGGAAGATTTTGAAACGGAAGCCGGCATAAAGATATTTAATAATCGCGAAGTGACTACTGGCTTCTTGCCGTCGACCATGTTATTTATGCAATCGCGTCGCGAAGAAGCTGATAACAATCGAACATTAGAGATTGGATTGCCGCAAGGAGCAAATGCTCCAAGCCAGTTAGAAAAAGATTTGGGAATATTTCAAGGTGCCAAAAGTTCTCAAAAAATCATTGTGATTGAATACGAGGATGAAAATGCTAAACCGCAGTTTGAACCCTACCCTATTCAAAATAATGACAGGTTATTCGAAATCACAGAACGATCCGTTGAGGCCAGGATCATCAAAGGCTTCTCTGTTCCTAAAGAATTAATCAATGCCGAAAAGGCTTCAGGTTTAAGCAATGGCAGCGAAAAAAAGCAAGCCATTCGCGAATTTAACGATAACACGGCAAGCGACCGCCAAGATTTAAGCGAAACCTTCGCCGAGATATTTAGCAATTTCTATTATGAGATCAACCCAAGTGGCGACTGGTCTATTTTGCCCTTGTCAATTGAAATTGCAGATGATAATATCGGCAGCATAGCCGGCAGCGAGATTAATAGCATCCTCTTAAGCAACCTTCCGCCTGAGAATAAGATCGCTGTATTAATATACGCATATGGCCTCAAACAAAATGACGCTGAGGCAATGGTTGTGGCAAATCCATCTAAACAAAAAAAACTATGACTCAAGTTTATTTTATAAACCAAGCATCATTCGCGCCATACCAGGATATATCAATCAATGTAAAACCGGCAAGGCTAAATACGTTCATCAAAAAAGCCCAGGATCTGGACTTGCGACTCATTTTAGGTGACCGCTTATTTTACGACCTATTAAAGTGCTGCAACCAGAACGGAACGACAAAGGATGATGCTCCTGCTCAATATGTAAAGTTGATAATGGGCTGTGACTACACCAACGGGCTGGGTCAGGAATTGAGTTACGACGGCTTAACCCCTGCTCTTGTATATTTTACGCTGTCCCGCTTAGTAGAGAACGATAGTATAAAGTACACCGCTAACGGCCCGGTGGTTAAAGCTGCTGAAGGCAATACTCATCTATCCTACTCTGACACTGTAAAGATTGCTCAACAATACAGAAGCATTGCCAACTCATATACCAGGGGTATCGAATCGTTTTTAAACGCTAACAGCACCGATTTTCCACAATGGCAATACAATGAGTCTTTAGTAACAGCAAGACAACCGGGAGCAAGAATAAGGTCGGTTGATAAAACCGAATTTAATTACCCTGCAGCGGACCAATTTTTCAACACCGAAATTTTTTACAAATGAGTAGTGACAAAAAAATAAGCCAGTTAACGCCATACCCACTAATTACGGGAAATGAATTGAGTGTGCTGTCAGACGGTGTAACGGACTATCAATTTACGTTTTCTGTATTGCTCCAGTATCTATCAAATAATATTGGCAATAGACTAAACACCACATTTGGCACCACTTTACCACAAAACTACGAAGGCGAAAACGGCGATATATTTATAAATACAGCAAGTAACACCTTTGCACAGAAAGTAAATGGTGTCTGGATAGTTAAATATCAGCAACAGGTTAACGCAACGCAAACAAAATTTGGCTTCGGTGCCCCTGCCAATTCAAATGGAATCAATGATGACGTATATGTAGACACGTCGACAGGCATCTTCTACAAAAAAAGCAATGAGATGTGGATGCAGGTATTTTCTATGCAAACGGGCCCGGCCGGGCCTCCTGGCACTAAAGGTAATACAGGCGCAGATGGCATAAATGGCAACACTATCTTAAGCGGAGGTAACGATCCTTCAAATTTATCAGATGGCAAAGATGGTGACTACTATATCAATACTTCTACCTGGAAAATCTTTGGACCGAAAACTAATCATGCGTGGCCCGCGGGTCTTCAAATTGTTCAGACGCTGGCAGATGGGCTCGTGATTCCAATGAACAGCCTAAAACTAAGCACACCAAGTGAAACTACCCTACGCCTTACCTGGGATACGGATCTCAAGAACCAGTTTGGCCCAGGTAAAAGGCCAGTGATGTTTTTACGGTGCGATTCAATGAATGGAACTTACAAGTGGGACACGTCTGTTCAGCCAAAATATAACAAAGACGCCCAGGGAAACATCGCATCGATTGATTTTGAAACTTTGCTTACAGACTATTACGAACTAAACATCATATGAAAAAACTTATTTTTTATCTAATGCTCTTTACGTGTTACTTCGCGAGGGGGCAAACAATACCAAATCCCAAAACCATGGGTTGGTCTGCCTACTATAACGCTAATGATACCACACAAAAATATATTTACCCTGGCGGTCCTATCAAGCCTTTTAGGATAACTTCCTGGACAGACTTTATCAACGCGCTTTCCCAAAAAGTGCCTATAACAAGGCAGGTCAACGGAAAGCCATTGTCTGTTGATGTAATAATCAACAAAAATGACGTAGGCCTGGCCAACGTTGACAATACCAGCGACGCGAACAAACCTGTGAGCACTGCACAACAAGCTGCAGACGCCGTAAACGCTGCTGATATAACCAATGAGGTGTCACGTGCTACAAACAAAGAGGCGACACTTGTACCTTATAGTGGGGCCGTAAATAATGTTGTCTTAAATGGCCGGTATTTGACAACGAATGCAGGGTTAGGATCAAACGCGCTGTATTTAAAAGGAGGCTCGCCACAAATCAAATTAGTTCAGGATAGCACCCTTTCAGCAACTGTTAAAGTTAACGGAGGGTTACATGTTACCGGAAATATAACTACAGACGGGTCGGTGACTGCCAATGGTCTCAACCTAGGAATCTCGAGCGGTCTTAATAGTTCGATTTTAAAAACCAATTCCTCTGGGCAGGTTACTCCGGCCACAGCGGGAACAGATTATGTAACTCCAGGTTCAATGTTATCTTATGTACCGTATACTGGAGCGACGACAAATATAAACCTGGGTGCCAATTCCTTAACTGCAGGCAATATTTCCGCGCAAGGTAACGCATCAAGTTTCGGAAATACGACTGATGGTTTTATCATTACATCGCCTTTTAGCGGCTACCTTGGGTTTGTATTTAAAAATAATACTGGCGAAAATGCTGGATACATTTTCGGTTCGAATTTCGGAATGAATTATTATGCACCAACAGCGCAATCTCACACATTCGCCATAAATGGAGCAATGATTCTTAACATTGGCAGCGCAGGCGCGTCAGTTTACGGTAGAATTTTACAGCCGAGCACAAACGCTTCAAACGGAACATCAATTGCGGAACTTTATAATACATCATCAACCGGATACGGTATGTACGTTAGTGGCGGATCGGCGGGAAAATATGCTTTTCGTGTAAGCGACTATTTAGGCAATGGCATTTTAACTGTAGATGGCGGCGGGCTCGTAACAATTTCAACTGCCAATGGCTTATCTATACCAAACGGTAACATTAGTGTTGGAGCGACAGGTGTTTTTGGAAGCGGGGCTACCGGCCTGTCAATTCAACCTATTGTTGGAGGAGGCGGATCTGCAATCTATAGTACTGCAGTCACAGCATCGGGGTCGAATTATGGTCTTTATTTTGACGCGACAAATTCTATTTTAAATGCGGTTAATAATGCATATATCAGAATTAATGGCAACACACAAATATCAATCAGTTCGACAGGTGTATCATTGCCTGGCAATTTCTTAGTATCGGGGCAAACCACTTTCCCTTCAATTGAGGGTAATTCAGCAACTGTTGCTAACAATAACACTCCCTATTTTGCTGTGGGCGACGGTTCCTATTGGGGTTTCAGGAGCGGCACAGATCATAGTTTTAATATAGATGTTTACAATTCCGGCAATCAGACAAATGCATTTAAAGTTGCACAAAGTGGGCAGGTCCAATTTCCCGGTGGCTCGGCGCTTATAACAGGATCACTTCCATATCTATATTTGACAAATACAAATACGGCCACAGAAAATTATTATATACAAGCTTCCACTAATTCTGCCGGCAATGCTTATGGCCCATTTATGTATTTCTACGCTCCGGCCGGTAAGCAATTCTACTTTAATAAAGCAATTTCGACCGGAGACACATTTTCGGCGTACGGGCAAATAAGCACCAATACCGGTCTTAGTGCGTATAACAGCATAAGTGCATCAAACGGTCAGGGTCGTTTCGGTGGTTGGTATGATGGCATTGGATACCAGGGACCGGCGGCGGAAGTAGGCCTCAGTGGGGGAACGGCTTACTTAATAGGTTTTAACAGAAGCAGCGGTAATACAGGATATTTGCCGGTAATTGTGCAAGGGTCAACTGTTTCTCTGGCTGCAGGCGGCGGCACCTTAACTATGAATAACTCCGGAAATGGAGTTTTTAGCGGGACTGCTACAGCCCAGGTTTTTCAAACGCCTAAAGTTGGAGCGGCGTATTTTACGGCAGGCGACGCGACTTCTACTGCCTATACTTATCAATACGCTCAAAACTCAGGCAGTCTGTTGCAAATAGGAATAGATCAGTCAGCAGGCGGTGCTTTGGCGATAGGATCTTTGCCCTATTCGGCTGTAATATCCCAATACCAAAACAGGCCCTTGCAGATTGCCACAAACAATACAGTTAGGATGACTATTGATGGCGCTGGCGTCGCGACTATAAACAATGGCCTGGTAACAAATTCCATTAATTCAAAAAATCTGTCATCCGCAGCAACCGGCACATTGGCTATAACAGGTGCACAGGTTGTGTTAAATGCCGGGTCGGGATCACTTTTTGTTCAAGATGGTAGTGCAAGTTTCCAGGGTGGCGATTTCTATGTCGGCACATCTGCACAGCCGGGATTCGGTATAGTTCTCTTTTCACCCAATGGCAATAGATACCGCGTTACCGTTACCAATTCTGGTACCCTAGCTGCAACCTCATTTTAATCCACATGAAAAAAATCATCGTAGCAGTATTAGCCCTTATAGTATCGGCTGCTGCATTCTGCAAATCGAAAACATTACAAAGAGATTCATCAACAAATGCTTTGGTGTTTAAGCCAGACACGATTTTGCATTTAGCGCCTAAAAAGGCAGGGCAATTATTCGCAGTTTTAAATTTAAGTGCAGAAGCCATTGCCCATACAACATCCAAAAATATTAATGTTGAGCAAGCTAATCAAGCTTTGCAATTGATAGCGGATATTCAAAAGTATATTAAAGAGTGGGCCGATAAAATCAACACTCAACGTAGCAGCTTACCAACAACACAGTGATGGAAAAAAAATATTCTTTGTGGCAACGCTTTATGAGCGACACCCCATCATTTTTTAAATACGCTCAAGCCTTTGGCTTGAGCGTAGCTGCACTAGGGGCAACGTTGTCTCAAATTAGTGGCATACCCGAAAAATTGACTACTATACTTATAAGTGTGGGTTCCACGGTCGCAGCAGTCGCGCAATTTGCTGTTAAACAATCTATATCAACAAACATAGATCATGAGATTAAGTGATATTGGCGTGCAATTGATTAAATCTTTTGAAGGTCTCAGACTTAATGCTTATAAAGATAGCGCAGGCGTGTGGACGATTGGTTACGGATCTACAAAATACGAAAATGGAAAGGCTGTTAAACCCGGCGACCTCTTATCAAGCTCGATACAAGCAGACAAGCTTTTTGAACATACGTTGACACGATATGAGGATGCAGTTAACGAGGGCGTAAAGATAATCCTTACACAAAACCAATTCGATGCGCTAGTGTCGCTAACTTACAATGTTGGACCCGGCGTAATGTCTAACTCTACATTGTTAAAAAAATTAAATGCAGGCGATGTGACAGGTGCAGCGGATCAATTTCTTGTGTGGAATAAAATTACAGACCCGGTTTCGCATGAAAAGATCTCCATCAATGCACTTAGCAAACGCCGTTTCCTTGAACGTAAATTATTTTTGACTTAAGATGACTATTAAAAAAGAGCCTGATGATAACATTGAAAATCGCAATGTAAAGGTTAAAATATCTACCGCGGTACTTATAATCATGAGTACCATATCTATCATAATTTCTATAATGACTACATATTATAGCCTACGAAGTGACATAAAAGATGTATCGGTAAAAGCAGACCTTCAAAAGCAGCTTAATGATCTACGTTTTCAAAATGACGAAACTAAGATTAATGAGAACCATGAATGGCTGCGCACCCTTTCGCATCGCATAAATTTAATAGAGCAGCAAAAGGGAATTAAACCGACAGAATAGCTATCAAATATGAGTTTAACATCTTTTATAAAAACGCTGCTTAAACATATAAGCCAGATATTTAACCAATTACCGGGGGAATTAAAAGAAGCAGCAAAAACTGCAGTAACTGTCACTCAAGCAATTAAGTGCTTTGATGACAAAAACCCCGAAGTAGCAGACATTATCACAACGATTATTCCCGGTAATGCAGATGATGAGATAGTAAAATGGTTGCGTTTACAACTTCCTGTTATCCTTTCATCTCTTAGACTGGTAAGTACCCAGAAAGCGACAGCCGATACGCAATCTGTAGTTTATTCAGCCATTAGTACGGTCAATCAACTCCAAGGCGACATAAAAAGTTCCTTCTTGCATAATTTAGCAGTTTTGCTGGCACAAGAAGCGGCTACCCTTAGAAATAAAGAATTTAAGTGGGCTGACGCTGTCTATATAGTCGAATGGTATTACGGTCAGAAATTTAAGAAATGATTATCTAAAGTGCCCGGAACGAGATTCGAACTCGTACAACCTTACGGATGCCACCCCCTCAAGATGGTGCGTCTACCAATTTCGCCACCCGGGCGTCGTATTCAACTTAATGTGCCCAGGGAGAGACTCGAACTCTCAAGAGACAATTCTCAACGGCTTCTGAGACCGCAACGTTTACCAATTTCGCCACCTGGGCTTAAGCATACATTAAGAGCAGCAAATATACAAGTTTGCAATTATAGTTGAAATTGATAGTGGACATTATTAGATGGCCGACATATTTGAACAGGCAAGTGTTTTAATCTTTACAAGGTATACGGCACTTATTAATTCCAAGTACCGTAGTGATAATTTATCCATTTAAATTAAATTGTTTACTAAACTGCTAAAGTTGCGAATGATAATATTTAAGGTGCAAACTTTATAAAACATAGAATTTCTAGCCAGAGTTAAAATTTCTATTAACGAAATAAAATTTACCGTATAATTAAAAATTGAATTTTCTCTTACATAATAAGGGAATACGTCAATTTATTTCGTTTTATAATTTATATTTTTGCGAGGTTAAATAAGTTACGTAAAGTGTTATCAGAAAGAAAATTAAGATAATGCCGCAAGTTCACATACGGCAAATGTTTTAAAATGTTTCATTTAAATATTTCTGATATGCCGTTATCGAATGTTATGCTCAATTTTTTGAGATCTAAAGTATATATATGGTAAAAAGATACTTACTTAGAATTGTTTTAGTATGTTCAATTACAACCTTATTTTTCAATAAGGTTTCCGCACAATATGCAAGATCCGGCCAGGCCGACCCAAGGCTGCTTAAATCAATTTACTGGTTAACCTTCGGTGATGTAAACGCTTCTTACACGGGTGATGGAAATACGGGAACTACCGGTTCTACGCTTGTATCAGCTCCAAACAGCTATCTGGGTGCAAGTACTCCTACCCAAACAGGTAATGATAACGTTGGCCCGTCAATTGTAGCAGGGCACTATGTCTGGAAATTTTCGCCAACGGTTACAATTTCGGCAGACATAAGTAACATATCCTTTACTGATCCGACACATACTCGTATCCGGCCCCATACGCCAGGAGTTGGCGAAGGCTCAGGATCCGATCGCTTAAATTATCTTTTCAATCCTAACACACCATTTGTAACAGGCAGCGGTGGTATTCCAAATGTTGGTATTGGAGGACCGTACGGAGCTTCTGCAACACTTAACATTAAACTATATGTTAGTTTAAAAGTCGGCCCGGCAGCAGCAGACACGGTATCCTTGCCTTATCCTGGGATGGTAATCGCTGATGCGGAATCGATGTCTTCTCCTGCATCAGGTGAGTATTTTAGCGCTACAACTCCAAATTCGCTCAAGTTTCAACTACTATCAAAGTTGTTTGCACCTTCAGGTAACTACAATAATAGTAATCAACCCTACACTGATGCTGATGCAAACAATTACAAGCTGATTTTGGAAAATTCTGGTCAAAAGTTTACCATTAAAAATACCACGCCAACAGACGGTTCATCTGCAAACGGCAATTATGGCATAACGGCTGTCATGTACGTTGATGGCGCTAAGGAGATAGATAACATTACTTTAAAAGGTGAAGGTTCAACCGCTGTTGCCGTTGGTTTCATATTGCCTTTTGACTTGGGTGACGCACCATCCAGCTATGGCTTCACGGGTAATTACATTGACAACTTTGCGCCACAGACTCAATTTCCTACCGACGGCACTTATTCGATAAATACAACTACTCCTCAAGCAGTGCTATCTCCGCTAGCGAATGTTTACATAGGGACAGTTTCTAGTGACCCAACAAACACGCCAACGGTAGACCCGGATGGTCAGCAAATTGGCAACGTGTACGCTAGTGTGGATGATTCGTCTTTTGTTAATGATGAAAGCACTTTTACCGGAGCAAACAAACCAACAATGAAGGTAAACCAAGATGGCGACCTTACACTAAACGTACCCTCCGTCACGAATGGTAAGAACGTAGCCGCAAAATTATACTGTTGGGTTGACCTAAATAGTGATGGCAAATTTACGCAAAACGAAGAGAAGGAACTTGTTGTCCCAAGTAACACCAGTGCGCAATCCTACTCTTTCACATATGCCAATGCTCTTTTTAAAAACTTTATTAAAGCAGGCCCAAATTATATACGCTTACGAGTCACGACAACTACAATACCAAATAACTTAAGTAACTCTGACAATACAACGGTGGATCCTAGAAGCCAAAGTTATGTTGCGGATGGGGAAACCGAAGATTACAGATTTGATGTTACCGGTATTACAGTTAGCGGTTCTGTCTTTCTTGATGGTAATGGCAATAGCGATAATGTGGTTAATGGTACGGCTATTGGTAATGTCGCCAGCGGCAACACCACTCAACAACTTTATGCATATTTAGCTAACGGTACTGCGAGTAACTCTGTGCTTTTGCAGAAGGTTGCAGTAGGTGTTACGGCTCCTAATGTAGGTGCATTCAGTTTTACTGGTGTTAATACCGGCACTTTTACAGTAGCTATTTCTACGGTTAATGCAACCATTGATGGCACTACTACATTGGCAGCAGTTCCGGCAACTTTACCAACTCCGTATGTTCCCATCAATGCATCTTATGGGACCAACAACGTAGGCCAGACTACAGATGCACTTCAAACCGGCACGCCAAACTTACAGATTACAGTTACAACCCCTGTAACGTCCTTAGATGTCAGCGGTATAAAATTAGGTATGGACCGTCCTCCTGTAGCAAATGATGATGGAGGTGGTATCCAAACATCCGGCACATTACCAATAACTGTTCTAACTAATGATACAGACCCTGAGGGTAATACCACGATTGATAAAACTAAGGTTCAACTAGTTGATCCAACTAACGCCGCCGCGCGCGGTACCTCTTATACTGTAGGTACCAAAGGAACCTTTACGGTTAACCCGACAACCGGGGTTATAACCTTCGTAGCCGCAGCAACATTTAATTCCGGTAATAGTCCGGCCTCGATCGCATATACCGTAAAAGATCTTGCGGGCGCAGAAAGCAATGCTGCAACGATCACGATTACTTATGCTGCTGGTCCTGCTGCAGCACCGGATTCGCTAAAAACAACAATTGGTGTAGCTAAAAATCAGGACTTAAGGGTGAATGACGGCGATCCTACAGGTACAGTAGATGTTACTACTACTCCATCTCATGGCACTGCTATAAAACAAAACGATAACTCTGTAACATACACGCCTACAAGCGGGTATACAGGTAAAGATTCATTCTTATATACAGTTACTAATGGTACCGGCTCATCGGCACCAACGCGTGTTGACGTAATCGTTAAACCAGTAGGCGTTGCTGATGTTGACTCCGTAGCTGCGGGTGCGACAACTCCTAGAGCAATTAATGTTACCGGCAACGACGGTGCTAGTGGCAGCAATACAGGTACTACGGTTACCGGTCTCCCGGCAACGTCTACCAAAGGAGGAACCATTGCTTTAGCAAATGATGGAAAAACAGTTAATTACACTCCAGCGGCAGGCTACGCAGGTTTAGATACATTTACTTATACGTTGACCACAGCCGATGGTGTTGTTTCCGATCCGATTACAGTTACTGTTAGAGTAAAACCTGTTGGAAGTACCGATGCTTTGAATACAACTATTAATGCGTCAGCTGTCGTTCAAGATGTTAAAAGTAATGATGCCAGTCGTACAGTAAGTGGTATAACAGTTAAACCTGTTGCTACTGCGACAACTAAAGGTGGTACGGTAGCAGCAGATACAAACGGCGCTAATATTTTATATACCACGCCAAACAACTACGTAGGTGTTGACGCTTACACTTATACATTGGTAACAACAGACAATGTTGTTTCTGCACCTATAACAGTTGGTGTTAGAATAAAGCCGGTTGGAAAGCCAGATTCAGTGCAAACCGCAATTGGCACACCTATAAATAATATACCTGTTTTAGCAAATGATGGTGTAAGCGGATCTGCAGCAGGGATAATATTAACCAAAACTACAGACCCAACTAAAGGTAGCGTTACTTTAAATCAAGATAATACATTTACATACACCCCGACTGCAAACGCGACGGGAACAGATAGTTTTACCTATACTTTAACCACTTCAGCGGCTACAGGAAGTGTTGCGTCTGACCCTGTGACTGTTTTTATAACCATCAACGCAAATGGGGTTCCCGATAGCTACAGCACGCCAATAAATACTACTGTAGCATCAACCAATGTAAAGGGGAATGACGGAAATGCTTACAGTGCCGCAACAGTTACTTTGACTAATGCGTCGGGAACAACAACTGCCACAACCACAAAAGGTGGTACAATTAGTGTTAATCAGGATCAAACCGTAAGTTATAAACCAGCTCAAGACTTTGTTGGTAAAGACACCTATTATTATACATTAACTAACAATGGTGTTACAACACCGCCAATACTTGTAACCGTAAATGTTCAACCTACAGGTGTCAACGATACTTATGTTACCCGAACTAACACCCCGAAGACAAATACCGTTAAAGATAATGACGGGCCAAGCGGCACCACAACAGGTGTTGTGCTCGCATTAGGTACTACTGCCCCAACAAATGGAAACGTAGCTTTGAATCAAGCCGGGACGGCTTTTGTATATACACCAAATAATAATTTTGCAGGCACGGACACTTATACATACACACTTACAACTGCTGACGGCGTTTCATCCGCACAGATAACCGTAACAGAGAACATTATTTCAAAAGGCGCAGATGATACCGACGGCACGATAATTAATACCCCTGTTACAAAAGATGTAAAAGCCAATGATGGTAGCGACAATGCTAACGCAACTGTTAACCTGCCAACAGCTACAACAACTAAAGGCGGTACCGTGATTAATGACGGGACAAATAAGGTCAACTATACCCCGCCCACTAATTTTAGCGGTATCGATACTTATACTTATACCCTAACCACAAGTGGTTCCGTGTCAGCTCCTCTAACTGTTACAGTTAGGGTTAAGCCAATTGGTGTTAATGATGTATACTCTACAGCTGTGGGCATTCCTGTTGTTAACGATGTTAAAACAAATGACGGTGCGAGTGCAAACGGTACAACTTTGACTGTGGTAACGCAACCGGCACATGGCAGTGTTTCGGCGCCTAATACGGCAAATACCACGTTCACCTATACGCCTGCAGCTGGTTACGTTGGTACAGATACTTATACGTACACACTAACTACTGCAGATGGTGTTGTGTCTGACCCAATTACTGTAACTATAAATATTGTGGCACCGACCGCTAATGGGAGTAATGATGCAGATGTAACACGTATCAATACACCAAAGATTACTAATGTAAAGGCTAATGATGGTGCAACTTTTACTAATGCCACTGTAACGCCTATTGCAACTTCGGCTAAAGGCGGAACCATTGTAAATGATGGGAACGGTAACTTAATTTATACACCTCCTGCGAACTTCATCGGAGTTGACACATACACATATACACTTACAAACGCCGGCGGTACACCTGGTGCCCCCGTTACAGTTACTATGGCTGTTAAACCGGTCGGTGTACGTGATGTTTATAATACAGGTATCAATATCGCTATACCAAACAGTGTAAAAGATAACGATGGCCCGAGTGCTACAGGCACTACTGTTACTGCGGTTACGTTGCCGGCCAAAGGTACAGTGGTTGCGAACGGCACAGCTGCTGCATTTACCTACACACCAAATACAGGATACGTTGGAACTGACACTTATACCTACACCCTGACAACGGCTGACGGCGTAGTATCTGATCCGATCACCGTAGTGATTAATATAGCCAACTCTGGCGCTAATGGCACACTTACGGGTGGCGGTACTCCGGACGCTGATCTTACCTTAGTTGGGACAACCAAGACTACAAATGTTAAGGCTAATGACGGCACAAATTATACCAGCGCCACAGTCACCCCGACTGCTACTTCCGCCAAAGGTGGCAGCATAATTAACGATGGCAGTGGTAACCTTGCTTACACACCGGCCACGGGTTTTACGGGTATCGATACTTATACGTATACCTTAACAAATACAGGCGGAACACCTACCTCACCTATCACGGTAACAGTAACCGTGCGGCCTGTAGGTGTAAATGACACATATTCTACAAACACAGGCGTCGCTATCCCAAATACCGTTAAAGATAATGACGGTGCAAGCGCAACAGGGACAACGGTGAAAGTTGTAGATCCTCCAATCTATGGTACCGTTGCCGCGAATACCGGCACAAATCCAAACACCTCTTTCACTTACACTCCGCCCGCAGGATTCAATGGAACCGATACATATACATATGCATTAGTTACCAGCGATGGGGTTACTTCAGCTCCAATTACAGTAACCATAAAAGTTACACCTGTTGGGACTGCCGGCACAGATGACACCGAGACTACTACAATTAATACGCCGGTAACTACAAATGTAAAAGGTAACGACGGTCCATCATTCACCAATGCTGTGGTTACGCCTACTGCTACTACTACTAAAGGTGGTACAGCTGTTAATGATGGTGCAGATAAAGTAGTTTACACTCCTCCTGCAAACTTTAGCGGTAAGGATACTTACACATACACTTTAACTAATACAGGTGGCACACCTACAGCGCCCGTAACCGTAACTGTTTCTGTAAAACCTACCGGTATCAATGACACCTACTCTACCGCTGTCGGAGTAGCCGTTGTAAACGATGTAAAAGTAAATGATGGCGCAGGTGCTAACGGTACTACTCTAGCGGTTGTTACTCAGCCGACCCACGGTGCTATTTCTGCTCCTAATACAGCAAACACAACTTTCACATATACGCCTGCAGCTGGTTATACAGGCACTGATACTTACACTTATACCTTAACCACGGTTGACGGTGTGGTGTCTGACCCGATCACCGTAACTATAAACATTGTTACTCCTGGCACAAACGGCAGTAATGATGCTGATATCACGCCGATAAATACGGCAAAAGCAACTAACGTGAAAGCTAATGACGGTACAACATTCGCAAATGCGACCGTTACTCCTTCAACCACTTCAACCAAGGGCGGAACTACCGTTAATGATGGTAATGGTAATTTGTTATACACCCCTCCTACCAACTTCATTGGTAAGGATACTTATACATACACGTTAACTAATTCCGGCGGTACTGCTGGTGCGCCTGTTACGGTAACCATTTCTGTTAAACCGGTTGGCGTACGCGACGTTTACAATACGGGCATTAACATCGCAGTTGTTAATAACGTCAAAGACAATGACGGCCCAAGCGCGACCGGCACAACTGTGGCTGCGGTGACCCAGCCATTGCACGGGACTGTTGCTGCAAACGGCACCAACACGGGATTTACGTATACGCCGACAACCGGCTACGTAGGCACAGATACTTACACATACACACTAACTACTACAGACGGTGTAGTTTCTGACCCAATAACTGTGGTAGTAAATATTGCCAATTCTGGCACGAGTGGCACGCTTACGACGGGTGGTACCCCTGATGCTGATGTGACTTTTGTGGGAACAGCGAAAACCACAAATGTCAAAGCAAACGATGGCACCAATTACACCAATGCTACGGTAACGCCAACAGCAACTTCGACTAAAGCGGGAACTGTAACCAATGATGGTAACGGCAATCTTGTTTACACACCTGCTGCTGGTTTTATTGGTATAGATACGTACACCTATACTTTGACAAATACAGGTGGTACACCTACATCTCCAATTACCGTTACCATAAGGGTTAGACCGGTAGGGGTAAATGACAAGTACTCCACCAGCACTGGTGTTGCTATTCCAAACACCGTTAAAGATAATGACGGTGCAAGCGCAACAGGCACAACTGTAAAAGTTGTAGATCCGCCTATTTATGGTACAGTTGCTGCAAACACCGGCACTAACCCAAATACATCATTCACTTACACTCCGCCGGCAGGTTTCAACGGTACGGATACCTACACTTATTCACTAATTACAACGGACGGCGTGGTATCAGCACCAATAACAGTAACCATTACAGTGGCTCCGGCTGCCACCGTTGGCACAGATGATACCGAGGCGACCACGATTAATACGCCTGTAACTACGAATGTAAAAGGTAACGACGGCCCATCATTTACTAATGCTGTGGTTACGCCAACTGCTACCACGACAAAAGGCGGTACTGCAGTTAATGATGGTGCGGATAAAGTAGTTTACACACCGCCGGCTGATTACAGCGGAAAGGATACCTATACCTACACTTTAACAAACGCCGGTGGCACGCCAACTGCTCCTGTAACGGTGACTGTTTCTGTTAAGCCTACAGGTGTTCGCGACATTTACTCCACCGCAGTAGGTGTGCCAGTTGTTAATGATGTTAAAACTAATGATGGGGCCGGCGCAAATGGTACAACCCTGGCAGTTATTACTCAGCCGGCACATGGTTCTGTGTCTGCACCTAACACAGCTAATACAACGTTTACTTACACCCCTACTGCGGGTTACGTTGGAACTGACACCTATAC
Source organism: Mucilaginibacter ginkgonis (assembly GCF_009754905.2). Lineage (NCBI taxonomy): Bacteria > Pseudomonadati > Bacteroidota > Sphingobacteriia > Sphingobacteriales > Sphingobacteriaceae > Mucilaginibacter > Mucilaginibacter ginkgonis. The sequence goes on along the minus strand of NZ_CP066775.1, from coordinate 523,760 downwards.
TTATACTTTAACGACTGCTGACGGTGTGGTGTCTGATCCGATTACTGTAGCCATTACCATTGTAACGCCTGGAGCGAACGGAAGTAACGATGCTGATGTTACTCGCATTAATACACCAAAAGTCACTAACGTTAAAGCAAATGATGGTGCAACGTTTGCTAATGCAACTGTCACACCTTCTGCGACATCTGCGAAAGGCGGCACTATAACAAATGACGGTAACGGCAATTTGATTTATACCCCTGCTGTTAACTTTATTGGTCTTGACACTTACACTTACACCTTAACCAATGCAGGCGGTACGCCTGCTGCTCCTGTTACTGTAACAATGGCCGTTAAACCGGTGGGCGTACGCGACGTTTACAATACGGGCATCAACACGGCAGTTGTTAACAATGTTAAAGACAATGACGGACCTAGCGCAATAGGTACAACTGTAGCCGCCGTGACCCAGCCATTGCACGGTACTGTTGCGGCTAATGGTACCAACACAGGATTCACCTACACGCCTACAACCGGCTATGTAGGGACAGATACTTATACATACACTTTAACTACCACTGATGGTGTTGTCTCTGACCCGATAACTGTGGTAGTAAACATCGCCAATTCCGGTGCTAACGGTACGCTTACAGCTGGTGGTACTCCGGATGCTGATCAGACTTTGGTAGGCGTGGCAAGAACCACTAACGTTAAAGCAAACGATGGTACTAACTACACCAATGCTACCGTTACTCCTACCGCATCCTCGGCTAAAGCAGGAACTGTAACCAATGACGGAAGTGGTAATCTTATCTATACGCCGGCTGCCGGTTTCACAGGCATAGATACTTATACATATACTTTAACAAATGCGGGTAGTACACCTACATCTCCAATTACGGTTACCATAACAGTAAGGCCTGTAGGCGTAAATGATACATATTCTACCACGGTTAATACCGCTATTGCTAACACTGTGAAAGATAACGACGGTGCAAGTGCGACGGGCACAACTGTTAAGGTGGTTACACCGCCTACATATGGCACTGTTACTGCAAATACGGGTAACACCGCGTTTACTTACACTCCTGCCAATAATTATGTTGGTGCAGATACATACTCGTACTCTTTAACAACTGCAGACGGCGTCACTTCGGCACCTATAACAGTAACGGTTACTGTCAACGGCAAGCCTACCGGAGTTAACGACGCCTATACCACCGCGATCAACACCCCTATAGTGAATGATGTAAAAGCTAACGATGGCGCAGCGGCAAGTACAACTGTTGCCGTAGTTACACAACCCGCTCACGGTACGGTAGCTGCAAATGCCGGCAATACAGCGTTTACTTACACTCCGGCAACAGGCTATGTAGGTACTGATACATATACCTATACCTTAACTACAGCTGGTGGAGCGGTATCAGATCCGATTACAGTTACCATCACTATTATAAATAATGGTATACCAGACAACGCTATAACAACTGTAGGCACCCCTGTGACGACAGATGTTAAGGCGAACGACGGTCCTAACTTCACAAATGCTACAGTAACCCCTTCTCCAACAACAACAAAAGGCGGTACTGCTGTGAATGATGGAACAGGCAAGGTTACCTACACGCCGCCGGCAGGATTTACAGGCAAGGATACTTACACTTACACCTTAACAAATTCCGGTGGTACCCCTACATCGCCTGTAACTGTTAACGTATCGGTTAAACCGGTAGGCGTTAATGATACGTACTCAACAGCAGTAAATACACCACTTGTTAACGACGTAAAATCCAATGATGGCGCCAGCGCAACAGGCACAACCGTTGCAGTTGCTACAGCACCGTTGCACGGTACTGTAGTTGCAAATGGCGCGAGTACTAACTTTACTTATACGCCTGCGACAGGATATGTTGGTACAGATACTTACACATATACCTTAACAACGGCCGACGGCGTGATTTCTGATCCGATATCAGTTACAATAACAATTGTAACACCTGGCGCCAACGGTACTCCTGACTTTGATACCACGCCAATCAATACTGCTAAGACAACTAACGTTAAGGCGAACGACGGAACCAACTTCACAAATGCTACTGTAACTCCGTCGGCGACATCATCAAAGGGTGGCACTGTAATTAACGATGGTACAGGTAATCTTATCTACACCCCGCCAACCGGGTTTATAGGAAAAGACACCTACACTTATACGCTTACCAATGCGGGTAGCGCACCTACTTCTCCAATTGTGGTAACAATAAGTGTTAAACCTGTAGGCGTAACAGACAATTTTGCTACCTCACTAAATACGCCGGTGGCGAATGACGTAAAAGCAAATGATGGTGCAAGCGCTACAGGCACAACCATTGCCGTTGTAACCCAACCACTACACGGCACTGTTACTCCAAATAGCGCAAATACACAGTTTGCGTATGTGCCAACTGCAGGATATGTCGGAACAGACACTTACACTTATACACTTACAACAGCGGATGGCGTTGTATCCGATCCGATCACTGTTAATATTACTATAACTTCGGTATCGCTTACCTTTACAAAAGTTGCTACAAGCGGCGCCTCTGCAGTTGGCGATGTCATCACTTATAATCTGGTAGTAACTAACAATGGTGCCGCACCTATTACGAACATAAGGGTAACAGACGCAGGTGCCGATGCTGGTTCAATAAGCCCTGCAACTGTGGCGACTCTTGCGGCAGGTGCATCTACCACCGTTACGGCTAAACACACAGTAACAGCAGCTGATGTCGCGGCCGGAAGCTACAGCAACCAGGCAAGTGTTACAGCTACTGATATTAACGGCAACACGGTTAGCAAACCAAAATCTGATAACCCTGCAACGCCAGCGGTTGATGACCCAACTGTTGTTCCTATTTTGCCAAAAGGATCTATATCACTTGTTAAAACAGGTGTGTCTGACTACACTTCGGTTACTTATACATTTACAGTTACCAATACCGGGACTGTTACGTTGAATAATATCAGTTTAACCGATGCGCTGTTGAACATCACTAATAGCCCGATCACGGTACAAGGCGGGTTAGCAGCAGGTGCTAAAACTACGGTGACATTTAAATACACTTTGACTCAAGCCGATAGAGATGCAGCTAAGGTGACTAACGTTGCAAGTATCAGTGCCGTAGATGCCAACAACAACACAATTACTAATACTGCCACAGTTACAAACAGTGTTCCGCCTGCGCCAACCGCAATGCCGGATCCGGTGAGCACTCAGGTTGGTTCCTCGGTAACAATTACACCATCGAAAAACGACTCGCAATCGGGTGCTGCTTTCGTAGCGATAGAGATATTGCAGCAACCTAAGCACGGTACGTTGAAAGTAAATGCCGACTTGACTGTTACCTATACGCCGGACCCTGGTTACAATGGCCCTGATAGTTTCACTTACAGGCTACGTGATTTAAATGGCTTTTACACGAATGCTGCAGCCGTGGCAATCAGTGACGGTTTTGTAAACAATCTGACAATACCAAACACCTTCACCCCTAATGGCGATGGTATTAATGATACATTTGAGATCATCGGTATTGAAAATTATCCTAGCAATGAACTGATTATCGTTAACCGTTGGGGTAATGAGGTTTATCACAAAACCAACTACACTAAAGAGTGGACCGGCGAGGGATTGAATGAGGGAACTTATTATTTCTTACTGCACCTTAAAAATGCAGATGGCAGCGACCTGGAAGTAATAAAAGGCTACGTGAGCTTAATAAGAAATAAGGTTAATTAAGAAAAAGGAAATAGCTGATCAAATGACTTTAAGATATCAGATGAAGAGAGTACTGGCAATGTTGGCATTTTTATTTTGCGCAAGCGCACTTTATGCGCAGCAAGATGTCCAGCAAAGTCAGTATATGTTTAACGGCATATATATTAACCCTGCCTATGCAGGTTATAAAGAAAACCTTAATCTGCATGCATATTACCGTAATCAGTGGACAGGTATTGTGGGCGCGCCTGTGAGCATGTCTCTGGCGGTTGATGATATAGTGAATGATGGTAAGGTAGGTCTGGCTTTCCAGATAGCATCAGACAAATTGGGTGCACAGCGCAGCTTGTCTGCCTATGGTAACTACGCTTATCGTTTACGGCTTAACAGCACGGGGTCTTCGCGCCTGGCATTAGGTTTTGGTTTAGGTATTGTTCAAGTCGGTGTAGATGGGTCTCAAATTGTAACTACCAATCCCGAAACTAATCTGCCACTCGGTACCGTGAATAAGATCTTACCTGATGGCCGCGTCGGCGCTTATTTTTCTAACGATAAATATTACGCCGGGATCTCTGCAGACAACCTGATATCTCAGTATGTTAACGTGAAAAATACGAGCGGTTTCTTAGCTCAGCCAAAACCACATTATTATGTAACCGCGGGCATGCTTGCCCCTATCAGCAAGGACATATTTTTGAAACCGAGCTTCTTGCTTAAAGACGATCGCGGAGGCCCAACCAGTTTGGATCTTAACTTATTCTTATTACTGGGACAAAAATTATGGTTAGGCGGTTCTTACCGTACCGGTGTAAACATTTATAATAAAAGCTATTTGCAGAACGACCTTACGCCGCTTAACTCTGTCGTAGCAGCTATCGAAGTTTTCCCTGTTGATAACATCCGCATTGGTTATGGGTATGACTTTTCAATTGGGCCGTTAGCGGGGTACAGCGGCGGTACCCACGAGATATCAATTGGGTTCTATATCAAGAATTACAAAAGCCGAATGTTAACCCCACGTTTCTTTTAATATTGTATAACCTAATATCGCACCACGAGGCATAAGCATATACATGAAAAAAGTTTTAACAGCAATTAGCCTGTCCATTTGTCTCTTAATTTCAAGTTTAGGTGCTAAAGCGCAATCCTATTCATTAAAAATGGCTAATGATCAGTACAATCTCTACAATTATTCAAAAGCGGTAGAGATGTATTTAAAGATCTATAAAAAAGACCCAACACTCTTTGTTGCCGAGCATATTGCAAGCTGCTATTTGCTGATGCGTGATTTTAAAAATGCAGAGACGTGGTACGCAGTTGTTGTGGGCATGCCTGAAAGCAAGACCGAAAATACTTATACCTATGCGGAAATGCTCAAGGCTAATTCTAAATATGCGGAAGCAAGGCAGCAATATATTCAGTACTATGCAATGAGTTTGCCTATTGATAGCGTAAAACTTCGCTTCTTTACCGCGTCTTGTGATTCTGCAATAAAATGGATCAACGACCCTACAGGTACCGACGTTAACAATGAGCAATTTCTAAACAGCGCAAAATCTGACTGGGGTGCCATTAAGTATAACAACTCGGTAGTATTTACTTCAGACAGACCTAATACACAAAAAGAAAGGGCTGTAACTAAAACAGAGCACGGTGTAGAGATCAACGACCGTGTATACGGTTGGACAGGTAACGATTACTTGAGCCTTTACGAATCTAATTCGGCAGCTACAAGTGTTGCTTCTATGGTTAAGCATTTTAATTTCGATGCAGGAACTGATTACCACGTAGGCGCACCATCATTTACTGCAGACGGTAGCCAAATGTTTTTTACGCTTACCCGCATCCCTAAAAACATCAGCAAAGAGAAAGGCGCTATAAAAACCATCAACCTCGAGATCTACTCGAGCACTAAACGAGGCAATGCCTGGAGCAAACCTGTGCCCTTCAACTTAAATAACGTTCAGAAATATTCGGTAGGCGATCCGTTCATAAGTCCGGACGGTAAAACGTTATATTTCGTTTCAAACATGCCCGGAGGTATCGGCGGTACCGACATTTACTCGGTAACTAAAAACACCGATGGCGTATGGTCAAACCTTAAAAATCTAAAAAAGATCAACACTGCTGGTAATGAGCGTACGCCTTACATCTTAGATAAGATGATGTATTTTTCATCAGATGGCGGTGTCGGCATGGGTGGATTAGATATCTACAGATCTGCTATTGTCGACGAAGATTTGACTACGCCCGTAAACCTGGCGTATCCTACCAATTCTCCGCAAGATGACTTTGCATATAACCGATATGCCAACAATACCGGTTACTTTTCATCAAACCGTACAGGCGGAGTAGGTAGTGATGATATTTACAGCTATAAGGAAAAAGCTGTAGCACGTATCAAACTTGAAGGTTACGTTTACAATAAAAAAACCATTCTTCCGGTTCCGGATGCTACGGTTACGCTGACTCAGTCTAACGGCTCTCCCAAAGTTGTCACTACGGATGACAACGGTCATTTCTCTTACAACGTTCAGACCGGCAATACATATTCTCTGCGTGGCGAACGCAGCGGCTTTTTGAGTGACAATGCAAGCGTTTCAACCATTGGCGTAACGCCTCCAAAGACCTTAAGAAAAAATCTTTATATCGACAGAATCGAACTAAATAAGGCCATTCGCATCGAGAATATTTATTATGATTTGGACAAGTCCGACATCCGTCCTGAGGCAGCCGTTGAATTGAATAAGATCATCAAGATTATGCAAGACAACCCTACGTTGGTGATCGAGATCGGTTCACATACGGACAGCCGCGCGGACGACGATTATAATATGGCGCTGTCCCGCAGACGTTCGCACGCCGTGGTTGACTACATGGTTACTACAGGTGACATTGATCCGGAGCGAATTATCGCTCACGGTTATGGCGAAACGCGCTTATTAAATAAATGTGCAAACGGAGTTAAATGCAGTGAAGCGGAACATCAGCTTAACCGCCGCACAGAGTTCACTATTCTTAAATATTGATAACCAACCTAAAACTATACATTGAAGGGCAGCGTGCAAACGCCGCCCTTTTTTTGTGCTGTTATATTTAATGTGTTACTTTAGTCACAACCAATTATAAGATCTTCGTTTCCATGCTTAAATTTTTAAAAGCAGGTGCCATTGCATTAGCACTACTAAATTCAACTGCAGGCTTTTCACAAACTGCCATTAATAAATTACCTGATTGGGCATTTGGCGGCTTTGAAAGGGTAAAAGGTGTAAACCCAATTATCTCTCCGGACACAACCAGCCTTTTCCTCGACCCAATGAGCAAAAAGCAGGTGCAGTGGGAGGCGAATGATACCTTTAACGCGGCAGCGACAATTAAAAATGGCAAGATCGTAGTATTGTATCGCGCCGAAGATCTTTACGGCATTGGTATCGGTTTCCGCACTTCGCGTTTGGGATATGCAGAAAGTAGCGATGGCATATCTTTTAAACGGAATAGAACACCTGTTCTTTACCCGGCCAATGATGTGGGTAAACCCTATGAATGGCCTGGAGGGTGCGAAGACCCGCGCGTTGCTGTCACTCCTACTGGCACCTATGTGGTTTTCTACACCGAATGGAACCGTGATGTGCCACGCTTAGGCGTGGCTACAAGTCGCGACCTGTTACACTGGACTAAAAACGGCCCCATATTTCGCAAGGCCTACAACGGCAAATTTTTTAACATTGCCTCTAAATCTGCTTCTATCTTGACCAAAGTTGTTAACGGTAAACAGGTAATCATCAAAAGCCATGGCAAATATTGGTTGTATTGGGGCGAATTGCATGTCTACGCCGCCACCTCGACAGACTTAGTGAACTGGGCGCCTGTTGTTGATAGCAAAGGCGACTTAAAAGAATTGATGTCGCCGCGATTAGGTTACTTTGACAGCGACCTTACAGAATGCGGCCCACCGGCTTTGATGACCGATAAAGGCATTATCCTGTTTTATAACGGCAAAAATAAAGCGGCCGAAGGCCGCGACACACGATTCACTGCCAATTCTTATTGTGCAGGTCAGGCATTATTCAGTGCTAAAGAACCGTCAAAATTTATCAGGCGGTTGGATGTTCCTTTCCTTCGACCGATGGCAGCCTTTGAAAAAAGCGGCCAATACATTAACGGAACGGTGTTTATAGAAGGCATGGCCTACTTTAAAAGCAAGTGGTTTCTTTATTACGGTTGCGCGGATTCGCGCGTTGCAGTAGCTGTTTATGACCCGGCCCATCCGGCAAAACCAGATCCGTTGCCGTAGAATGGGAAAATAACGACCTGCGCATAGTTGATCACAATCGAAACGGGCATCAAACTTCAGGTTTTATTATCAACTAAAAATCATCCATTTACGTCTGCCTTATTTTGTATTAATGTATTTATAGTTATAACTTTAATGCAACCTAAAAACTATTATGAGGCATGCTTGCTTGATTATCACGTATACATCTGCCGTGCAAACCATGCGTGTTATCAAGAAACTTGATAACGGTAAGTTCGATTTTTATATTCATCTCGATAAGAAGATCGACATGGATACTCATCGCAGTCTTTTCGACCATCCTAACGTTTATTTTATAAAAAACCGTATCAAGGTCAATTGGGCTGGCTTTACCATTGTGCAGGCAACATTTAATGGTATCAAAGAAATTGTGGCTTCCGGCCGTGAATACGATTTCATTAATTTATTAAGCGGCCAGGACTATCCTGTTAAGTCTGCAGATTATATTAGCGACTTTTTAGATGAACACAAGGGCCAGCAACTCATTAATGTTTGGAATTTTGCACAATGGGAAGAGGCGCTCGCGCGCATTAACCGTTTCCATTTAACGGATAAAATTTTTAAAGGCAAATACTTCCTCGAGAGGATGCTTAATTGGGTTGCCGGAAAACGCCCAACGCCAAAAGGACTTACTTTTTATGGTAACAACTCTACATTTTGGACATTGAGCCCCGATGCTGCAAAATATGTGGTCGACAAGGTAGAGAGCGATCAAAAGCTCTACAATTTTTTCAGATATACGTGGGGCAGCGACGAATTCGTTTTTCAAACCATGCTGATGAATTCTCATTTTAAAGACGATGTTGTTGGTAAAAATTTCAGGTACACGGACTGGTCTGCAGGTGGGGCACATCCCAAGTTGCTCAAGACAGAAGATTTTGAAATGATCGATGCCTCTGATGCGATTTTCGCACGCAAGTTCAATATAGCTGTAGACGAGAATGTTTTAGATTTGATAGACGAGTCTAACAAAATACCTCATGGCGTACATCATTGAACTTGATCAGCACGCAGATAGACGCGGAGTGCTTACTGCCATAGATAATGTACTCCCATTCGATATCAAACGTATATATTATATCCAGGATGTTGGCGATGCTGAAAATAGAGGCGGCCACCGGCATTTCGAATCTATAGAGGCTGTGGTTTGCCTCAACGGATCGCTAATTGCGCATGTTGTAAGCCCAAAAGAAGATAAGGAATACCAACTCAGCGGTTCTTACCAATGCCTAGTCTTACTTCCCGGAGACTGGCATGAGTTCTACTCGTTTTCTCCAAACGCGATATTAATCGGCTTATCGTCCACTAACTACGATAAAACTGATTACGCCACAGAACCGCTAACAGCAATGGCTGAATAATGAGTCAGCCCGCCGATTTGGTTTATGATATCGCATTTATAGGCAGCGGTATTGCATGTACAGCAACGCTTACGGCTATTATTGAACAACTCGAAAAGGCTGAGAAAAAAACGGCGCCCCTAAAAGTTATTGTAATAGAGAAATATCCGGAGTGGTGGAAAGGCATACCATATGGGAACCGTTCTTCCGTTAATGCGCTCACGATAACAACCTTGCATGATTTCTTCACCGATATTACCGAACGTGACAAATTTCTGAACCGGTTTATACCTCAAAAAGATAAGTTGATTGCTTCTTATCTCAAAACAGGCGGCACTATTGCCGGCACATGGTTAAAGTCAAATAAGAATGCTATTGAGCAAGGCGATTGGAATAATGTTTACTTTCCCCGCTCTATCATTGGCCAATATTTGGCCAAAACGTTTAAGGCCTTAAAGGAACAAGCCCGGTCTAAAAATTTGATAAAGATAGATACGCTAACCGGCGAAGCAGTCGCTGTCGACTCCCAGGAAAACTATAAATCTGTCATAATAGCGATAGAAGCACATGTCGCCCAAATCCGTGCTCGTAAAATCGTATTAGCAATCGGTTCGGCGCCGCAACGCACATTAACTACAGCGTTTAAGCAACAGGATGAGGCGCTATATTTAAATAACATACACGGGCAAGATCTAGAAATGACTTGTGAAGCGATTAAGAAAGCACTGAAAAAAAATCTTACTGCACAACGCAACATCTTCATTGCGGGTGCAAATGCAAGCGCTATTGAATTACTTTATCTGTTGAACGATGATAAGGAGTTAAGTGACTTGGTCAACAATATAACCATGTTATCCTACGGCGGATCTTTACCAAAAGGGATCACATACACCACTCATGCACATCGCCTCACAGAAAACCTGGAGAAACTCGGGCTAAAGAAAACTTACAGTCTTGCAGAACTTGTAGAAGCTGCTAAGAAAGATATTTTAAAAGTGATTGACGGCGACGTCTCTGTTCCCGATGTAGACCAAATAATGGCTAAGACCATAGCATTGTTGACACCCCTGGATATACAATCGAAGAAATTATTCTACGCTGTACATGGCGTACAATTGGCGCGAATTTTCCGCAGGTCCGGTACAGATTATAAAAACGCTGCTAACAACCTTGTAACAAAAAATAAATTGACGGTTTTAAAGGGTAGTCTTCAAAATATCAGTTACAATTCAGATGGCTCAACAAGCATATTCTACGAAGTGGAAGACGGGGTGCAATGCCTTACCGATCATTTTGCTGTGGTTGTTAATTGTACCGGTGCTGATGATCTTGAAAAGACTACATCAAAACTTATCCAAAATCTGATTAACAAAAACGGCCTTAAAATAAATCAATCACGCAAAGCATTTGAGGTAGACAGTCATCTGCAAGCAGCTGAGGGTATCTATGTGATCGGTCCTTTGGCCGGTGGCAATTACAACGAGTTGTTATACTTCTGGCATCTGGAAAATGCATCCAGAATAATTTATTTATCAAAACACCTTGCCAAAGAGTTGGTTAACTGAATGTTATAGTTTACCGCTACTTGTACTTCAAACTGCACCTAAGCAATACAACATTTAGTCGGGCGGGCGTATACTGTAACACACTGGTTACATAGCCGCCAATGAAAAGACTTTGTATTTGCATTTTACTGTTGCTTTTTTCGGCGGCTACGTTTGCGCAAAATTGCATACAATCGGTAGCTGTAAATGCAAGTTCTAACACTTTATGTGCAGGCAGCTCTGTTACCATAACTGCGGTACCCTCGGGCGGTTCCGGTACATACAGTTATCAATGGAATACAGGTGAGGTTACATCAACTATAACTGTTACAACTCCGGGTACTTATACTGTAACTGTAACAGACGGCAACGCTGCCTGCGGTCCGGCAAGCAATTCAGTTACCATCACTAATCCATCTTTTCTGCGTGTTAGCGACGTCTTTATCTGTGGGAACTCGGCAGCAACCTTAACCGCCAGCGGTGCCGATAGCTACCAGTGGTATGACACGCCTGGAGGCAATCTTTTAAGTACACAAGCGAGTTTTACTACGCCGGTGCTGAATGCAAGCACCATATACTATGTGGTTGGCACCAAAGCCGGATGCCAGACCAGCCCCATTGCCGTAAGGGCGAATGTTACTGCCCTTCCGGACGCTCCAACGGCGCCAAGTGTTTCAATTTGCGCCGGTTCAGCAGCAACACTTTCGGCATCATCCTCTACCGGGATCGTTTTTGATTGGTATACTACACCCACCGGCGGTACATCACTTATTACCAGTTCAGACTTCACAACGCCTGCGTTAACCGCAACAACTACCTATTACGTACAAACATACAATGGTAGCTGCCCAGGGCCGCGAACCGCAGTAACCGTTACTGTCAACCCTGTACCGGCTAAACCTCAGGCAACGGGCCAAACGGTTTGCTATAACTCTTCGGCTACACTAAGCGCCACAGCGACATCAGGTATTATAAAATGGTTCGACAGTACGTTTGGAAACACGCCCTTAGCAACGGGCGCTAGTTTCCAAACACCTGCTCTTACCGCTTCTACAACTTTTTATGTTGAGGCAATGGATGACCAAACAGGCTGTGCAAGCGCGCGCGTATCGGTTATTGTGACGGTTATGCCACAGGTGCCGCATCCAACCGCTCCGGGTACTATAGTTTGTACAGGCAATGCGGCAACACTTACTGCAACGTCTATCCAAAACGGTGCTACATTTCAATGGTACGATGCAGCGAGCGGGGGCACGCTGTTGTCGTCTGCACCCACCTTCATTACTCCGCCACTATCGGCAGAAACAACCTATTATGTGCAAAGCACCTATCAGGGATGCGTGAGTTTGCGTACGCCGGTGACCGTGAGCGTGGTTACACAGCCCGCTACACCAACCGTTACAGGAACAGCTGCGGTATGCGCGGGCAATCCCGCATCAATAACTGCTTCGGGGGCTGCGTCATACCAATGGTATGATGCAGCGACGGGAGGGAATTTATTGTATACCGGAACAACGTTCGTAACACCTGCTTTATCAACTTCGACAAGTTTCTACGTACAGGCAGTAAATGGACAGTGTGCCAGCGTCAGAGTTAAATTTGATGTGACAGTAACTCCTTCCCCTGCCACACCTGTAGTAAGCGGGCCAACAACCGCAGTTTGCCAAGGCACGGCAACTACCCTAACTGCCACAGCAAACGGCCCGGTTAGCTGGTACGACGCCGCCACCGGAGGCAATGTTGTTGCAACGGGCAATACTTTTGTAACACCCGCTCTGCAAGCTACAACAACGTACTATGCCGAAACAGATAATAGCTCATGTAATAGTGCGCGCACGCCGTTTACAATTACGGTGACACCAATCCCCGACCCAGTTTTTACTTATTCATCAGGAACCATCTGTCAAACTGCAGGCGGGACACGGACACCAATTATCGCTAGTGGTGTTACAGGGCCGTTTACGTTTACTGCTACACCGGCTGGTCTAAACATAAATCCATCCACAGGGGTAATAACTGTTGCAACAAGTTTGCCCCTCAAATACACCATAACATTAACAAGCGCCAGCAACAGTTGTATCAATGCATCTGTAAGCTTACAGATTTCTCCCGGCGGCGGGCAGGCAAACTTTAGCTATGGGCAGGCAAATTATTGTCAATACGGCGCCAATCCAACACCAAGTTTTCCGCCGGGCTCGTATGCAGGAGCATTTTCTTCAGCGCCCGCTGGTTTAGTATTCGTAGATAACACCGACGGCCAAATAGACCTAACCGCAAGCAAACCCGGCACCTACACCATTACAAACAGGTTGCTTTGCGCTGGAACATCGGCGACGGCTACCGTTACGATATTGCCGCGGCCTGCGATAAATGCCGGCCCGGACCAGTACCTTGCAAGCGGAACGCCCGCCCAACTAGCAGGAACAGCGGAAAGTACGTCATCTATTGTGAGATGGTCTGGCGGAACAGGCACATTCTCTAACCCAAATATCCTTAATCCGGTTTATACGCCATCGCCGGGCGAAAGTACCGCAACACTAACGTTAACAACAGTAGTACCGGCAAGCGACCTATGTGGTGCCCAAAGCGATCAGGTGGTGCTGACTTTTGCGCCGTTAGCCCCTCCTACTGCAGATGGCGTTACCGTTTGTGCAGGGTCTGTAGCCACAGTAACCGCAACGGCGCCGGGTGGCAGTTACCAATGGTTTGCAACCGCTACTGGTGGTACCCCGTTATCGGGCAACAATCCATTTACGGTCAGTCCGACTGTTACAACCACTTATTACGTGCAAACAACCTTTAACGGCGTTACCAGCGCGCGCACTCCTGTAACAGTAACGGTAACGCCGGCACCAAATGTTACGGTAACGGGTAATGTTATTTGTTTCGACAACAAAGCAACGCTGACAGCTACCGCGGATGTTCCCGGCGGCACATTCCAATGGTTCGATGCAAACAACGTATTACTGTTTACCGGCCCAACGTACACTACCACTTTCCTACAACAGAACACAACCTATTATGTACAATATGTTTCGCTGCCGTGCTCGTCTCCATTAACGCCTGTAAATGTTACCGTAAATCCTTTACCGACGATCACCAGTCCGCTTACTGCAGAAACATGCTCGGCAACAGCGTTGAATTATCACATTACATCGGCGACTACAGGGGTTGCCTATACCTGGAGCAGGGATGCTGTAACAGGCATAGACAATGCTGCAGCAACAGGGCAGACAGCAGATATTACAGAAACGCTAGTAAATTCCACCAATAATCCTATAAACGTTGTTTACACAATTGTTGCCAGTTCTAACAGTTGTTCTTCCAATCCGTTTAAACTGGTGGTTACAGTTAACCCTGCACTTAAATTTACAAGCAGCGCTACACAAGAAATATGCAACGGCACATCAACAAATTATCAGATCCAACTCAACTTTACGCCAACCTCTATCAGTTGGAGCAGGGCGGCGGTAGCGGGCATTCGCAATCCGGCCATATCCGGTCAAACATCGCCCACCATACATGAGATCCTGTACAATACTACTACAGCTCCGGTCACCGTAAATTATATCTATACCGCTCAATCAAGCGGCTGTGCATCTTCAACTTTCAACCTCGCGGTTATTGTGGACCCCGCAGTAAGGGTAAACAGCCCGGCTGCAGAGACCGTATGCAGCGGTACGGCGCTCAACTATAAAATTACGTCGGCCACTCCGGGTACAACGTTTAATTGGACACGCGGCGGGGCTAATGGGATCACCAATGATAACGTGAGCATTACCAACGCTAACACCATTACAGAAACGCTGATCAACACCACGCCCGACCCAATTAAAGTTACCTACCTGATAACACCTGTGTACAACGGATGCCCGGGCGTAGTGTACGCTTATGTTGTAACAGTCAATCCAACACCACCTTTACCTGTCATTACCGCTCCCGACAGAGTGTGCACCGGCGGGACGCTTACTTTGAACGGCCCTGCAGTTGCCGGCGCAATCTACGCTTGGACAGGGCCAAACAATTTCACATCGGCTTTGCAAAGCCCGTCGATTAATAATTTGACTATTGCAAATGCCGGTGACTATAAATTGACCTTGACTTTAAACGGTTGTGTGGGCCCTACTGCAACTAAAACTATAGGCGTTGATGTGCAACCGGTTGCAGCAGCGGGGCCCGATCAAACAGTATGTGTTGGCCACTTTATACAACTACATGGTACTATAACGGGTGGGATATCTACCGGGATTTGGACCACAACAGGTACAGGTACCTTTGGCCCATCTAATACAGATCTCAATGCCATCTACATGCCATCGGCAGACGACGCCACCAAACCAAACCTGGTGTTTACGTTAACGGCATCTGCTTTAGGGAGCTGCACCATTGCAACGTCTAACACGACAGTTACCCTCGTCCCCGCCCCTACCGTAAATGCCGGAGGCAATCAAAATATCTGCGATCAAAACACCGTTATAAATTTAACAGCCAAAACCGCAAATGCCAAAACTTATCTTTGGACCACTACCGGAACCGGCAAATTCATTACAGCGGCTAATCAGCCAAATGCAACTTATTTAATAAGTACCGACGACTTAAAAAAAGGGTCTGTAAGTTTCATGATCGCGGCTACAAATGATTACTGTACATCATATGACACTAAAACGGTTACATTTTTGCCACCGCCAGTGGTGTCGGCAGGGAAAAAGCTTACATATGTTTTGCGTGGAACAGCGGTAACATTAGAGCCTACTGTTAATGAAAGCAATGTTACCTACTTGTGGTCGCCGGGAACATACTTAAACGATGTAACCGCTAAAAACCCCATTTTTACAGCTATCGCTGATCAAACTTTTACGCTAACAGTAACAGATACATTGGGATGCGTATCAAGCGCGGAGACCAGTTACATTGTTTTAGACCCTATTGTTACTTACAACACCTTTACGCCAAATGGTGATGGTGTCAATGATTTCTGGAATATTCCTGCCCTAAATAGTTACCCCGGTGCAAAAGTCGACATATATAACAGGTACGGTCGGCAAGTCTTTCATTCTATTGGTTACGGCACACCCTGGGATGGCACCTTTGAAGGCGCACCTGTGCCAACAGGGGTATATTATTATGTGATCACAACTAAGTTTAGCTCGCAGGTATATTCAGGTTATGTAACTGTGCTTCGATAATTTAGGCGATTATATTGTATATCGATTTGCAAGCTATACCTTGCAGAAAATACAATAAGCTTTGAACAGCAACATTTCGCGCCTTTACCAGATAGCCAATAAAGATAATAGGACCATCATCGGGCTCATGTCGGGCACTTCATTTGACGGGCTGGACATTGCGTTATGCCATATTAAAGGAAGCGGAAAAGACACGGTTGTAGAGGTACTTAATTTTATCACGAAAGACTACGACATCTCATTTAAGGAAGACCTGAAATCTGTATTTGCAAAAAAGACGGCAGATTTGGAACTTGTAGTGTTATTGAATGAGTTTATAGGTTCATACCACGCAGATTTAATTTTGCAGTGCCTGGACGAATGGAATGTTGACCCACAGGATGTTGACGCGATAGCGAGTCACGGGCAAACGATATTTCATGCGCCAAAACGTTTGCACGGGCAGCAAAAATTTGGCAACGGGACCTTACAAATTGGCGATGGCGATCATATAGCGGTTAAAACGGGAATAATCACGCTTAGCGATTTCCGTCAGAAACATATCGCCGCAGGCGGCGAAGGTGCACCACTGGCTTTGTATGGCGACTACCTGATGTTTTCCTCTAAGGGGGAAAACCGAGTTATGCTTAACATTGGCGGAATAGCCAATTTTACTTATTTGCCTGCCGATGATTCTGAGGGATGTTTTTCTACCGACGTAGGGCCCGGCAACACGCTGATGGACCAGTTTGTACAACAACAATATCCCGGCAACTATTATGATAAAAATGGCGAAATAGCTGCTCAAGGCAACGTGAACGAAAAATTGCTGTCAGCTTTATTAGCCGATCCATTCTTTACTCAGCCTGTACCTAAAACGACCGGGCCCGAACTGTTTAGCCTTAACTATTTACAAAACGCAATTTCAGTTGCAGGGTGTGAACGTTTAAGCAACGTTGACGTAATGGCGACGCTTGCCGAGTTCACCGCGCAAGGTATTATTATGCCGATTGAACAGATAAGCGGAGTCAAGGATTTTCAGATCTATATCAGCGGCGGTGGTATGTACAATCCTATTGTAACCGGCTATATAGGATCGCATTTTAAACAGACACTTAAATCGACTGCCGACTTGGGTATACACCCTGACGCAAAAGAAGCCGTACTGTTTGCTGTGCTGGCTAACGAAACTTTAGCCGGTGGTAATACAGATTTTTCTGCCAGCGGAGCGCCATCTGTAAGCATGGGAAAAATAAGTTTCCCATCTTAATTAAAACAGAAATCTGTTTTTTGCCTTAATACTATCGCTCATAATGGGCATTACATTTTTATGCCCATCCTTGAAACTAAAAAACATATAGCCATTCTGGGTGGCGGTCCCAGCGGTATGTTCGCTTACAAGCGATTTGTCGAATCGGGAGAGAAAGATTTGGTAATTACCATCTTTGAAAAAAGCGACCGCCTGGGCGCCGGTATGCCTTACAGCCTTAAGGGCGCCAGTGATGAGCACATCACCAACGTATCTGATAATGAGATTCCGGAAATTGTAACCTCTATACAAGATTGGGTTAAAACCGCGCCCAAAGAACTGCTTAACCGTTTTAATATTTGCCCGGATAATTTTAACGAGTACAAGGTACTGCCCCGCCTGTTTTTTGGCGAATACCTTACTGCGCAATTTGATTTGTTAAAAGTCATGGCCGAAAAAGCAGGTATAGAGACTAATATTTTAATGGGCAATCCGGTCGAAGATGTTATTGATCTGCCGTTAGAAAATAAGGTGCGCATTGTAAGCAACAATAAGACAGCCGATTTTGATGTCGTGATCATTAGCACGGGGCACAACTGGCCTGTGAAACACGAGGGAAAGGTTTCCGGATATTTCGAATCTCCTTATCCACCGGCTAAGCTTGACTTGAAAGCCAACTGCCCTATCGCCATTAAAGGATCATCCCTTACGGCAGTAGATGCCGTTCGCACGCTTGCTCATAATAATGGCAACTTTGTACGTGAGAATGGCAAATTGCGATACATAGTTGATAAGGAAAGTACAGGTTTTAAAATGGTCATGCATTCGCGAAGCGGCCTTTTGCCCGCGGTGCGTTTCCATCTGGCTGATACACATTTACAAAACGATTCTTTACTTAGTACTGAGCAGATAGAAGAGCACATCGTAAATAATAATGGCTTCCTATCGCTCGATTACATTTTCGAAAAAGATTTTAAGGAACCGATAAAAGAAAAAGACGCCAAGTTTTATAAAAAAATAAAAGACCTGCGCGTCGAAGAATTTGTAAACAAAATGCTGGATATGCGCAAAGGGCAAGAGGCTTTTGAACTTTTAAGAGCAGAGTATGATGAGGCTGCCGAATCTATTAAAAAACGAAAATCTATCTATTGGAAGGAAATGCTGGGTGTACTTAGTTTCGCCATGAATTATCCGGCAAAGCATCTATCCGCAGAAGATATGCAGCGTCTGCAAAAAGTATTGCTGCCATTAATTTCCATTGTTATCGCGTATATGCCGCAAAGCTCGTCCGAGCAGTTTTTGGCTTTACATGACGCGGGCGTATTAGACATTGTAGCAGTGGGTGAAGACAGCCGTGTAAGGCCCCGAAAGAAAGGTGGCGCTGTTTATCAATTTAAGGATGCGGCAGGTAACAAACATGCGGATGCCTATAAACTATTTGTCAATTGTGTTGGTCAGCCACATCTGCCTTACAAAAAGTTTCCGTTCAAAAGCTTGCGTAAAGATAGAACGGTTGTACCTGCAAGGTTAAAATTCCGGGATAAGAAATTGGGTAAAGCCGCTATGAAAGCAGATGATCGTTGTGTTGTTAAAAATAAAGCCGGCGATTATTTTTTAAAAGTAAGTGGTATTGCAATAAATGATAACTTTCAGGTGGTAAATGCTACAGGCGGCGGTAACCCGCGTGTATACCTAATGGCGGTTCCGTATATGGCCGGCTATAATCCCGACTATTCGGGACTTGATTTTTGTGAAGAAGCGTCTAAACGGTTGGTTAATACCATCCTGAATATTTAAGCTATGGAAAATTTGCCACAGTTAAAACTATTTATGGTGCTGCTTGGATCAAAAGCGCCCGAGCGTAACGTAGAGCAGCATGATTATTTTTTTGGCATCGCCGCATGTCTGAAGGACCTGGTAGAAGATTTTAAGGCCTTCTGGCCCGAATCGGGCAACAGCTTGCATATTGACGGCTGGCGCGAGGTTACTTATGTTGACGGCCATTCTGTAGAAATTGCGCCCAAAAGCGACACACCTATTACGGCCGGAAAGCGCCTGTTTTTTATCAACCTGGGCGGCTATACTTCGGGCAAACTAGAAGAACAGCATTATATTATGCTTACCGTTCAGGATGACAGGATACCTGCTGTAAAAGATGCCTTGAAAACTGCTTTCTATAAAACAAATTCGGTTAAAGGGGCTCATTCACACATCGACGAAAAATATGGTGTAGACGTAGATGACGTTTACCGCATCGAAGACATTTTAAGTCCGAAGTTTAAACAAGAGTTTGACATCATCCTTCGCGAAACTGAAGATGGTGTCGAAGACATAATTCATCTTGGCTACTTTAAAATGAAGCAGGTAGAAATGGGCGAATGTTAGCCTGGTCGCTTTCTAAATAATTATCCTTTCCGTTACTCTGTAAAACATTTCTTACAGAGGCATATTTATTTTCTTTCTTCATTTGTGCGTTAGTATTTGTACTCTCCTTAGCTTATACTTGCATAAACCACCTAAATATTTTCTTTACTACTAAAACTTCAATTCTATGAACATAGCAATGCTTGGTTCGGGGTTTATTGCGCGTTTCTATGCCGACGCTTTAGCAGGCCAGCGCAGAAGAGATAAACTCACTATGGTGTATTCGCGCAGTGCAGACCGTGCGCAGATATTCGCAAATGATTACAACGTTACCCATCATACCGACAATTTGGAAGAAGCCGTTAACCATCCCGATGTTGATGTTGTAGTGATCGCTTTATCGAACGAGTTGCATTTGCCCGCTGTTGAGGCATGTGCTAAAGCCGGCAAGCATGTGCTATGTACCAAGCCTCTTGGCCGCAGCGGCGAGGAAGCTAAAAGGATGCTGCAGCTGGTAGAAGAAGCCGGTGTTATGGGCGGTTACCTGGAAGACTTGTGTTACACACCTAAATTTTTAAAATCGCTGCAAACCGTGCAAAGTGGTGGTTTAGGCCGCATCCTTTGGGCAAAATCGCGCGAAGCGCACCCCGGCCCTCACAGCGATTGGTTTTGGGATAAAAATAAATCAGGCGGCGGCGCCATTGTCGACCTGGGCTGCCATTGTATAGAGATAGCCCGCAATTTTATTGGTAAGAATATAAAACCGGTAGAAGTAATGTGCTGGGCAGCAACACAAGTACACCCAATTGATGCCGAAGATAACGCCATAGGTATGGTGAAGTACGCTAACGGCGCCATAGGCCAGTTTGAAGTAAGCTGGTGCTTTAGGGGCGGTATGGACCTGCGCGACGAGGTTATGGGTACTGAAGGCACTATTTGGGTGAACAACTTTCTGCGTACGGGTTTTGATGTTTTTAGCACCGGCAAAGGTGGGTATGTTGCAGAAAAGGCCGAAACCAATAAGGGTTGGCTATTCCCTGTAGGTGACGAGGTACACGAGTTAGGGTACAACCACATGTTTACAGAGATGTTCGATTGTATAGAAAACGGCTCGCAGCCGCAGGAAACTTTTTACGACGGCTATGTAGTGAATGCCATTATCGACGCCGCTTACAAGTCGGCAAAATCCGGTATTTGGGAACCTGTGCAACTGGATGACTGGCGCGGCGATACAGATACGACAGACAAAGCCGAGGCAGCAAGCTATGATGATCAGTATTATCTGATCAAAGAAGAAGTACTGCCGAATGGCGAAAAGAAGATCATCTTAAAGGATAAAAAAACAGGCGAAGTAGTTAGAAGGGATATATGAAGATCGTAGAATTTAACACTGTTGAAGAACTGAACGAAGCAGGACTGAACGTCTTGCGGAAACAGATCGAAACAAAAAAAGATTCTTTGCTGTGCCTGGCAACAGGTAGCTCATCCACCGGCATTTATCAGAAATTAGCAGGCAAGACAGATGATATTGATTCGTCTCAATTAAAAGTGATAAAGCTTGATGAATGGGCAGGTATGCCTATGGCTCATCCTGCCTCATGCGAATACTATTTACGGGAGAACGTTCTGACGCCGCTGCAGATCTCTGAAGAGCGATACATCGGCTTTGACAGCCAGGCGGCAGATGGCCCGGCAGAATGCAAACGCATAGCTGATTTCTTGCAAAGCAATGGCCCGATAGATGTTTGTTTTTTAGGCCTTGGCCTCAATGGCCACGTGGCTTTTAATGAGCCGGCAGAAACGCTAGATCCAGCCGTGCGGTTATCCAAACTTTCAAATGAATCGCTAAATCATAGTTCTTTGGTTGATGTGCCGGTGACCTTATCGCACGGGTACACACTCGGCCTGGCTGACATATTAAGATCAAAAACCATTATTCTGGTGGTGCATGGTGCCAGTAAAAAAGAAATTATGGAGCGCCTCAGAATCGCAGAGATCAGCACGAATTTGCCTGCGTCTTTTCTTTACCTGCACAACAATGCTTACTGCTATTACTGCGAAAAATAATTTATGACAGACGTAAACATCATAACCGGGAAAGGAACTGCCGGACATACTTATGATGCCATTGTGGTGGGATCGGGCATTAGCGGCGGCTGGTCTGCAAAAGAGCTTTGCGAGCGCGGTTTAAAAACACTGGTGTTAGAGCGTGGCCGTAATGTGGAGCACTTAAAAGATTATCCAACTGCAACCATGGCGCCCTGGGAGTTTGCGCATCGCACTACAGAACCGCAAAAAGTGCGCGACGACAACCCTGTCATCAGCAAGTGTTACGCCTTTGGCGAAGATGCGCAACACTTCTTCGTAAAAGATGCAGAACATCCTTATGTACAAGAAAAACCCTTCGACTGGATACGCGGCTATCAGGTAGGCGGCAAGTCTATCACCTGGGGGCGCGCCTGCCAGCGTTGGAGCGATTATGAATTTACAGCACCCCAGCGTTATAGCTACGCTGTAGACTGGCCGATAAGATATGCCGACATTGCGCCGTGGTATTCGCACGTAGAGAAATTTGCAGGCATTAGCGGCGGCAAGGATGGCTTGGATATGATACCCGACGGTGAATATCTTAAACCATACGAATACAGCCGACTGGAGGCCGAGATACAGCGTAAAATAAGTGAGCACTACCCCGACCGTCACATGGTGCGCGGCCGGTGGGCCCAATTGACAGATCCACAGCCAATCCATTTGGCGCAAGGGCGCGGCAAATGCCAGGCCCGTGATATGTGTACCAGGGGCTGTCCGTTCGGTGGTTATTTTAGCTCGATATCTGCCACGCTACCCTGGGCTAAGAGGACGGGCAATTTAACCATCCGTCCACATTCGGTGGTACATTCTATCATTTACGATGAAAGTAAACAAAGGGCAACTGGCGTAAGGGTCATCGACGCGTTGACGCATGAGTCGCGGGACTATTATGCTAAAGTGATCTTCCTGAACAGTGCATGTCTCAATACTAATCTTATACTGCTTAACTCAAAATCAAACAGGTTTGAAAATGGCTTGGGTAACGATAGCGGCGTGCTTGGAAAGTACATCGCGTTTCATAACTATCGCGCCAGCGTTGGCGGCACTTATGATGGCTTTAAAGACACCTACATTTATGGACGCAACCCGGTAAACCCTATCATTGCCAACTATCGCAACTTAAAAAAACAAGACACAGATTTCCTGGGCGGCTATCTCACCTTTGTTTGGGCTACCCGTCAAGCGCTTGAAAAAACGGAGGTGCCCGAGGGGCTTGGCGGCGATTATAAGGATGCGCTTGCAGAGCCGGGCCCATGGCGGGCAGGCATGTACATGCAAGGCGAAACCATCCCTAAAGAAAGTAACCATGTAAGGTTAAGCCCTGATAAAAAAGATCCATGGGGAATACCGCAATTGATAACTTCTGTTGCCTATGACGATAACGACGAAAAAATGGTTAAGGACTTTTTGACGCAAAGCGCCGAGATGCTGCGCGTAGCCGGGCTAAGGGATATTACCGCCCGCGACAGCAAACAGGCCCCGGGCCTGGATATCCATGAAATGGGCGGCTGCCGAATGGGCCATGACCCTAAAACTTCTATGCTGAACGCGCATAACCAGCTGCACCTTTGCAAAAACGTATTTGTAACAGATGGTGCCTGCATGACCAGCACCGGGAACCAAAGCCCCTCAATTTTATACATGGCATTTTCTGCAAGGGCAGCAAATTACGCGGCAGATCAATTAAAATCAGGCAACCTCTAATATATGGACCGGAGAAGTTTTATTAATAGTAGTGGCTTATTGGCATTGAGCCTGCCGGCAGCAAAACTGTTGGACCGGGTACCTGCCCGGATCAAAAACTATGGCATACAGCTATACATGGTGCGCGATGAAATGGAGAAGGACGCGCCGGGCACCCTGGCAAAACTGGGTAAAATGGGCTATACCGAAATTGAAAGCTACGGTGGCAACAAAGGCATCTTCTGGGGCATGCCTAACACCGATTTTAAGAAATTAGCTGCAGATAATGGCTTGACGCTGATATCCTCGCACTACAACGACAGCGACATGGCTTTTGAAAAGCAGGTGGCTTTGGCTGCACAGATCGGCATGAAGTATTTGATCTGCCCGTGGAAAGGCCCGCAAAAATCTATAGATGACTTCAAACGCATTGCGGATGAGTTTAATATAAAAGGCGAGATCTGTAAAAAGCACGGCTTGCGTTATGGCTATCATCCGCATGACTATCCTTACAAAAAAATAGACGGGCAATTGCCGATCGATGTTCTGCTCGAGAACACTGATAAGGACCTGGTGTACTACCAAATGGAT
This sequence comes from Mucilaginibacter ginkgonis, assembly GCF_009754905.2. Taxonomy (NCBI): domain Bacteria; kingdom Pseudomonadati; phylum Bacteroidota; class Sphingobacteriia; order Sphingobacteriales; family Sphingobacteriaceae; genus Mucilaginibacter; species Mucilaginibacter ginkgonis. The sequence continues at coordinate 499,688 of NZ_CP066775.1, read as the reverse complement.
TTCTATTACACAGTTACAGAAGGACAAAACCCCCAGCATTATCTTACAAAATATAAGGACCGCTTTACGCTTTGCCACATGCGCGATGTTTTGAAACATCGGTTACTGGCCGGCAGTAAAGATGAGTCTGCCTGTGATTTGGGGCAGGGAATCATCAATTACCCCCACCTTTTAAACATTGCCAGGAAAAACGGCATGGCTCATTTCTTTGTAGAGCAATCCAGGTACTTCCATGAAACACCCTTGCAAAGCGCAGCTATTAATGCCCGCTACATGAAAAATCTGCGCCTGGTTTAACATGTCGTCAAAATTGATCATAGGGGTTGATGGCGGCGCAACAAAAACGCAGATGGCGGTGGCCAATACCGATGGCGAACTTTTGAACGTGCACACTTCGGGCGGTACGTATTACATCCTTGAAAATGCGCAGCAAGAGATGAACGCCCTTCTTGCTCCTATCGCGAATTCTGAAGTAGCTGTTGCCGTGTTTACAGTTGCAGGATGGGATTTTAAACCTGATCAGGAGAAGCAGCAGCGCGTGATCGAAGAAGCCATACGGGTCAACAATATTTCGATCGATAAGATCATTTACGAGAATGACGTATTCTCTACCCTCAAATCTGCAAAAGACGTTAACGGCGCATGTGTGGTAATTTCCTGTGGCACCGGGGTGATAGGTCTTGCAGCGAAGGGCAATTATTTCTGTAAAACACCTGGTTACGAATATCTGTCGGGCGAGTGGGGATCAGGCATTCACCAGGCAGAGTATGGCATCCATTTGGCTTGCGCCTCGCTGCTAGGCCGGGGAGAAGAATATGCGATACTTACACAAAAAGCGTTAGCTTATTTCGAAGCAACAGACGCAGACTCATTGGCATTTAACATCTTTAATAAGTTTACCACAAACAAGCAGCGCGGCTACTTCTTAAAGGAAATTTACGATGCTTATCATGAAGGCTGCCCCGGAGCCGCAAAGGTAATCAACAGGGCGGCAGAAGAATTGGCCCGAACTGCCTGGTGCCTGATTAAAAAGTTAAATAAACCCGATCACGTCAACCTGATATTTGGCGGAGGAGTTATAAAGCAATTTGGTTTACCGCCCGGCTTCAATGAGTGGCTGCAAAAACTTACAGGCCGAAACGATTTCAAGATGTTTGTTATCAAAAGCGCCCCTGTCTACGGCGCGCTACGCTGGGCGCTTGCTGCTGCAGAAGTGAGCACAACCCACATTTTGCCGCTGCTGATTTGCAACCCGGTTAGTTACGGCAATTATTTACAGCCGTAACCGGTTAGTGCCTCCACGGTATGGTTATCTATCCAGTCCCAATCTATCTCCACGCCTAAGCCCGCACCGGTTGGGCAGTGCTGGCAACCATCTTCTTTTATTTCGAGCGGATCATTCTTAATACCGAAACGAAACATTGGATGATGCGATTCAACAAATCTGGTAAGCGTGGTAGCGCAAGCCACATGCAGGTTTGCCACGTCAAGCAACGGCGCAGCGGCGGTATGTATCTCAAATTCAAAACCCATCATTTCGCACATGGCTATAGCTTTCATCGCGCCGGTGATTCCGCTTTTGTGGTGTACATCGCCGCGTATAATGTCAATCGCTCCGTCTATCATATAATGCGGCAATTCAAACAAGCCAACAGTTTCCGCGGCAAGTATCGGCGTGCGTATGGCTTGCGCAAGTTTTTTTAGCTGCAATATTTGCGCGTCTGGGAATGGTTCTTCAAACCACTCGTATTTCAAATCGTCAAGTACATAGCCTATTTTAAGTGCAACTTCGAAACTTAGTGTGGCCGATGAATCAAGCATCAACGGATAATCATCCCCCGCTATTTCCCGGGCCTTTTGCAGGCGCGGTATATCCAGTTTAGATCCACCAAGCAATTGCAATTTTATGCCTTTGAAACCTTGCCCCATTTTTAGCTTTACTTGTTTCTCAACAGCCTCAACGGTCTCTATGGTCTGAGGCGGGCAGCTTGAATAAGCAGGGACCTTGTTGCGTACCCGGCCTAAAAGATCTGCTATGGGCAGGTTGCAGAATTTTCCTTTTATGTCCCAAAGCGCTACGTCCAGGTTACCCCAAATAGCCTCCCTGAAATTGTACAAATGCCGCTGCATGCGCTTAAAATCCTGCCAGATGGCTTCATGCAAAATAGGGTCTTTGCCGACAAGTAAGTGGTAAAATATATCATGAACGGCGATGACAGATGCCCTGCCCTGCCCCAGCGGGCAGTAATCCATCGTATAACCTTCTATGCCTTCGTCGGTATGAATTGTGGTGAGTGGGAAATCAAAATAAGGCGTGTATCCTGCCGGAACTTTATTCGGTGCATACCACAAGTCAGACGAGCGGCGTACTATACGGGTAGTGATCTCGGTGATTTTCATCCTAATAACCTTTAGCTAAATCAACTACATTTTTAAGCCTATTCCCCTGTTTGAAGCGTTCCAGGTTCTCCAGGAAAAAAGCGGCAATTCCGTCGTATTCAGTTGTGCTCCCCCCTCCCGAATGTTGAGTAAGAATTGTGTTGGGGCAATCCCATAGCGGATGCCCTTCTGGTATCGGCTCTCGTGCGGTCACATCTAACACAGCGCCGCCAATTTTGCCGGTTATCAATGCATCGATCAGCACCGCCTCATCTTCAACAAGGTTGCCCCGGCCTATGTTGCAAAAAAGCGCATCTGCATTCATTTTATTTATCATTGCAGTAGTAAATAAACCTGCTGTTTCTTTTGTACCGGGCAAGGTTCCGATGATGATGTCGGCATCAGGAATAGCTTTTTCCAAGTCTTCGATAGTGTGTAATGTCGCCTCCCCGGCAGAGCGTGCAAAAAAAGTCACCCCGCAATCGAAGCCGCTTAAGATATTTCCAAGATGCTTTGCGATACCCCCTGCACCAAGTATGATCACTTTTTTCTGGAAAAGCAGCTGTAACTTCTCACGCGCCTGATAGCCAACCCATCGTCCTTGAGATTTTAAGGTGTCGTACTTATCTATGCCACGGTAAAGCGCCATAATGCCGGCAACTATGGTCTCGGCGCAAGGCTGTGCATAGTAAGCCTTCATATTCGTTACTACAGCCGGAATTTTTACACCACTGTAATATTCAAAACCTGTAGAATATAATTGCAACCATTTTAAATTTTGCGCTTGCTGCAGCCAGTCAACAGGTTTTGGGTTACCTAATAAAATGTCAGCCTTTAACAATGACGATAGACGCTCATCGTCAGACGGTAATTCATCTTTAAAGATCAGTTCATCTGCTTTCAAAGTGCTGCGAAGCAACGTTTTCTGCTCTTCTTTAAATGGGGTGTCTATGTAGATGATCATTGCTGTTTCTCTTTTAGCCATGCTAAATTAAAACGTTGCATCACTATTCTGTATCTCCATACATTCGGGTCACCGTCGCGTTTTTCATAAATACAATAGATCAAGCCGCTTTTGTCCGTCGCCAAATCAGAATAACCCGAACCGCCTGTAAAAAGCGGTTTAAATACAGGCCATGTTTTACCGTTATCAAAACTTGCCCTTGCCGTAATATTTTCCCGGGGTTTGAAAACAGGGCGCCCTTTTTTGGTTGAACGTGCATCATTGCGGCTGTCGGCGTTAACGAATATTATTGGTTTAACAGCAGATTTATCACTACTTATTTTCACCATACTGGCCATGCAAACGGGATCATACAAGTCCTGATCAAAAACCGGCTTAGACCATCCTGTCGCGCCATCATTACTATAGAATATCAGCCTTCGGTTAACCATATTTTCATTTCGGGTATTCATCATCACCCGACCGTCTGACAGCTGCACCACAACAGACTCATTAGGGTTGACAATGGTATCTTTTCCGTCGGCAGAGAGGTCGCCGTTATTGACGATGATATCTCCGCGATGCCAGGTCTTGCCATGGTCATCACTATAAATAGTCGCCACGCAACTTGGGCGGTGGTCACCACCCGGAATCTTTTTATTAGGAACACATAGCCATGTAGGCACCAACAGCCTACCGTTTGCCAATTGGATTGCGTGGCCTGGTCCGGGTGCCAGCACCTGCCATGGATACTGCGATTTAAACTCGTTATATACATAAGTTATGTCCACAGGTTTGGTCCAGGTCTTACCCTCATCCTTGGACTGCAAATAGAATGCATTTTGATAATTGATCTGGAATAGCAGGTGCACTGTACCATCTTTGTCTGCTATTGGCGTGATATTACTGGTTGGCTTTCCGGTGCTGTGAGGGATGATCACCACACGCGGTTGCCAGGTTTTGCCGCCGTCTGTGCTGCGTCGCATCACCAGGTCAATGTCATCCCAGTCCTTACCCTGCCCAAAACGGCCTTCGGCAAATGCAAGAATGGTTCCTTTTGCGGTAATAGTCATCGATGGCACGTGATACATGGTGTAACCATCGCGCACGGGTTCGAAAAGCAACGCAGTGTCAGAAAATGCGACGTCAGCTTTATCTTTTATCCTTGACGATCTTTGAGGTTTATCACCCTTTATTCCAGTTTTAGCATGCACTGTAAAACTTAAGCCCGCAACAATGCAAATGATCGCCGTGACGCCGCAAAGTGCTTTTAAACAGCCGGTATTTCTCATTAGTTGAAAATTTAGCATGATTAAATTAGTAGGTAATTGAGGTTTCTAATGGAGTTACAATAACTTGTTGACACGCATCCAGTTCAGGCAGCGGTCAAACCATTGGTCGGTGGTGGTTTTGTTATTCAAGCCAAACCCATGTCCTCCGGTTTCGTATACATGCAGTTCGGCTCTGACGTTGTTTTTGTGCAGGGCCAGGTAATAATTCACGCTGTTCACAACAGGCACAACTTTATCATCTGTGCAATGCACCAGAAATGCCATCGGGGTGTTTGGCGTAACCTGCATTTCATTTGAATACTCTCTTACTTTTTCCACCGAAGCGTTTTCGCCTATCAAAGCCTTTTTAGATCCCTTATGTAAGATGCTGTCCTGAAAAGTTATTACAGGGTAAACCAAAATTGAGAAGCTGGGCCTTAGGTTGGTATTGTTATTATTCTCGATAACAGCCTTTTTATAGTGTGTAGAAAGAGTCGATGCAAGGTGCCCACCAGCCGAAAAGCCGGCGATGCCAACTTTTGCGGTATCAATATTCCATTCGGCGGCACGCTCGCGAACAATTTTAATGGCTTGCTGGGCATCCTGCAACGGGCCGATCTCTCGATTTTCCATAATGGCGTCGCTTGGCAAACGGTATTTAAGCACAAACGCGGCTATGCCGTTTTTTACAAACTGCTGGGCAATGTCTTTACCTTCTCCATTCACTACCAAATAAGAGTATCCGCCTCCCGGGCAGATGACCACTGCAGTGCCGTTGGCTTTATCTTTTTCGGGCAGATAGGCTGTAATGGTAGGGTTCACTACATTACTCACTTTGCCGCGGGCAGAGGTGCTGTCGCTCTTCTCCTGCACATCAGATTTTTTTGAGTTGGGTACTTTCTTATAAAGGGGAATCACCGTCTGTGCAGACGCAGCAACGGTTATAGCCACCAGTGCTGCAACGGCCATAAATTTTTTCATAATGTTATAATTGGTGACCAAATGTAGTAATTTGTTTTTATGTCCAACATAAAGATATATTTGTTTTCATCGATGTCACATTTAAGTTCAAGCGCAGATTGCATCTTGTGTTAATTGCCTGATTTGTAGTTTAACAAGCGTTTATATTTTAAAGGCATCTAAAACGTGCCTAAGTGTATAAATTACAATATATTCTTTTGTAGAACATAAAATTTATAGCACCTTTGAATTTCCTGAAGTTCAGCCAAATCTATGTCCAAACAAATACAGTTAAACAAAGACCTTGGCCGGGTGTCGTCAGATACCATGGCCGATGTGGTCGAATCGCGCCTGAGGGATTACTTCAAAAAGAAATCTTTTAAGCCAGGCGATGCTTTGCCAAAAGAGCTTGAACTGGCAGAGGCGCTGGGTGTAAGCCGCAATGTAGTGCGCGAGGCGTTGAGCAGGCTGCGGATGCTTGGCATGATAGAGTCGCGAAAAAAACGTGGGATGATACTGGCCAGCCCGGATATACTTGGGGCGTTCGAAAGAGTGTTAGATCCGCTTATCATTACCGAAGAAACCCTGCAAGACCTTTTTGAACTGCGTTTGGTTTTAGAAATGGGTTTGGCCGATGTATTATTCATCAACATTACTCCTGAGCACCTTAAACAACTCGATCTGATAGTAGAGGCAGAAGTTACTGACAGCCAGACTTTCAGGATCAAAAATGAAATTGCCTTTCATGGCAAGCTTTATGAGATCGCCGGTAACGATACGTTAAAGCGTTTTCAAAATATGCTGCTGCCTATTTTTGGTTATGTATTAAAGCTGGAAAAAGAGCTCATATCGGGCACGGTATCACATAAAGATCTGGTAGACCTGCTCAAAGGCGGCGACAAAGAAAAATTTAGAATGGGGATGCACGCGCATTTAAAGCCGCATTTTGATAAACTTGAACAGCTGAAAAAATAAATTTAATTTTTTATGTACTACATAATAACTTAATATATACATTTGCTTCATCGGTTACCTAAAACCGAAAAACCAATTGTAGTTATTATGAGATTTTTTACCCTGATAAACAGGCTGACTGTTCTATTGGTATGCGTTTTCTTTTTTCAAAAAGCCCAATCGCAGGACGCGCAGCTTCCACAGCTTAATTATTTATACAAGCCGGGCGATAACGGTTATGCATGTTTCCGTATACCGGCATTGCTATCCACAGCTAACGGTACTTTATTGGCATTTGCAGAAGCGCGTAAGAATAACTGCGGCGACTCGGGCGATATTGATCTGGTTGTTCGCCGTTCTACAGATGGTGGCAAAACCTGGGGCGACATGCAAATAGTTTGGAACGACTCTACCAATACTTGCGGCAACCCTGTCCCAATAGAGGACAAAGCAACAGGAAAGATCTGGCTGATATCTACCTGGAACCTGGGCACAGATCACGAAAAGGAAATAGTTGCCGGCACCAGTCAAAATACACGCAGGGCATTTGTTCTATCATCAGGTGACGTTGGTAAAACATGGTCGGCAGCGAGGGAGATCACTCCAGATGTTAAAATGCCCGACTGGACATGGTACGCAACCGGCCCTTGCCACGGCGTGCAAATATCAACCGGCAAATATAAAGGCAGGCTGGTTGTGCCGGTAAACCATATCGAGAAGGCAACAAATCAGAACTTTGCGCACATCATTTATTCTGATGATCATGGCGCTACATGGCATTTGGGCCAAAACACACCTTTCGACAAAGCCAACGAAACAACAGTGGCAGAGATAAAAAAGGGCAACCTGATGCTTAACATGCGCAACAGCGGCCGTGTAGACCATGCACGCAAAGTAACTACCAGCAAAGATGGCGGCAATACATGGGCGCCCCTGCAGGTAGACTCAACCTTAACTGAACCAATTTGCCAGGGAAGTTTGCTTAATTACACAATGACCAATAAAAAGACCGTTTTACTTTTCAGCAATCCGGCAAGCCAGACAAAACGTGCCGATTTGACATTGCGCCTGAGTAAAGACTACGGTAAAACTTGGGCTGCAAGTAGGGTGATCTATCCCGGCCCGGCCGCGTACTCAGATATCGCTGTAAACAACAACCAGGTAGGCTGCCTTTACGAAGCGGGTGCCACCAAGCCGTACGAAGGTGTCGCCTGGATGACCGTCGACCTAAATGACCTTTTAAAATAGACCAATAACCCCATAAACGAATAGCACCTTTTTAAACCTAAATATGTAGTACATAACTACCAATTAATTAAATTATGAAAAGAAGATTACCAATTTTATTACTTACAGTTTGCTGCTTGCTCTTTGGCAGGCTGCAGCTTTACGCGCAAACTGTAACGGTTACGGGTATCGTTAACGATGCTACCCGCAATGAAACCTTACCGGGTGTAAGTGTGCGTGTAGAAGGCACAACATCGGGCACAGTTACAGACATTAATGGTAAGTACACCATTAAAGTGCCGGCAACAGGGGCAAAACTTACATTCTCTTATGTAGGCTTTGAAACTACCACTTTGCCTGTAAACGGTAAGGCAAACCTTAACGTAAACCTTGCTCCAAGTGCCAAATCACTTACAGAGTTAGTTGTAGTAGGTTACTCAACCCAAACCCGCGATAAGAACACGGCTTCGGTGGCTAAATTAGATACCAAGCAATTGGTAAACACGGCAAACTCAAGCCCTCTGGCTGCAATACAGGGTAAAATTGCCGGTGTGTCCATACCGTTGTCAACCGGCCAGCCGGGCGATGCACCTGCGAACATTGTTATCCGTGGAGGTTCGAAAACAAACGTATATGGTACAGGTATAGGTAACGCTAACGGTAACAACTACCAAACAGCAGATGGCTCAAGCCCGCTGGTAGTTATAGACGGTGTTTACAGAACACTTAACGATCTTAATCCCGATGATATCGAGTCATTACAGGTAATGAAAGACGCAGCATCGACCGCTCCATATGGTGCGCGTGGTGCAAATGGTGTTATCGTGGTTAAAACAAAGAGCGGCAAGTTTGGCTCGGGTAAAGCGAACATTACTTTTAACTACCGGATGAACAGGGAAGTCCCCACCGGAAAGTTGAACTACTTAAGCGCCCGCGATTATTTAACGCTTGCGCGTACCACGGTAAAGAACACATCAGATCCGCTGGATAAGAATACATTATTAAATAACGCGGGTTTTTCTGCCGGTACCAAAGTGTTTACCGCTAAAGGCCAGTTTGGTACAAGCACATATACCACTGGTTTGTATGACAACCTGGTTGCAGTTGAAGGACAGGATTATGTAAATAACCTGTTAGCAAACGGTTATGAAACTATGGACGACCCGATCAATCCGGGTACTAAACTCATTTTTGCAGATAACCACTATCAAGACTTGTTGTGGAACACCGGTACTACCAATAACTACAATTTCGGTATCGATGGCGGTAACCAAACTGCTGCTTACAACATCGGCTTTAACTACATCAATCAAGCCGGTACATTTGTTGGTACTAACTATAAGAGGTACAGTGCTTTAGGAAATTTTAGCTTTAAAGCAACTAACAATTTACAGGTTAACGTTTCTTTAAACTATCAAAACCTAAACCCTAATTATGCCAACGCGTATACCAATGAACTGGTGCGTGCAACGCGCTTAACGCCATTGATCAGAATATTTAAAGACGATGGTACACCAACCACCGGCGAAGTTTTGACGGCGCGCAACCGCTTCCATACGCTTGCTTATGATACAAACGACATTACTACGGAGCGTGTTGTATCTAAAGTGGACCTTGACTGGAACATTGTAAAAGGGTTACACTACCGCCCAGCAGTGTCTTACCTGATGACCGACTTTAACAGCCAGTTTTCAAGAAAAGCATTTCCCGATCCTATTCAATTTCCAACCCAGCGTTTAAAGGTAGATAGTACCAACATTGCAAGGCAGATCATGATAGATCAGGTTTTGCAGTATGACCGTACCATCAAAGAAAACCACCACTTTATGGTGTTAGGTGCTTTCCAATACATTAAAAACACCGGCACTTATTCTGATATCGGCTCTCAACGCGGTTCAACAGATTATATCACCACTATTAATGAGCCTTCAGTCACTACCGTAAATGGTGTAACTGTTACTAACGTAACAGCGTTCAAATCTTTGCAAAGCATAAACAAATCAGCCAGCTTTATCGGCCAGTTACAATATGACTACAAGGCCAAATATTTATTCAATGCTGTAGTACGCAGGGATGGTTTCTCAAACTTTGCACCGAATAATAAATATGCAACCTTCCCATCTGCTTCAGTAGGCTGGAACGTGTACAAGGAAGCCTTCTGGGGCACCAATAATCCGGTTAGTACATTTAAACTACGCGGAAGCTGGGGTACAGCAGGTTCAAGTGATATAAGTTTGACCGATACTTACGGTAACTACACCGCCGTTGTATACGATCAGTTATCGGGCATCCAGCGTAACAACTTGTCGAATCCGAATCTTAAATGGGAAACGACCCAGACAACAGATATCGCGTTTGATGCAGGTTTCTTTAAAGACCGTATCTTCCTGACTGTTGACTATTACAACAAATTAACTAAGGACCGCCTGGATACTAAACCACTTCCGGCAGAATCACCGTTCTCTTCAATCGTATTTAACAACGGTACCTTACAAAATAAAGGTATTGAGATTGAGTTGCAGGCAAACGTGTTACGTATTGGCAATTTCAACTGGAGGACCAACTTCTCTTACGCGCTTAACAAGCAAAAGATCATCTCGTTACCGTATAACGGCCGCGCGTTAAACCGCCAGGGTGGTGGCATTATTGCAGATCCTAATACAGGTAAAGATATAGAAGTAGGTGGCCTTGCCGAAGGCGAGCGCCCGTTTGGCTATTATGCATGGCAGGTAGAGAAAGTATTTTCTACCGATGCAGAAGCTGCCGCATGGAATGCTACTCACAAAGATCAGATCGCATCCATCCCCGGACAAACAATCGGTAAACGCGCAGGCGACTACCAGTTTAAAGACGTTAACGGCGATGGTATCATAGATAACCGCGACTTGGTGTTCCAGGGCTACAAGACACCTAACGTAACTGGCGGTATGCAGAATACTTTCACCTATAAAAGCTTTACGCTTAGGTTCAACATGGATTTCTCACTGGGTAACGTGATCAGCAATGGTAATTTGGGCCGCGAACTTGGCCAGGGCCGTGCTTATAACGAGGGTGCGCCAGTTGAAGCGCTTGGACCAGACATCTGGCAAAAACCGGGAGACGAAGGCAAGAAATATGCGCGTTTCTCTTTTGCCGATGCCGACTTTGGTCAAAAGAACTATATCCGCCAGGCCGCTTCAGATGTGGGTACAGGTAGTGCATACGGATCAGACGTATCAACCATGATCACCAAGGGAGATTTCCTTGCATTTCGCGAGTTATACCTAAGCTATGATCTGCCTAAGTCATTATTGGCCAAGATCCATTCAACTGGTTTAACAGTGTTTGTTAGCGGTACCAACCTAGGTTACCTTACAGCTTATAAAGGTCTGAACCCTGAGACGTTCACAGGTTTCGATCCGGGAGGTTATCCCCGTCCACGTCAGTACACATTAGGCGCTTCATTAAGATTTTAATCGTATCATCATGAAAAAGAACATTATATATACATTAACAGGTGCTGCCATATTGCTTTGCGCAAGTTTAACAGCCTGTAAAAAGATATTGGACATTCAGCCGCAATCGCAGATCATAGAGTCTGTATACTTCAAAAACGAGGGCGACTTTGATCCATTTGTGATAGGCAACTATACCAATATCCGCATTCTGGCAAACAATATTACGTTTGGTACAGAGCGCAGCGAAGAATTGATCAATGGTATAAATGCACGCTTAACTACAGCATGGTCGCAGGTGTTAACCGTGTCTACCGGTTCTATCAACTACAACGTTTCTACGTTGCCTATTTACAAAGCCATTGGCAGCGCAAACCTGTTGCTGGCTAAAATAGAGCCCTTCGCCTTCCCTAATACAGCAACAAAAAACAGGTTAAAGGCAGAAAGCCTTTGCCAGCGCGCTTATTGCTATTTCTACCTGGCACACATTATTGGCGACGCGCCGATTTTGCTTGACCCGATTACCGATGACAACGTACCTCAATTACCACGGTCAAAGGCAGCAGACGTAATGAAACAGGTTTTTGCGGACCTTGACGCGGCAATTGCCTTATTCCCCGACAAAACCTATCCAAACAAGTACCGCTTTTCTTATGGCGCCGCACAAGCCATGAAAGCAGAGGCGAAATTATGGAGCGCAAAGGTAACAGGCGGCGGCGCGGCAGACTTTAATGATGCGCTTACTGCTGCACAAGCTGTAGAAACTACAGGCGTAAGTTTATTACCTGCGTTTGCTAACGTTACCACCACCCGTGCCAACGCAGAGGTAATCATGTCGGCCTATTTTAACCGGGACGAATCGGGCGCGACATCAAATTACGCATTAAACGCGCTTCCATTTTTGCCAAGTATTTCGGGCGCGACCAACCTGGATAGTATCCCGTACACACTTACATCAACCAATGGTCAAAGCGCTTATCAGATAAGCCCGCTTAGCCGCAGCTTGTGGAGCGGTTTAACCGGCGACAAACGCATACCGGCAACCTTTATCATAGAACGCCAGGGCACAACTCAAAAAAATGCCTGGATCACCAAACTGCCGGGCAACAAATACACTGATGATCGTATCTCTGATAACGATGTGATCATGTACCGCCTGGCAGATGTGTACCTGATGGAAGCTGAAGCTTATGCAGGAATAAATAACACCGCACAAGCCATAAATTATATCAACAAAGTTCGTACGCGTGCAGGTATTGCCAACTACGCCGGCGCTACAGACAAGGCAACAGTAGAGCGCGCGGTATTTGACGAGCGTGGACGCGAAATGTTCTTTGAGAATAAACGCTGGTATGATGTGGTACGCTTCCACTACGGCGGCACTATTAACGCGTACAATTATGTGCCGAATTTGAAAGGCAAAACAACGCCGCTGTTCTGGCCGCTATCACCTACAGTATTGGCAGCCAACTCTGCATTAACACAAACCACAGGTTATTAAAAAGATAAGTGAGATGGAAAAAGAAGAGTTATTTAATTATCAGAAACTGACCGAGGAGCAGTTGCAAACCTACAATGAACAAGGTTACCTGATACTTAAGGGAGTGATTAAACCGCAAGGCCTTGAGCAAATGCGGGCCGAGTGTATGAAAGCGTGGAACAAAGAGAAAGAATCTTTTGACCCGAATAAAAGCTGGCTGCAAAACTCCCTGCTGGTAAATGTTCACCACCAGGCACCCACTGTAAAACAATATTACTTTGAAGGCCCTTTGGTTTCCGTTGCCACGCAGATCATCGGTGAGAATGTAAAAGGCGCAACGTCGCAGCTAACCTTCAAAATGAAGGGTAATACCAAACCTTTCGGGTGGCACCAAGACAACGGTTATGGCGAACTTGACCCCTATAACGCTTTGACCACGCTAAGCGCGCTTGACGATACCGACCGTGGTAACGGCTGCTTGTGGTTAATACCGGGCAGCCATAAACAAGGCCAGATAAGGGTTGAACAAAACGCGGAACAGAAGCAAAGCCAATCTGAGATCATTGTAGAGGCTGATGACAGCAAAGCCATCCCAATGGAGATGAAGGCCGGCGACAGCCTTATTTTCAATTGCTGGATGCTGCATAAATCTGATGGCAACTATTCTACAGACCGCGACAGGCGCATATTGTTCCTTCGCTACGCGGATGCCGACGCCATTGAGGTTTATAATAACCGCAAGCCGCGCCTGGGTAAACTGGTTAACGGGCACACCAAATTTCACGAAGTAGAGGAATTTGAAGCCGACCTATAGACACTAAAATGCATCAACTCTCTGCAGCAACACTTAAAGGAAACTGGGCAACACTTTTGTTGCCAATGAATGCTGATGATTCAATTGATTATGTTGTTTTGAGCGACGAGATAGATCTGTTGATTGCTGCAGGGGTTGATGGCATTTACTCTAATGGCACGGCCGGCGAGTTCCACAACCAAACCGAAGATGAGTTTGACAAGGTGAACGCCTTGCTTGCCGATAAGTGCCATGCTGCGGGCATGCCTTTTCAGATAGGTGCAAGCCACCCCTCGCCTGTGATTTCTTATGAGCGGGCAAAACGTGGTGTGGCTTTAAAGCCGGGCGCTTTACAGGTAATCCTTCCGGACTGGGTTGTGGCAAACCACGATGAGCAGGTTAACTTTTTAAGCAGGATAGCAGGCTTGGACACCCCACTAGTGCTATATAATCCGCCGCATGCTAAAAAAGTACTGCAGCCCAAAGAATACGGCGACCTACAACAGGCAGTTCCGCAGCTTATCGGCTTAAAGGTGCTGATAGGCGATGCAAGCTGGATAAGCGGGATGAAAGAATACGCCTCAAACTTATCGGTCTTTGTGCCCGGTCATTTTTTGGCCAGTGGTGTAAAAAGCGGTGTCGCCAGCGGGGCATATTCAAACGTGGCATGTATAAATCCCATTGCCGCACAAAAATGGTGGCAGCAAATGCAAACGGACATAGAAGCTGCCCTTGACCTGGAAAAAAGGATGCTTCAATTTTTTGATGAGTGTATAACACCCTACAAGAACAAAGGCTTCTCAAACCCTGCACTCGATAAGTTTCTGACTGCTGTTGGAGGCTGGTCGGCAATGACAACACGGCTGCGCTGGCCTTACCAATACATCAGCGGTGATGATGTGGCTGCTGTAAGAAAACGCGCCCAACACTTAATACCCGAATTTTTCAATAACTAAACACAACAGTAAAAATTACAACAATGAAAATACAAGGCATAGTTGCCGCTACTTTTGCAGCCTACCACACAGATGGTTCTGTAAATCTCGATATCATCCCTTCGCTGGTAGACAACCTGGTTAATGATGGCGTCTCAGGCGTATACATTTGCGGTACCAACGGCGAAGGCCCTAATATGACCATAGAAGAGCGCATGGCTGTAGCCGAAGCATACGTAAAAGCTGCCAATAAAAGAATTTTAGTTCTGGTACATGTAGGCCATACCTCCATCATGGAATGCAAAAAACTGGCGGCCCATGCTGCCAGCATCGGCGCGGATGCCTTTTCATCTGTAGCTGCATTTTACTTTAAGCCAACATCTGTACAAAACCTGGTAGATTCTATGGCAGAGATCGCTTCGGCGGCACCACAGTTGCCTTTCTACTATTACCACATGCCAACCCTAACCGGTGTAGGTGTTGACATGGTTGAGTTTTTACGTTTAGGCGAACAAGCTATCCCTAACCTGGCCGGTGTAAAATACACCGCTTCTACCCTGTTTGAGTACCAGGCGTGCCTTAACTACAAAGACGGTAAATTTGATACGCTATTTGGCTTTGATGAGATGCTGCTGCCTGCCTTAGCAGTAGGCGCGCAAGGGGCAATCGGTAGTACTTATACATTCGCCGCACCGTTCTATCTAAAAGTGATCGACTGTTACCGTGCAGGCAAAGCAGAAGAAGCCCGGCAAGCACAACTGGTTATGGTAAACGTTATCAGGGCGATAATTAAGCACCCGTCTATAGCGGCACAACGCGCCATCATGAAGATGCTGGGTACCGATATGGGCAATGCACGTTTACCGTTAGTCTCGTTGTCAGACAGCGCATACAATGAACTAAGATCAGACCTGGAAGCACTTGGTTTCTTTAAACAATTGAACGATTTTAAGCAGCTATCCGATAACCCGGTTGCCGTGTAAACTCTGCACCATGCGAAATGCCGCCGTTTATATATCTATCTTATTTACCATGCTATCGGTAACATCTACAGCACAACATAAAGTTTCCGCGGTCAAACTTCAATGGTCGCAATTAGCGCAAATACCCGACAAATATGGTTTTGCAGGCTCGTTTGCCGGTGTAAGCAATAATTGCCTGATCGTGGCAGGCGGTGCTAACTTCCCCGATGGCGGCGCGCCATGGACCGGCTCAAAAAAAGTTTGGACCGATAAAGTATTCATTTTGGATAGTCCAAACGGTCAATGGAAGGAAGCCGGTACATTGCCTATGCCATTAGGATACGGCGTTTCAGTAAGTTACCACAACCAGCTGATCTGTTTTGGTGGCAGCAACGCCGATGGGCACTACAATAAGGTTTTTGGTATCAGTTATCACAACGGCGAAGTTAAGATCACAAACTATCCCGATATGCCTGCACCTTTGGCCAACAGCGCCGGTGTATTGGTCGGCAGTACGGTATACATTGCAGGCGGCTTGAGTGCCCCCGCCGACACCCACGCTGCGAACAATTTTTGGTCGCTGGACCTATCAAAGCCTGCTGCAGAGCAAAAATGGAGGGCATTAGAAAACATCCCCGGCGAACCGCGCATGCTGAGCACCGCAGGCGCAGCCGGTGGAAAGATCTTTGTTTTTAGCGGCACGGCATTACACCCTGCCGCAGACGGCTCTGCCAAACGAGAATATCTAATAGACGCCTACGCTTTTGCCCCGGGCCACGGCTGGCAAAAGGTCGCCGACCTGCCCTACCCTGCTGTAGCTACGGCAGGACCGGCATATACAGCAGGTAATAACACCCTGTTTGTTTTTGGCGGGGATGACGGTAGCCTGGCCGATAAAGCATCGGAATTGAAAGACCGGCATACCGGCTTCTCCAACCAAATTTTAGCATATAACTTAGCAGAAAACACGTGGATGGTACAGGGACAGATCTTTACCGATAAAAAGGACGACGCCGTAACCCATCCGAATAATAGCACATGGGCGCCGGTAACCACATCGATGGTAATATGGCATAACCAACTAATATTTCCGGGTGGCGAAGTGCGGCCCGGCACACGCACTCCACGCGTACTGGCAGCAACCGTGACGAAATAAGGATCATGACAGATAATAAAACTAACACTGCTGTTTACCCATGGGTCATTGTTGCCATGCTGTGGGTAGTAGCCTTTCTTAATTATTTCGACAGGATACTGATCACCTCTATGCGCGACCCAATTGTTAGTGAGTTTCATCTAACAGACGCGCAGTTTGGTTTGCTTACTTCGGCATTCCTTTGGTCATACGGGATATTAAGTCCGCTGGGCGGTTTCTTTGCCGATAAATACGGCCGTAAAGCAGTAATTGTATTCAGTGTGGCAGTATGGTCCGCGGTTACGATCTGGACGGGCTTTGTCGGCTCATTTCATGAAATGGTTGCTGCGCGTGTGATCATGGGCATAAGCGAAGCATGTTACATTCCTGCGGCACTGGCGTTGATCACAGAGTACCATCGCGGCCGTACCAGATCGTTGGCCACGGGTTTGCACATGAGCGGCTTGTATACAGGTTTAGCTTTAGGCGGATTAGGCGGCTACATTGCCGAGTTATGGGGCTGGCGTTACGGCTTCCAGGTATTTGGCTTATTTGGCATACTTTACTCTGTAGTGCTGTTATTTTTCCTGAAGAATGCTGAACCGGTTACTGAAACCTCGCCGGAGGAAGCAAGATTCATCGAAGCACCCAACAATATCTTCGGCTCGTTTAAGATGCTGTTTTCGCTACCGTCATTCAGGATATTGTTGTTCTACTTCTGCGCGCTGGGCATTGTAAACTGGCTGGTTTACGGCTGGCTGCCTACATTCCTTAAAGAACACTTTCATTTAAGTATGGGCGAAGCCGGCATATCTGCTACAGGGTATGTGCAGGTAGGGTCGTTCATCGGTGTGGTAATTGGCGGTTTACTGGCCGACCGCTGGGCCAGTTTTAATTCGAGGGGCAGGCTGTACACTGTCATAATCGGTTTTACTATTGGGGCGCCTTTCCTGTTCTTGATGGCGTCTACCCCTGTATTTGCGATCGGCATCGTGGCCATGATCATTTATGGCTTATCACGCGGTTTCAATGACGCTAATTTGATGCCCATACTCTGCCAATTAGTGAACAACAGGTACATCGCAACTGGCTATGGCTTTTTAAATTTCTTAAGTACCATTGTGGGTGGCATAATGGTCTATGTTGGCGGTATGCTTAAAGATGCCCATGTAGAGCTGTCTATTGTATACCAGGTATCAGCCGTGTTGATGTTATTGGCAACCTGGTCACTTTTCATGATAAAGATCAAAAACCTTAATCCTGCAAATGTCTCAGCATAATATCATCCTTGGTCATGGCGACTTTCAATACAAGGTTAATGCATCGCGGTTTGATCTTAATCCGGCTGAGCATCCTGTTAACAATTGTCACGAGATGGTACTTAGTAAGAACGGCTTGCTGTACCTGTTGACAGATGACATTCGCAATAATGTGATCATTTACAATAAAGACGGAAAGTATGTCAACAGCTGGGGTACCACTTATCCGGGCGCGCATGGGCTTACCCTAAGTAACGAGGGTGGTACAGAGTTTCTGTATATTACCGATACCGTGCGGCACCAGGTTATAAAAACAACGCTCGATGGCCGCGAACTCATGGTGCTTGATTATCCAAAAGAGATAGCGTTATACCAATCGGCAGATGAATACAAACCGACCGAAACCGCCATTGCTGCAAACGGCGATATTTACGTAACCGACGGGTACGGGCACCAGTTTGTAATACAATACGACTCGACAGGTAACTGCATACGCCACTGGGGAGGCCGCGGTACAGGCGAAGCAAATTTCGATTGTGCCCATGGTGTCGCTATCGATATCCGGGACGCGAACAACCCGCGACTCATCATAACATCGCGCAACGAAAATGCCTTTAAATATTTTACAATGGACGGCAATTACCTGGGCCAAACCGTAATGCCCGGTTCATTTGTATGCCGACCGGTGATAGATGGAGAGAATATTTACGCGGCAGTATTCCGCTCCGGCGATAATCAAAACTTTGGCTCGGGATATATAACCATTCTCGACAAGCATAAAAAAGTGGTTTCCTCTCCCGGCGCCACAGAACCAATTTACGTTGATGGTGTGCTGCAACCGCAGCAAAAGATAGAAAGCGCCTTCGTCCATCCGCACGATGTTTGTGTCGATGCCGATGAAAACCTCATTATTCCGCAGTGGAACTCTGGTAAAACTTACCCTGTATTTTTAAAAAGAGTTTAGAAAGCTTTGAGCTCCATTACTAATTTTTTGGTAGCGGCTCCTGCCCTAGCGCCCTGGTTTCGTCCACTATTTTTGTAACAACATCATCCAACTCCAGTGCAGAAGATTTTAGCATCGGTAAAATACGTTCCAGATCTTCGCGGCTATTGTCTGTTATTGCCAGGTCTACCAATCCCATTATGCGTGCTAAAGGCGCCCTCACAACGTGCGATTGTAGCCAGGCTATCTCCAGCAATTTCTCATTTTGCTGTTTGATCTCATTCAAGTGCTGGCGGTGCTCTGTAATATCGCGCATAGCGCCTATCAGTTGATTAGGCGCCCCGAAAGCGTCTTTAATAATAAGCGCCGTGTTGCAGATCAAAGCATAAGAACCATCCTTTTTTCTAAACTGATACTCGTCAGACCATCGGTCTACCTTAACGTCTTTAACCGTTTGATCAATATAGGCTTGAACCCTTTCAAGGTCATTTGGATGAAGCCTGCTCATGATCCAGGATATGGGCACAACAGTTCCGGCCTCGTCATACCCAAACAAGTTTTTAAATCCTTCGCCCAGAAATACGGTCGATTCTTTTAAGTCCCAGTCCCATATCGCGTCAGATGAGGCGCGTATGGCGTATCTAAAGCGTTTGTTACTTTCAATAAGAGAAGCCTCGGCATTAATGCGCGATGTAATGTCCTGACAGGCGACTATCCTTGCCGGGCGTCCGTCAAAATCGATCTCATGGCCGGTAATGTCAACAATGATGATTTCGCCATTCTTTTTTAAATGCCGCCAATAGGTATTTTCATTACTGGTTTTTTGCTTGATTGAGGCTAATTTTTCTGAAAGCTGATCCTGATCTTCGGCCGGGCGAAGGTCGCGTATGGTCATACTTAAAAATTCGGCGCGGGTGTAGCCATAGTGTCTTTCTGCCTCTTCATTTACCTCCAGAATGCGCAGCGTCTCCAAGTCATATATCCATTTGGGGATAGGGCTCTGGTCAAACAGCCGTTTGTATTTTATGTGCGACTGTTCCGCGTCAAGTTTAGCGAGTTCGAGTTGCCTTTGTAGTTTTACGTCCTCTGTGATATCCCGCCCGGCCACACACAAACCATTTATCTGGTCATTTTCCTTCACCGGGCTTATTGTAAACCTAAACCAACGTACATTGTCACCACTTTCGGGATAAGATTGCGCATAAATTACCGTTTCGCCGGTCAATACTTTAGATGCCATTTTAACGAAAGCGCCCCCTCTTGATGGCGGTAGATAATCGATTAAAGAAGAGCCAACTTCCAGGTATTTGCTATCGCCATGCTGAAAGATCAATTGGTCTGCCTGGTCATTGAACGCCAGTATCGTCAGATCGCGATCAAGCAGTATAAAGCCTTCAATGGTGTGGGCGAAAATTGCGTGAAGGTGCGAGATAGATTGTTTGCCGGAGTCTACGTCACTTGGTTCTGAATTCATACTCAAATCCTTTAACTATCAACAGCTAAATTTACCAAACATCTGAAAGTATATTTCGCAATGGATAAATTTGAACAGCTAAACAACATTCCTTAAAGGAGTGAAAAACTGCGATTCTGTTGATTGTAAATAGATTTAGGGAAAGGAATATCTATTTTGCTTTTAAAGCGTTGATACCGTTAACAAGGTATACAAGTGGCGCGTTCCAGTTAATGGCAATTTCATTAACCGCGTAGGCACGGTCATCATCAATATAGGCTTCGCCAGGTACTATGCTAGGTAATTGTATATGGTCTTGCATGCCGGGATTGGGGCCGCCGACTAGAAGGCCCGGTATAGGTTGGACAATACCATCAGCAACCGAAGGGCGATGATGCGGGTGCAGCGGGCTTTTTGTTCCGTATCCTGTTACATAACAGTAACCGGTGCCGTTACATCCTGATAAATAATTGAGGGTAGCCATTGCCGTGGCCAGGTAAGATGGCTTGCGGTTATTTAAGTAAGCTTCTAAAAGAGCAACACCCTGGTTTGCCGCTACGCTGTTACTTCCCCAGATCAAATTTTTTGGTGAATTGCTTATGGGTGTAAAGTATGCACTGCGTTGTCCATCAGCTACAAGGCTGTCTGCCAAATGTATCAGTGCTGTTTGTAATCTTCCGGCAATAGCTTGCCCATTTGGGGTTAAAGATGCCTTGTTCCTGATCAAAGAATAGTAACCCATTGTTTTTACCTGTGCCCATGACGGAACCTGTATGTCAGGATTGCGCTCAACCCTTAGTTCAGATAAATAATGACCGTCTTTAGTAGTAACGTAAAGCTCTGCAGCGGCCCAGATAAATTCGTCGCTAACGTCATTATCTCCATATTCGCCGGTAGTCACGGCCGGCTCAAACGTTTGGTTAAGTTTGTTTTGCTGATAATAAGCGCGAGGATTTGCTTTAGCCCATTTCCATGCAGATAGCGAGGCCCTTAAACATGAGTCTGCAAGTCCGGGGAATGTGGTGTTAAATTTTTTAAGGATTCTGGCAGACTGCGCCATTACCGCCGCGAAGTCTAAAGTTGCCGCTGTGCTTTTAGCCACCACGTAACGGGGCTTCACAGCTTTATCGGGCATGATCATACCGTCAAAGGCCGCGTTGGTTAACTTATGGTATACGCCGCCATCGTTAGGGTCTTGCATAGTAAGCATCCATCTTAAGTTCCACAACGCTTCATTCAGCAGATCGGGAACCTTGTTGCCCGTTTCGGGAATGTTGAGCGCAACCGTTTTCATATAAGACGAAAAATCTTCATACAGCGAAAGGAGGGTGCCCATTGTTATACCGCTATTGACAATATATTTATTGTAATCGCCGGCATCATACCAGCCCCTCGCGGATGAAATAACAGTCCCAACCGGCCGCTTTACAGTGGCCGCCGACGGATGAATCAAAACATGATCATCGGCATGGCCTTCTTCACGTTGCCATTTACCGGCATATTTTTCCCGCAGCGGAATGGAAGCCCTTTGGTAATAAAAAGCCTTAATTGATGCTTTAGCAAGGTTGTCATACACCTTGTCAGAAATGTTGAAGAAATAAGACCGGTCACCATTTGACAATTTCACAGCATAGCGGCCTGGTGTTTTACATTTGCTGAAATCTGCGGTCCACACCGTTTGCCCGGCCATAGTTTTATTCGCGCCTTCTTTTAACGTACCCGTAAACTGTACCCTTCCTGTTGCATCGACAAGAGTGAAACTGCCGCCTTCAACGCTTAAAACTATCGCGGTTTTATCAGCGGATGGATAATACCCAACCTGGTTGACCCGGATCTTATCGGGCTGAGCAATACACGCGACAGAGGTCGAAAGGATGAGGCAAATCGCAAAGAATGATTTCATACAAGTCAGGTTTTAGCCGGTAAGTAACTCACAAGGGATTACTGGTGCGGGAGCTAAGCAAGTTACAATAATTCGACCCCGAATTTGCAACTGACTCCAGTTTGCCACTGTAACACCTGAAACACTTATGTGACACTTTTTGAAAAAATACGGCAAACCTGAAACACTGACAGGATTATGCATCATTGATATTCAGAAAGTTATCACGCTGACAAAATTACGTCAGATACTAATAAGTCAGCATTTATAGAGAAACTGTCACATGTTACACCCGTCCGGCAGCTGACGGATCAGCTAAATGAAGGTAAAAGTGAATTTAAGATCCAGGCTTAACGCGCTCAACAATGCAAAAGACATTGAATTTACCTAAATAAAAAACGCCTTGCAGATTTACCATCTCAAGGCGTTTTTTCATTCTTCCGTGATCCCGCTGGGATCGCGTTCAGAATGTGTAATAGGTTTGTAGTCAATACTTTACAATGATACAACATGGACAGGTTACCGAAAAGTTTACCTATGTCGATTGTATTCGTATGATGTTTTTTAAAGAACTATTCTATATTCAAAAATACCAAAAAATCAGTATTAGAAAAGGCTTGTGCCAATTGTTTAAGTTGCAGTTACTAATATAAGAGTTTCATAAAAGAATTAATCTTTAAAGGCAATTTTAGGTCACACAATCGGCGATTTCAAATAGGCTTTAAACTCCGTGCCTGCACCCGGCTGTGAGAATACTTCGAGATATCCCTGGTTTTTCTCGATCACGCGTTTAATGATACTTAGGCCAAGGCCGGACCCTGTTCCGTGGTCTGTGAGGCGTTTGAATGGCTGGAACAGCTTATTCATATTTTTGGCTAAGTCAATACCGCTGCCGTTATCCTTCACACTCAGCACGGTATAGTCCCTTTCCCGACGGGTTTTAATCTGAATGATAAGTGGCTGTTCAGGGTTACGGTATTTGATAGCATTAGTCACTAAATTGCTGAACAGACTATCGATGTGAGCTGTAAAATAATTCATTTGCGTCGCTGCGTCAAAATCAGCGTTCAGTTTGCCTCCTGCTTGTTCAAGCAAAATCTCATAGTCGGTCATCACCACATCCAACCGCTGCTGGAAATCTACCGTTTCTACTTTTTCAGAGCGGGTTTTGGTCACATCCACGAGTACATTTAGTCCCTTCAATAGTTCTTTTAGCTTACCAGCCGATTGGTGGATCTGTGATAGAAATTGAGTCTTTTTTACGGGGTCCGATTCTTTTATGCCCAATTCCGCCAGCAAGCTGATCGACGTGAGTGGCGTTTTAAAATCATGAGAGATCACGTTTACAAACTGGTCCAACTCTTCATTAAGGAATTCTAATTCTGCTACTTTTGCTTGCAGTTTATTCTCCGCCTTTATCTTATCGGTGATGTCGTTCAGCAGCAATAAATAATGTACGTTCTGTTTATTGAGCTGCAATGACGAAATATTAAGTTCCAGGAATTGGTGATTGACCCGGATCACTTTGTGCACCTGCTCCTGTCCTTCCTTTGACGGCATGGTTGTTAACGCCGACTGCTCATCCGGGAAAAGGTCATCCCAACGAACGTTTGTTAGGGTTTCCAGTTTAGGAAAAAAAATTTGTTTGGCTTTACGGTTAGCCGTAATGATATGGCGATGGTCATCGAACACAATCGCGCCAATCGAGGCGTTTTCCAAAAATGCATGGAGGTTTTGATAGGTTAGTACAGGACTTTGGGCTTTGGGATACACCTGCTGTTCTGCGATCCGTGCAAAGCTTTTCCGCTGTTTGGCCCGCAGTAGAGCATTGTCAAACACAGCAGTTATATCCTTGCCTAAATCATAGGCCACAAAAGTAACATTCTTGCCTACATTGTAAGCAAATTGGACGGCCTGTTTGACCTTCTGAAATTGATCCGGAAAGATCAACACGATAATGGAGACCAGCGGGTTTTGCTGCGCAGCCCGTTGTATTTGCCTTACAGGTTCGAGCGTATAAGGCCCTACCAGAAAAATATCAGCGTTTGAAAGCAAATTTTCGTGCACATCCGAACTGAGCTGCTGTATCTCTTGAAACGTTACGTTGGGACTGGAAGACAATCTGCCTTCAACGCTTTTCATCAGTTCCCCAAACCCAATAAATAAAATGTTTGCACCAGCCATTAATCAGAAAAGATCGGCTGGTCCAACAATATTCTGCCCATCCAAGTATACAATAAATCGGTAGTTGGTGACATCACGTGTGCAGCGCGGGCGTCCCTCATCAACATACCCAAATGGGAATTATGCTGGTATCCCTGTCCGCCTGCAAGGGTCATCACTTCGTTAACGACATCCACCACGCAATGCGCAACTTCGGCTTTCGCACTTAAAAGTAACAGCATTGCATTTGGATCGTTGTGATCTCCTGCCTGCGCAGCATGATAAACCAGGCGTCTGGTGCGCTCGACATTCGCCCAGAGTATACCCAGTTTATGTTGCAGATAACCGACGCTTGCCAGGCCACTACCATTATGAGCATAACTTCGCTTGGCTAAACTGGCTTTGCCTTCTATTAAGGCGGCTTCTGCAATGCCCAAATAGGTCCCTGCCATAGTCATCAGGAAATAAGGTGCCACTACATTAAAGATATACCAAAGTTGATCGCCTTTTTCTCCCAGAATGTTCCGTCCGGGAATGTACACATCGTTCAGATTCAAAGTCAGAGAAGAGTTACCACGCATGCCTAAACCATCCCATGGGCTGCTCCATTCCAGGCCTGGCATATTCGAATCTACAAGGATGCAAGAAAATTGGTCAGCTTCGGCCTCAGCACTTGCGCCTAAAGTGGAGACCACGTAGGAATCGGCGTGTCCGCCGTTGGTGACAAATGATTTAGTCCCGGTAACCAAAAAGTCCTCCTCAGTTACGGCAATCAAAGGTGTTTGCGGAAAATAAAAGTGCGCGCCTGTACCTATCTCACTTAGAGCCAGTGTAGTAATATGCTTGCCTTCAGCAATCGGTACCAGGTATTGTTCTTTTTGCCACCCGGTCGATTTGGCAGCTATAACGGCAGTACCCACACAATGCATTCCGAAACAAAGCCCAGCAGAGGAATAACCTTTACCCAATTCCTCGCTGATCCGGGCCAGCGCCAGCAAACCATGTCCTAAACCGCCTTGTGCTTCGGGTACAACCAGGCCCGTTAGCTTGCTATCCTGCAATGCCCTCATAGTGGAAGCTACCCACATTCCATCCCGGTCAGCGGTAAGCGCCTCGGGTGCAGCTACCTCCCTGCTAATAACGGCAGCTTTTTCAATCAAAGTTTCTAAATTCATATAAGTGCCGTGGGAATGATAGTTTCGATAGCTAACATACGAAATATAAGGATGTTTAAGTTCTTGTACATTTAACGTTCCTTTTATTTTTCGTCCAGTTGCAGTTGGATTTAATGTTTTGATGAAATCGAAGCGGTAAAAAGTCGTTAATCCGCGATTTCCTTTTACACGAGTTTAATGATAACATTAGCTTGATCATAAGCACATAGCAACGAGCGGATATATGCATGTCAGTTAATCGGATTTTTATTGATAAGGAGTTGTAGCATCGGTTCAGGATGTTTTGCAAGCCTAAATATTTTAACATTTGTTGTTAGCTAGAAACTACATAAACTGTTAGACCAGTTCATTCAAAATACTATATCATTAAGATTGCTAAAACTTGATCGAATACTATATAGATGTTACGATTGTCGGTTCATCTTATTTTTTATCTTTACTTTTTTAAGTGTTTTTGAAAGATGGATTCAGGAGTGACCGAAAGTACCGAGCAATTTTTATCTGGCGGTGGAGAAATGGGCAAATTAATCCGCTCTATGGATTGGTCACAAACAGCTTTAGGACCAGTTGAAGGCTGGCCGCAAAGCTTACGTACATCGGTGAGCCTCTGTCTTTCTTCAACATTCCCGATTCTGATTGCTTGGGGGCCGGAAACCATTCAGATTTATAACGATAGCTACCGCCCGATCTGCGGTGCCAAGCATCCCGAGTCTATGGGGCAGAATTTCCGGATTTGCTGGGAAACTGCCTTACCCGTTGTCGGTGATAAATTTACTCGTGGCGAACAAGGCGAAGGCACTTATATCACTGATCAACGGATGTTTCTAGACCGTTACGGGTACTTGGAAGAAGCATGGATGACCTTCTCTTTTGCCCCGATCCGTGATGAGTCCGGCGGTGTGGGTGGCATCTTTCACCCGATTACCGAAACCACGGAAAAAATGCTGGCCGGGAGGCGTACCCAGGTATTACGTGATCTTGGTGCTTCTATTGGCAAGGCCAAATCAGTTGCCGAGATCGCGGACTTAACCGGTGCGCAGTATGAAAGTTATCAGCTGGATATTCCCTTCATGCTTTTTTATGAGCTTTCTGGCAATGAAGCATACCTGGTAAGTTCAGCCGGCGTCAGCAATGGTAGCGCCCTGGCTACTTCAAGTATTACATTATCCAACAGTAAATGGCCACTACAGCAGTTGATCGATTCAGGCGAAATGCTCGAAGTGGAACATTTGGCTGAACTGTTTGGTAATTTTGAAAGCGGACCCTATGAAATTGCGCCGCATACCGCCATGGTATTACCGGTTAGGATCACAGGGCAAAACGACCTGTTCGGCTTTATCATCGCAGGTGTTAGCGCTTGCCGAGCTTTGGACCAGCCTTATCTGAATTTTTATAATCAGCTAGCCGGAACGTTTAATACCGCTATTTCAAATGTATATGCTTACGAACAGGAGCAAAAACGTGCAGAAGCATTAGCTGAGATAGACCGTTCTAAGACCGCCTTTTTCAGCAACGTAAGTCACGAGTTCCGGACGCCGCTGACGCTGATGCTCGGCCCATTGGAAGACTTGCTTCAAACGGAAGCTGATGAACATAAAAAATCGCAGATCGATGCCACGCATCGCAATGCCATGCGCCTGCTGAAACTGGTAAACAACCTGCTGGATTACAGCCGGGTAGAAGCCGGGCGGGTACAAGCGGCTTACCAGCCGCTGAACCTTTCAGAGCTAACCGTCGATCTTGCCAGTAGTTTCCGTTCTATCATTGAGAAAGCCGGGATGGAACTGGTGGTAAGTTGCGATGTACTTTCCGGCACTTTTTACGCCGACCGGCAAATGTGGGAGAAGATTGTTCTTAATTTATTATCAAACGCATTCAAGTATACGTTACAGGGCAGAATCACAGTAGAATTAAGGCAGATGGGCAATTTTGCCGTGCTGGAAGTCTCAGATACAGGCGTGGGTATTCCCCAAAAAGAGCTACCGCATATGTTTGAGCGGTTTCACCGGGTAGAAAACTCCGCCGGCCGTACCCATGAAGGCACAGGCATAGGTCTGTCGCTCGTAAACGAATTGGTGGAACTGCATGGTGGTGAGATTAGTGTCAGGAGCATCGAAGGAAGCGGCAGTACTTTTACTGTTAAGATTCCTTCAGGAAAAATGCACCTTCCCCCTGCTCAGGTCGTAGATAGCGTGCGGGAAACTAGTCTCGAAGCAGCGACCGCACCTTTTATACGCGAAGCTTACAGCTTGCTTCAGGATGAGGCCAATAAAAGTTCTGATGAAGTTACACACACAGTCAGTGACGTAGTTAGCAGCCAGGACAATACAGTAAACAAAGAAACCCGGATACTGATAGTGGATGATAACGGCGATATGCGCGCTTATCTAAAACGCCTTCTGGAACCTTATTTTACCATTGAAACCGCATCAAATGGCGCAGAGGCGCTTAAGCAAATTAAGAAAGCTGTTCCATGTTTAATATTAAGCGACGTGATGATGCCGGTGATGGATGGAAAGGCGCTTCTGCAATATATCAGGAGTAATGAGGATTTTTATCGTATTCCGGTAATATTTCTATCTGCGCGTGCTGGAGAAGAAGCCCGGATCGATGGGCTTGAGGCAGGAGCCGATGACTATCTGGTTAAACCTTTTTCTGCTGCAGAACTGCTGACCAAAGTCCGCGCCCAGATCAACATAAGCAAAGCCCGCGGGCACGCGGAAGAACAGCTTAGGAGCTTGTTGACAGAAGCGCCTGTGGCCATGGCCATCTATCGCGGCCCCAATCATATTATTGAAATGGCTAACCAGCGGATGCTGATGTATTGGGGGCGCACCAAAGAAGCCACAGCTAAACGACCATTATTTGATGCTATTCCCGAGCTGGATGCCCAGGGGTTCAGGCAGATTATGGATACGGTTTATCAGACCGGAGAGCGATTTGTGGCTATAGAAATCCCGGTTATTCTGCATCGATTCGGAAAAGATGAAACGGTTTACGTCAACCTGACGGTTGAAGCCCTTAAAGATGAAAATAATCTGATCAATGGAATGATCGCTGTTGCATCGGATGTGACCACACAGGTAACTGCCAGGCAGGAACTGGAGAAAGTCAGTGACACCCTTCGCCTGGCAATGGATGCTTCCGGAATGGGGATTTACCGAATCACCTTAGAAACTGACCTCCTCGAAGTATCACCACGCGCACGCGTCATTCACGCAATTCCACCGGACGCAGTGCTATCTTATGAAAATACCTTAAAAGTAGTTGTACCAGAACATCGTGAACGTTTTAGCCAGGCAATCGCCAAAGCGGTAGAAACGAAAGGCAGTTTCAGCGAAGATTACCAAATTCAGCCGTTTGATGGCAGCAAACGAAAATGGCTCAATTCATCGGGTAAAGTAGAACTGGATGCTAAAGGTGAAGTGATTTCTGTGGTCGGGACAATTCTGGACATTACTGAGTCGAAGGAAGACGATTTGCGGAAAAACGATTTTATAGGTATGGTAAGCCATGAGCTAAAAACGCCGCTGACGTCTCTGGGTGGTTTTTCGCAAATTGGCTTATCGAATGCCCAAAAAAAGGATGATAAGTTTAATACTTCACTTTTCGAGAAAGTAACATCACAAGTTCGCAAAATGACTGGCCTGATTAACGGGTTCCTTAATGTTTCGCGCCTGGAATCAGGGAAGATTCAATTGAACATTTCTGTGTTCAGACTGGATGAGCTTATCCGCGAAATGGTAGCCGATGTGAGCCTTACGGCAGGTAAACAAAGCTTTGAGATTAATTGCGAGCCGGTGACGATATCTGCCGATCATGATAAAATCGGAACGGTGCTAACCAATCTTTTAAGCAACGCCGTGAAATATGCGAGGGACAAACCCGTGGAGATAAGTTGCATTACCTCGGGTAACGAGATAAGAGTAAGTGTGAGAGATGAAGGCGTGGGTATTAAACCCGCTGATCTGAACCTTTTGTTCGAACGCTACTACAGGGTAGAAAACAGTCAAACCCAATATATCTCCGGTTTTGGTATAGGCTTATATTTAAGTTCGGAGATCGTAACCCGTCACGGCGGGCGTATCTGGGCAGAAAGCGAAATAGGCAAAGGGGCTACTTTTCATTTTACATTGCCCTACAATGATTTGTCTAAGGGTAACTCCGGGATTTAAATACCTGACGGTAATGTAAACCAAAATGTGCAGCCCTTTTCAGGTTCAGATGTAACACCTATATCACCGCCATGTTGCTTAATGATCTCGGCTGATATATACAGGCCTAAGCCCAATCCTGTTTGCACACCACTTGGATCCAAACGATAGTAGCGCCGGAAAATCAACGGTAATTTGTCCGCAGGAATGCCCGGCCCTGATCGATCACACTAATTTTTATAAAACCTGGTAGCTTTTCCGTTCTGATGATGATGCCGGACCTGGGTGCGTATTTTATAGAATTCTGTATCAAGTTGTACAAAACACGCTCGATCTTTTGTTCATCAGCACTCACTTTAAAATTGCTTTCACCCTCAATAATCAATTCTTTTTTGCTAACCAGGCGGACCTGATCCCGACAACTGTTAATCAGTGCTTGCAGGTTAAAAGAAGTCCGGTTAAGGTCGAAAGTATTTTTTGAAAGCTTTAATGCATCAAACATATCGTTTACCATGCCGGAAAGCTTTTGAACACTTTTGTTGACCTGCGCGATTAGCCCTGCATCGCCGGTATTTTTTTGACCTAATATCTGCGCGGCCGCCTTCAATGTTGTTAATGGCGTGCGCATTTCATGGCTGGCAATCTCTATAAACTGGTCGCGCTGCTGTACCAGATTGATATTGTCGTTTCGGAGTTCGGTTTGTTCCATGACGACCCTGGCCAAATGCTGTAGCAGTTCCCGTTCTTTGTTGTTTAACCGGCGTGGTGATTGATCGATCAAACATAATGTTCCGATTATATATCCATCCGGTGTAATTACCGGAGCGGCGGCGTAAAACCGGATCATGGTTTCACCTGTGACATAAGGGTGATTGGCAAAGACCTCATGATGGCTCGCATCTTCAATCAACATGACCTCCGGCTTTAAGATAGCCAGGGCACAGAAGCCTTCGGCACGGCCAAGCCGCTCCAACCCGTTCATGCCTACTTCAGCCTTGATATATTCCGTATCGGCATCCAGAAAAGAAATATGGCTAATAGGAACGGAAAACAGTTCGCAAGCCAGCCGGCAAATGCTATCAAACGCCGTTTCCTTCTGCGATCCGGCGATCTGGTAACGTTCCAGGGCTGCTACGCGCTCTGCATCGTTTTCGGGAATAATATTGATACCGCCTATTTCTTTCATAGCGATGCTAAGCTACAATTAAATTAACTGCAAGGCTTAGGTACAATTCCGATAGGGATGGGTAAATTTTAAAAAAACTAACGATATATAAAAATGTCTGATAATTTATCCGCAGAACGTAGCTGATTTGACAACAGTTTTGCAACATCGATACTAAATATGAAACGCCGGCAGCCGTCTTATCTGAATTTTGATTACTCGAATTATCCATGGCGTCCCGATATAGATTACCGGGTGCAGCCAGAGCTTTACCGTGTGGGTAAGGGAGACCAGGGCGTACTGATATGCGAACCTTATAAAAGCGAGATTGGTACCAACTGGCGTTTCAAAACCAGAGAGATTGCTGAAGCCAGCTCAACGAAAATTTATCAGCAATTCTTAGATTACTTAAGTGCTGGTGACTTTGTCGGCGCCGATATGGCCCGCAAATATTTACAGATGGGTTATACCCGGGCGCGGCGATATGCCAATTACAAAGGCGGTAAAAAATACGACGCAGAAAAACACTATGCGCCTTTAGAACGCG
Organism: Mucilaginibacter ginkgonis; assembly: GCF_009754905.2. Lineage (NCBI taxonomy): Bacteria > Pseudomonadati > Bacteroidota > Sphingobacteriia > Sphingobacteriales > Sphingobacteriaceae > Mucilaginibacter > Mucilaginibacter ginkgonis. Next base: position 468,474 of record NZ_CP066775.1, on the reverse strand, counting down.
GAACCGGTGAGTCAGAGAAAGCTGCGGCAGCTACCATCTTCTATGAGCGCTGGAAAGCCGCTGAAGCGAACAAACTTTATGTCAACTTAAAGAAACAATGGAAACATGAACGGGGTTAAAAAGCAAAACCTGCCTCAAAAGGTGTGTGTGTCCTGTGGGCGAACTTTTACCTGGCGAAAGAAATGGCAAAAGGTATGGGCAGAAGTGAAATACTGCTCTGACAAATGCAAAAATCACAGAGGTCATTCTAATTCCTAATACTCAGTTAAATTTGATGATACATATATAATGTATTGCGCTGCGATTTAACCACGCACACTATCACTTAGCTGTCTCCATGAATTATTGAAGATATTTTGCCAGATACAGGCCAGTGCGGCTCTGTGGCATAAGGGGAAACGGGCTCGAGGTATCTTCTTTGGGCTTCAGCATATACATTCCGAAGGCAAATGAGGACTTGCCTGAACCTGAGGTACCAGTAAACACCACTAATGCATCGCGCGGTATTTCCAGGCTGATAATTTTAATGTTATGCTCCCATGCGCCTTTGACTTTGACGAATCCTTTAAATTCCATCTTTTTTTGCTTAAATATATATGGTGGCGCGCTTAGACACCGAGCGTTCTTACTTTTTCCAAGGTCTTGAACAAATCAATACCTTCACCTAACACCCCCTCAAAAAGGTCGCCCGTTTCTTTCAAACGATCGATGGCATTATGAATGGTAAAATGACGCATGGTCAGACCCGGCCTGACTTCATCCCAGGTGACGGGCATAGATACAGTCGCGCCAGGCTTTGGTCTCAACGAGTAAACACCCGCAATGGTCGCACCGGGACGGTTTTGCATAAAGTCCAGATACATTTTACCACCGCGATTGGCGATCATCCTTTCCAACGTCGTGAAATCCGGGATTTGCTTTTGTACCAGTTTAACAATGATATTCGCAAAAAGCTGGCTTTGGTCGTACGTATACTTTGCACCGAGCGGGATGTAAATATGCATACCGGTTGAGCCGGAAGTTTTAGGGTAAGCGGGTACATCGATTGCATCGAGCACTTTTTTAACTTCCTGTGCAGCCTGAATGACCTGATCGAAATGCTGTTTATCGGGATCGAGGTCTATCACGCAATAGTCTGGGTTATCAGGTGATTGTGCGCGGCTGAACCATGGGTTCATTTCAATACAACCCAAAGAAGCCATCCACAGCAATGTGGCTTCATCGTTGCCTAACAGATAATCCTTGTCCTCCCCTTTCTCATTGGCATGTGGCATGGTCTTAGCCCAGGCGGGCGCCTTATCTTTCACATTTTTTTGATAAAAGCTTTCGCCATATATTCCGCCAGGAAAGCGGTTCAGTGACATAGGCCGGTCTTTGAGATAAGGCAACATATAGGGTGCGACCTGATGGTAGTAGTTGAACATGTCCCGCTTGCTCACGCCGTCTTCCGGCCAGTATAATTTATTCAGGTGTGTGAATTTGAGCAGGTGACCCCCTACTTTCTTTTCCTCAGTATCATTTGCCAAGGTCAGCAGCGGTTCCGTTAGCAATTTCCCGGGTGTCGGTGCCGCCGTCTTTTTGCCCTTAACGTTTGGGGATGACTTAATAACTATAGCTTCACTTTTTATTTTCGCTTCCTCTACCAGCTGTTCTGTATCAGCGGCAACCTCCATCACCACATCTTTCGGGTTCTTATCGCTGCGCATGCCTTTGAATGAGGCTTGCCGGACTTTGCCATCACTGGTCATCTCTGCAAATTCTACTTCGCAAACCAGCTTGGGTTTTAGCCAGGTCGCCTTAGCGCCTAAACGCCTCGGCCGGAACTGTGAAGGTTCATCCACATCCGGCTTCACATCAAAGGGGCTTTCCGCGGTAATCAACGGTTCAAACTGGGCCATCAGCTCTTTTTGCTTTTTATCGTTAAAGCCTGTGCCAACCTTACCGATGTAACGCAATACGCCTTTCTGGTCGTAAACACCGATAGCCAGGGCACTGAAATATTTAACCGTTCCTTCATTTCGGGTGAAGCCGGCAATCACCACTTCCTGTCGGCGCTTGGCTTTGATCTTTAGCCATTCTCGCGACCGTGCATCCGAAGTATACAAACTATCCGCACGCTTGGCGATGATCCCTTCCAGGTTCATTCTTTTCGCCGCTTCAAAGAACTCGGTTCCACCTACTTCAAATGCCTGGCTTGGCCGAAGCATTTCATTATCCTTTGGTAGGACGGCATCAAGAATTTCACGCCTTGCTTTTAAGGGCAAGCCGGTTAGGTCCTTTCCTTTATACCAAAGGATGTCAAAGACATAATAGACCAGGTGGGCACTTTTTGTATTGCGCCAGTTTTGCAGCGCACCAAAATCAGCAGTGCCTTGCTCATTTAAAGCAACGATCTCCCCATCTAAAATAGCATTTAAGCCGCTCTTTGCTAATAACTCATTAATGGGTGCAAACTGTTCAAATACCAGGTTATTTCTCGAAATAAGGTTGACCTCGCCATTACTGATAGTCGCAACGGCCCGGTACCCGTCCCATTTAATCTCATAGATCCAGCCAGATTCGTCAAACGGTTCGTCGACGAGCGTTGCTTTCATCGGTTTGATGTTAACAGGCAGCGGTATTTCGGGGAGGCTCTCCAGCATATCTTCCAAACCTTTCGGTTCGGAAACTTCCGGTCCTGCCGCGTGTGCCGCAGGATTGTTTTTTTTGCCCATCTCATTTTTATTCCTCTTCCCGGGCGGACTACTATCGTCCAGTTCGATCCAAACCGGGGCATGATCGCTTGCGCCTGTCCATCCGCGTACTTCCTTATAAACGCCTCCTGTAATAAGCCGGGATGCTACGCGCTTATTCAGCAAAAAATGATCGAGCCTTAATCCCGCATTCCGGCCATAGGCATCGCGCAGGTAATCCCAGAACGTATAGATCCGCTCTTCAGGATATAGTTTTCTAATGGCATCCGTCCACCCCTGGTCAACCAAAGCTTTGTAAGTTTCACGTGACTCTACCCGGAACAGTGCATTGTCCAGGTATTTTTCGGGTTTGTAGGTATCCAGTTCCGTTGGCATAACGTTATAATCGCCAATCAGGAGTACCGGCAGATCGCGGTCGATCAGTCCTTTTGCATGATCAGCCAGCCGCTGAAACCAGCGCAGTTTGTAATCGAACTTCGGACCCGGATATGGGTTGCCGTTGGGCAAATACAGACACCCGACCACCAGGCTATGGGTAAAAGCTTCGATATAACGGCTGTGGGTAAATTCTTTATCCTCGCCCGGCAGATCGTTACGCAGCTCCTGAATTTCCGCTGTAGAAAGGACGGCAACCCCGTTCCAGCTTTTTTGCCCGGTCCAAATGGCGTTGTAGCCGGCTGCTTTAAGCTCCTTTTCAGGGAACCTGGAATTTTCGGCTTTCAATTCCTGCAGGCAGACAATATCGGGCTGCGCCTCACTCAGCCAGCGCAGCAGTACGGCCAGACGACCGTTGATCCCATTGATATTGTAAGTTGCAATTTTCAAATTATACGAGACGAAAAAGCCCCTTTCGGGGCTGTTAAACTATGCTATCTAAAAACGTTACTTCTTGCCGGACAACTTCTTCTCAACGGCTTTGCGCTGATTGGAGCCGGTTGACTTCTTGGCAGCTTCCACCGCTTTAGGTGTAGTGCCTTCCTTCTTTGCTTCATAAACCAATTCGTGCGGTTGTTCCGACACGGAATTACGTTCAACTTTTGTTCCTCTTGGCATATGTCTTATGAATTGTTTTTTATGCTCAACCGCAATTCTATAGCAATTGTTTTACGCCGCATTTAAACGGCGACTTCGTAAAAATGCCCACCCTATTGTTCAAGGGTTGAACCGATAAGTTTTAAGCTATTCACTTTTGTAGTCCACACGACGACTATGGAAAAGATAAATAAAAGTGAAGAGCGGGAACGTCGGTTGTATCGTGACCAGCTCATAACCGTAGGAGATTTCCTCGATCTGAAAGATCAGTTGCTGGCCGAATTTCGTAACCTGATCAGAGGTTCCGGTACACACGCCGGGCAAAAATGGTTAAAGGCTATGGAGGTCCGTAAACTCCTCAAAATCTCCGCAGGAAAGCTTCAATATCTCCGCGACAAAGGAAAAATTCCTTTTACCAAATTAGGCGGTGTAACCTATTACGATTGTGATAAGATCGAAAAAATGATGGAGGCCTCATGATCAAAAGAAAAGCAAAACGAAGAGCACAGCCCGATAAGTTATGTTTTACCCAACACGGCTTTGGCTACGAGATGCCGCCTGATCAGCAAATCGTTCTCATCTATTTCGACCAGCAGGGTTTGCTTGGCGAGGCCGGTAATTTCTTTAGACATTATGAAAACTGCAGCTGGAAAAGCCCGCGGGGAAAACCTTATCGCAACTGGAAAGTACTGGCGACAGATTGGATTTTCAATCATCGCCAGGCATCCAAGCTTCTGGAAAGACAAATTCAAAATCGACTAACAGGCCATTAATGACAATGATTTTCTTTTTCTATACATCTATAATTCTAAACATCTAAAATTCTATATCATGGCAAAGGTGATAACGATAGCGCACCAGAAAGGTGGCGTAGGCAAAAGTACTTTAGCAATCAATTTGGCATTGTGCTTTCAGGATCATTTAAGTGTGGCGGTCATCGATACTGATCTCCAGGGAAGCTTATATCATATTAAAGAGGATTTCGCAAAGTTTTCTATAGGAAGCACCGACGATGTTAATGGTATACCGACTTTACCACAAGATTTAGCGATTGTCGATACAGCTCCCTACCTATCTAACCGCTTACCTGCTTTATTTCTGGCATCAGATTTTATTCTGGTGCCTACCAAGGCAGGCTTCTTTGACGTAATGGCGGTGCGTTCGACTCTGGCACTCATTGAAGAGGCCCAACGCAAAAAGCCATCGCTTAAAGCGGGGATTGTACTCAATATGGTGAAGCCGAGATCAGGAATTACCCAGGATGTCATCAGTCTTTTGAAAGACATGAACATTCCCCTGCTGCAAACGGTCATTCACGACAGGGTGAGCATTACCCGCTCGTCACTTACCGGCGGAATCATGAAAACCGGCGACCGAAAAGCTATATCGGAAATCACATCGCTGGCTGAAGAACTTGTCACCGAAATAAGCGACCGCTGATCACCCATAATAGAATTATAGAATGCTAATAATCTATAATTCTATACGGAGTTCGATCAGTTATAGAAAACTATAATTATAGACATTCACATGAAAGAGTATGAAAACAGACTCGGGGATCTATATATACCGCTTGCATATCGAGGTTTGATATAAGCCGGTCACAAAAACGCCATAGCCAAAGGCGCGGACTCAACTTACCGACTTAAGGCACCTGAGAAGGCCTTGCCACAGTAAGAGAGCCCACACCGATGACTATGGCGTGGGCATTTCACTCTTATCTCGCGGCGTTAAAAATTTCTCAGGTTTCTAAGTCGAGACTTAAGCGAATGCTTAAATATTTTTGATATTATAAGTATCGCAAAACAAATATAATTAAAATAATGATTTGTGTACCTGTGAGTACACAAATTTTTTCAAATAAAAATCCAACTTAATGCTTTATAATAAAGCATTGAAAGACTACAAGAAACTGCAATCTGATTTCGGCCAAAAACTAAAGTTACTTCGTGAGAGACAAAATTTGTCATTACGTGATTTAGCTGCTCGATGCGAATTGGATTTTAGTAAGATTGGCAAAATAGAAGCTGGACAAACAAACTTAAAATTATCCAGCATTTTTGAGCTTGCCAAAGGTTTAGGAGTAGAGGCTAAAGAGTTGTTGAATTTTTAGTAAACAATCTGCCGAAACACGTTTTCTTTTTTCCCAATTGTTTCAATTACGAGTTGATTTGTATCTCATTATTTATTTTTAACAAATGATAATTCTCGGGAAAAACACAGATGACAAGGGCCGTCAATTGGAGGAACTTACAAAATGTCTATTGACACAAATAGGCTACGAGCAGATCGTTGCAAATGAAGTTCGTGCAGGCGGGGACGAAATTGATCTTACCGCCAGACTTAGACAGCGAGGATTAAAAGATGAAGTTTTTCATGATGTTATTTGTGAATGCAAGGCTTACAAAACCCCATTGAATTTACCAGATTGGCTGAAGTTTTTAGGGAAATTATACGCTTACGAGCATGGAAATCAGAGTGTCGCTCTTGGGTGCTTTATAGCATTAAATGGAGTTAACGGCAATGTGTGGGGGCATTTTAAAAGTCTACGCAAGAATAAAGGACATCTTCAAATTGTAGAGGGGGATGATCTAATCAAGCTTATAAAAAGCGAGATGCAGCTTAGTTCCATTGAGGAAATAATCTATCAGCTCTCAAATCTCACCTCAAGGACAGTAATTAACAGCGACCTTGCTTACTATCAAAAAAAGTGTTATTGGTTGGTTGAATTTGCCAAGGAAACATTTACCGTTTTCGACGGTGGCGGTAAACCAATTGATTCTGAAGAAGTTCAAATCATTGGTAAACTTATTCAGGACAATACCGAATTACGCGAATATGTTGATTTGCTGGCTGAGAATGAAGCTATCAAAAGAATGCAGTTTATTCAGAAATATGTTCTTTCAGTACTACTGATAACTGGACAAGCAATTAGTGTTCGACAAATTTTAGAAAACGAGAACAGGGAGGCAATAGAAAGTCAAATTGGAAAAATTTCCCTTGATGAAATATCAGTTGCTATTCAATCTCTCCTTGAGGAAAAACTTTTAGATGTCAAAAAAGGTAAATACACCTTAATTACCCACCATACGAATGGGCAAATTAATAGCACGGTTGCGTTTATTCGTTATTTTTTGAATGACAGAATACTACTATTCGCCTTAGGGACTAAGCACTATTGGGATTTGATCGACCCAGAACTTCTTCAAGTAATCCTCACTATGCAAGGAGAAATGTCATTGGACGCAGAAACAAAGGCAGTATGTTTAAAGCTCATCAGATGGTCGCCACGAGCGTTGATTTGGGCTTGCCATCCGGATACGTTTCTACTTAATCAACAGAAAAACAATTTGCAATTAGACCTTCAAACAGCACAGGTAGGAAACGCTTATTTCCTCAGAAAGGTTATGGATCTTTTTTTAAAGGATTACGATGAAGACGGACTTCGAAAATATTTTTTAAAAGAGTGTGGGATTGTAGAAGTAGAAACAGAAATCAAACTACGAATCAAAAGCATTGAAACACTATTAGCTGAGCCTCGAAATAAGCAACGGATTGCCTTAGGTCAAATGAGCGAAGAATACGGTGATGTTATAATCCCCATGTTGATCTTGCCCGAACAACCAGAGCCATGGGAAAGACAGAATATTATTAATAGGGATGAGAATTGATGTACAAGCAACTGTTTTTTACATAATGCATTTTTTTTAATTAAATATGAGAATTTATTGTGACAGTAACATTTTCAGAAAATGCAAGGTAAGCTCTAATCAATATGATTCCCATGTTCACCGGGTAATGGAAACTCTGAAAAGAAATTTTATCTTTTTGTTTTCGGAAGCGCACTTGCATGACCTCGCCATGTCAGAGGCTCATTACCGTGAGCAGGATCTTAATCATATGGAGTGGTACGTCAAGGATAATTACATTACCCGTGATCACGTTTACAAACGGTTACACTTCTATTTAGCTAGACCAGTAGAAGCTTACAAAGGTATAGATTTCGATGTCTTTCATCGAGTGCTTGAAAATCCTTACGAATATATTGCTCCTGCTTTTGATTTTGAAGGTGGTGAAGCAGTTGGTAATATCATAAAAGCGTTATTTGATTTGCCTTTATTCGACTTTCCCCGGTATGAAACACCGAATGTGCCGCCAGAGTTTGCTCCATTTTCAACAGGCTTTAGAGATGTGAAAACAATAAATGATGCCCTTAAATCTATGTCAGGATTAGGTACACTTCTCTATGATAAGAAATTATATAGAAAGTATCAGAACTGGACGGCGCAATTGTTTGACAGGGATCAGTACAGTTGGGATATTTGGTCTTTCGATTTCGATGAACGGATGAAAGACAGCCTATTTGGGAAAACATTTCGCGAAATGGTGAAAGATATGACCGCTGGTAACGATGCGGATGACGAGTATCAATGCTTTATCAATACCTATACACAACTTGAATTTTTAGGCGTGACACAGGAAAAAAAAGGAGGTAAAAAGAAAGCGAACACGTACTGGGACATACGCAGGGATGCCACTCACGCATTCTTCGCAAGCAAGGCTGACTATTTGGTAACCGATGATCGTGGAATGCAGGAAAAAGCATTTATTGTATACAGGATGCTTAAATATCGTACAGAAGTTTTATCAACAACGGATTTCATTGGCCGCTCCGCGCTACTAACTCGAAATGAGGATGATACAAGGTCATTTTTAAATGGTATTCGTTACACATTGCAAAAGGGAATGGTCGTTCGACAAGAACCGCTCGAGCAAGCTACCTTGTTAAAAACATTGTATCCAGTATTCAATTATTTTAATCGCTTGCAGTCTAATGAAGACGGGCATCTTATATTCTTAAGAAACAGTCACCCCAAATACGGCTTAATGTACTCGGAAATGGAACTGTTGGTAGAAAAATGCAAACGCATATTCGGCCCGCCGATCCTTGTGCCGCACCTTCCGTCAGATTATAAAAATATAGTTTATGGCGACAACTTAGCAGTTTGGAAAATTGGCAAAGAAATGGTTCGTCTTGTATTTGAAGAAGTCGCAGGCCAGCCAGGTCTATTTTTGGTTATCGGACCTGCGAGTTGATTGTATATTTGTATATGAATTCATTTTACGACATTGGTACACACAATAAAATTTCCGAATGTTCCTATCAACTTGAAAATTTGGGTAGTCAGCGTGCTTGGGCAAGTTTTGGCAAACGTATTCGTGGCGACTGGGGTGAACGTGACCAATACGAGACTAACACAATTTTCACTGATGTCACAGCTGAAGATTATGACAAACAGTTCATTACCCGGCTACTTAGAATTAGGCCCTCTTATAAGATAGATGGTTTTATTGACCATCATTTAAATCATTTTCTTCGTAACAACCCTGGTGGGTTGGACGATTTTATTAAACACATGAGATATGAAATCTATCCTGAGTTAAGAAAGCGCGGAAGTGAGGCTTATATTGATCTTTTCGGAAAGTGGTTGAGCGATAAATCAACAGCAACCCATGCGATTCAAACAGTCAATAATACGATTAACATTACCGGCAATAACGCACCAATACAATTTCAGCAAAATTCTGCTCATGCCGTTCAAACCCAAAATAATGACATTTCAGAATCACAAATACGTGAGTTTTTAGAAACAGTTCGCTTAGACCTACATCATATAGACGCAAATCTACGTTCAGACTTTGAGATTGAAATGAATTATGCAGTCGCACAGCTTGATAAGGGGCGAGATGCACAGCCGCAATTGTCCCGCATCTACGGCCTGATGAGAGATATTGGCTTGGGGACATTCACCAACTTACTTGCGTCACCTATATATGATTTGATCAAACACTTTCTTCACCTCTGATACCCACGCATAAGACTGACGATTATTTGTTCGTCGTAAACCAATATACCAATAACCATAATAATAAAAGGCCAAGTCCCCAGTAATATTGGCTATCAGATTTGAATTTTCGCACAGGTCATCAGGTTAACTTTGGTTCTACAGATTAACTGATATACGATCAGAAATATATTAATGGTTTGCGAATATAGAAAATGTGGGGTTAAATACCCACTATTTTCCTTCGGCAAAAAAGCATTTTTCACCCTGTTAATCAGGGCATGTCGGAGCAAACCTATCAGGATATACTTAAAGAATTCGGTGCTCATCTCGCATCGATACGAAAGCAAAAAAAGCTTTCGCTCCGTAAGCTTGCTACCAACTGTAATATCGACTGGAGCGATATAGGGAAGTATGAGCGGGGTGAGATTAACATCTCCTTAAAAACTATTGCTGAATTAGCTAAGGGGTTAGATGTTTCTTATAAAGAATTGATGGATTTTTAAAATATATGTGCCGTTTCCTTCGCGCTTTATCAGCGTTACAAAGAGCGGCTTATTTTAATTTAACCTTACAAGGAAAAATCGCTTTAGCATTTTGCTTCTTAGGTTTTTATAAGCGTGCCGGAATTCACAGTCATCACAGCCGCAATCATCAGCCGGATGAACACAGTGACAACCTTTACCGCATCCTTCAGGAAAGCGGTCATAGAGCATTTTGATTTCCCATTCATTAGGGATCGGGTCTCTCCAATTCATACCTAAAATTTTTGCAACGCTAATATAGTACCATATTAGTGCTATACGAACTGTAGATAATAAATAGTTATCTATTGTTGAAAAACGAACTAATTTGCTTCGCTGTCTAATTGCCAGATAATCGAGCTTTTACATTTTGTAACAACTTGCGTAAGTTTGACAAAATAAAACTCTAATTCCCATCACTCGTTCAAAAGCCGGTGAAGTGTTGCCGCTAGTTCAAAATACTGCTTACAGAATAAAAAGAAACGTTAAACTTGCGAAAAGGTAGTTTCGCCGGTTTCAAGGTTAAGATAGGAAATTGTTCAGGTGAGTTAATTGCCGTGAGCACCGCTTCTTATGCTAAATTGCTAAACAATTGACAAATTATATTTGAGGATAGTTGCCTTATCGATCTGATCTACGATGTCTGTTAGGTAAATGATCTTATCTAATATTTCGTCAATGGACATTTGATGCTCAGTTCCATAAATATATATGGCCGGGAAGAATTTTAAAAATTTATCGTCGACAATACCGTTGCGATGGGCATATAAGTGCCGTATCTGCAGGATCTTTTCAATCTCGTCCTGGATGACAGTGGTGACGACGTCAAGGTCTTTGATCTGCTTGTTTTCCGCTATAAAACCTTTCACGCTTCCTTTCTGTAGTTTACCAATCTTTTGCTTTGCCCAAAAGGTAATGAATTCTTGGATGTCCGCGCAGTTCAGTACATCTTCGACTTTAACCATTTGCTCGGATTTCAGGGTATCGGGTTTAGCCAGATAGATCTCAAATAAGATGTCCGAAAGATAGGTTTCAAAATTGTCCACCATGGACGAAAACAGTATTCTGGCCAGTACTTTGCCTTCTTTTACGGTTGTAAATACGGCCGGACTTTGCGGATAAAGAAGTTGCTTCAGGCTATCGACCATCTTTAAGACACTTTGATAGTGTTCGATCAGTTTGAACTTGGAGTCGGTCGTCCTGGCTTTTAATGCTTCGAGATCAGCGTTGATGGCTGAGATCCTGGCGTAACCTGCGGGTTGAAATATTTGGGCTGGCGGATCGAGCAGTTGGAGCCTTCCGTTTGTCCGGACATATACCTTGTTCTCAACGGACACTTGAACTTGCGATTTAGCAACGCTGATGGCAAACAACTTTTTCCCATGCAGCTGTACGTAGCCATAATCCACAATGGGTTTGGGCGACAATAGGTCGATCGCTTTATGGGTCATGGAGGTTGCTCGGAAGTCTTCGCTTAACCCGGCGATCTTGAGGCCGCCGATCTCGGAAACGCCCAGGATGAGCAGGCCGCCGTTGGTATTGGCAAAGGCGCAAATGACCTGCGCGATCGTCTTCGAAGGTGGCAGGACTGCCTTGTATTCCAGTGAATCATTCTCGGGCTGAAGAATGACTGAAGAAACCTGAGTTTGTAGATCCATTAGTTCAATTCATATTAATAGGGATGCGATTGATACCTGTACTTTTTAAAATCCTTCCCAGTGTGAGGATATGTGGGTCAGTCAGGCCATTGTCTACCCATAACTCGACGCTATCGGTGTCCAGCGTATCTTTTTCTGAAGAATAATAAAAGATCACTTCGCCATTGTCTGAAGGCCTCGTCACAATATCGATCGGCACACCGTTCTTCAGGATCCCCCCCAGCACCGTGGTCGCGGTTTCTTCAAGATCAGTGCAATCATAATCAGGGTGGCCCCGAAGGTACGCCTTGATGTTTTCCCTCGCTCGTTCGATCAGCCGTTGTGCGTACGCGTAACTGCTAACGGTAGGATTTGACGTATGATAAAATCGCGCTTGCACCCAGGGGTCTTTAAAGGCCGCCTCAAATTCGGCTTGGGAGGTGATACCGAGACTTGCCATTATTTCCTGGGTAAGGTTTACCTTTTCAGGAACTTCGTTGGAAGGAGGTGCTTCTCTACCAATTTCTTTAAGCCTTGTCAGTTGTCTGCGAAGATCTTCAATGTTCTCTATCCCGTGTTCTTCCATCAGTTCGTCAATCTCTACCGCTTTTTTAATGTTTAGGGAGATGTCATCATCTTCCAGGAACAAAAAGCGTTTCTCGTGCAGGTCAGGGAAATACTTGGCCGCCTTTTCCCGGTTGTCATTCATCCAGACATAAAAATTTTTCAAAGTCTCTTTATATTTCTTTCTTTTATCAACGTCTCTTAACATGGGCTTCAGGCAAGCAGTTATTTTTTCAGCGACATCTGCGATGTTGTAAGTTCGGTTTTCCGGTAAGACCAGATAAATCGCGGTATCCAGCAATTCCTCCCGGAAGTCATAACCCAAGTCGGCAGCGATGTCTTTGAGTATTTCGTCGATATCGCCCGCGTCTAGGAACAGATCGTCTTTGGTACGAAATGTTCCGTTCTGATTCGGAAGTATTGGACTCTTTTCCCGGTTAATGTTGTTTTCAAAACCATTTTTTACTAAAAAGCTGACCAGGTTATTCAACCAGTTGAGCGCTTCTTTTTTGTTTTCGAACTCCAGGCTTTGCCACATGCTGGCCACTGATTTTTTATCGCCAATTTTGCTGACGATGTAGGATAGCGATTTTTTATCTGACTCTTCCCATATTTTTGCGTTATAGTTTTCCAAAAGCCTTTTTTGTCGAAAATCTTCTGGATACACTCGCTGGGAGAAGTCAAATATCAAAAGCCTGCGTTCCGGGATATTTTCCTTGGGCAACAAAGAGGCTAAGTAATCACATACTGCAGAAACCGCACTTTTATCATTACTCTCTTTGATATGTGTATTGATTTCCGTTACGATAGCATCCTGTGTTTTTGGGGTGTACTTAATACCCTCTCCAGTTCCCGCCCGTTGATGAATCAAATAGGATCTGGGGTCGTTTGAAATCAACGCGCAGGCATTTTTCAATTCTTCATCGATGCCTTTGTCTACGGAAAGTTCAGATTTAATTTTAAATTCTCCGAGCTGGTTTGGTATTACGGCGAATTTGTCGGCCACAATTTCGTTGATATGCCCCCCCTCTATATTCAATAACTTATAATATTCATTTAAAAAGTCAACTCCGGTCGATTTACTATCCTGGAGCAATGCGTCGAGGTTTTTTAAATTTTCTGCTTCTTGAATATCTCCGGATAAAGTTGAAATTGTTAACTGATAGCAATCCGACCAGATAACTTCGTACCATTGATCACCGTGATCTTCGGCAGGTACTGATCCGGGATAAAGTTTTTTTGCCAAGTTCCAGATATCATTTCTTAAGGAAGCTTTATTCGCACTGGGAAAGAATACCAGTGGTTCATCAAAGTCATCCCAGATCGCCATCCTCTCGCCAGTAAATACATCGACTATCGGCGTGTGGAGCAATGTCGTTCTGATCGGGCCGACAACGTTGGTATTGAACCAGCTTTGATCGATCCAGTCACGCTTTGCGGGGGATTTTACCCTGGCCAAATGATAAAGATCATGCCAATCGTTATTGTTACCGGCATAAGTTAAAAAGGCATTATATAAACCAACCGCTTGTTGCATTAGGGAACAGTTCAGTTGCGCGAACTCATTATATTCGTCGTCCATCAGACTAATGCCATCCCTCGGCTCGGTAGGTTCAAAAAGCGTACTGTTGACAATGAAAGGCAAATGCAGGTCTTCGGTACCGATCATCGGAAAATCGAGGTGTATCCTGGGTACGTCCTCGCTAAGCGCTTGAATAAAATAGTCGAGACCATCGTAAGATATTGGAACGATGATCTGTACATGTTGGTTCTGAAATGCCAAAAAATACTGTTTTGACCTTTTACCGTCCATCAGCAGATTGTAGATGATAGCACTATTTTCGCCCATCGTGATCGTTTCATGAAGTTCTATTTGATAAACGGTTTCACCGGCCAACGCTTCATCTATCGTTAGTGAGTTGACGGCTGGAACGTTGATCAGCGTATAAGCGATGCCTTTCTGAACTTCTTCCAGGGCCACATAAGCAAGAGGTTTGGTATGATCTGTAAGTGGGTAAATAAACGATGTTTTTAAATCAATATCAGACCGTTCAACTCCGTCAGAATCTAGGATAGCTTCTTCCGCCTGGTCGAAAGCCTGCTTCATGCCTTCGACGATTTTAGCTTCGGTCTTACCCGTCCTGTCCAACCAGAAACTACAAGGATGGAACAATTCGGTTTCTTCGTGTTGGAAGGTACTGACTACCCTGACTTTTTCTGATAGTAAATGTGTGGTCATGAATCCGGTTCCGAAGCGGCCGGTGGTTTTGTAGGCCTGGCCCAATTGCTCGGTGTCACGCTCTTTGTCCCCTGATGAATATTTTCTGACCAGTCCCCGAATATGCCCACTGGTAAAATAACCTTTATTGTGTGAAAAGATGAATTCGTTTTCGCTTATTGCTATATGAACATCGACTTTTTCATCATTTTCGCTACAAAGGCTGACATTGTCTTTTGCATTTTGTATCAGTTCCCAAACCAGCCTTCGGGCAGTGAATCCGACGTTGATCTTTTGCCGGATATTCATCAGTTTCTCCAGAATGGACTTCGACGTAATCCTGTTCAGTTCTTCGTGTTCGGATTTGGCAAACATGCCGGCCTTTGCCATAAGTAAAATAATTAAGTGTTTAGGGTCAGGCTAATTTATGAGTTTTTGTATATATTATTTTATATTTATGAGAATCCCCAATCGATCAGTAGTTATCTTGGGACTGATTCAGATTGCAGTTAATTTGGAATGATGCTGGCTTAGGATCAGATCATCTTTTAGTTTTAACAGTATGACGATAAATGTTCTTAAGAAATACAGGTAATCAATTTCCTGCTGTTTTTCGTCCTTGATATTTGATCCGTGGAGGTACTTGTTCCTTAAATCTTTACCATTCGTGAACTCCTTTTTGTTGAGGTAATAATTAAGGTAACTGGTTTCATCTATTGTAAAGAGTTGATCGGACGTGGTTAATAAGCCTTCTGCGATCAAACGGTCTACCTCTATCCGAAATTCCTCCCCGTAGTGCCAGTAACTGATCGTACCGTTTTTTCGGAGTTTGCCAGCGATAATGACTTTAATTGGGTCAGCCATTCCGATGAACCCATTGTCGTCGATAAGCAGGTCGCCAGCAGCTACCGCCTGGTCTAAATAAGGGAGTTGATAATCTTCAAAATCGCTCCTGCCCAAGTTTCCTGATTCTAATCTTTTAAAAAGTGTCATGGGCTTTTCGGATCTTTTGCGCATAGCAAAAACGCTGTTTTGATCGTAGAAATGGTACTGAATCACCCGGATGCTTTCATGCGATGAATAGATATACTTTTTAGGCAATAAGCTAGGCAGTTCACTGAAAAATACCGGGTTGGAATCGATTTGCAAAAGTTCGTGATCAATCTGTTTATGAGTTACGAAATCCTTGTACTGTTTGAGTAAGTATTCCATTTCAGGGGCAAGCAACCTAATCTTGCCAATAGCACTTAGACTAGGGTCAGGCATCGCAAAAGACAACTCATTTACTTTGAAATGATCAACGAACAAATCCTTGATAACATTTTGCAGCAAGTTTTCTATCGAACGCCCTTTCTCTTTCAAATAGTGATCGAATATCCCAAGTTGTGCAATTGAAAGCATATCTTTTTTGGCAAAGACAAAACTGGTATGATATTCATTTTTGGATTGCATACCGATTTTCTCCAGTACATCCATTTCGGTGTCTTTATTTACTAAGGTAATGAGACCTTCCTGGTCGGTGTAAAGAAATATTTGGCTGAATACGGCAAATAATTTAAGTTCGGTCTTAAGCGAATCTAAGAATAGCCCCCCGTAAGTTACGCGAGTGTCGCCACCTTCATTTTTGTAGGTAACTGGTTCGGCTTGTTTTTTATCAAGCGTTGCACCCACCGACATTTTCATGCTATTTTCCTCGTTCAGTATTTCTTCTTTGATCTTATTAGCAGCCTGTTTTGCTTTGAGCAAGATCTTAGGGGGCAGTTTCAGGTTTTTTGAATTCCGGACCAATTCAATGTAGTTTAAGTTTGGATCGTCGGATTTAAGATATGAAGTAATGATAGTCTGCTTGTCGGTATCTGTTAGGCTTTTAGGGAAGTGATAATTGCTGGGTGTCGTATTTTTTTGTTCGTAATGCGCAAGTAGCAGCTCTGCGCTTTCTTCACTAGTCATCAAAAATGACCTCAAAGTTAAATTATAATGCTGGACGATCTGCTTTAATGGCAGGATGTATCGTATATGGTGTGGATGAGCGTTAAGTATAGCAAAAAAAAGCGCATCATCGATGCTTTTGTATAATTCAAAATAACGGATGAGTTCCCAGAAATTTTCCTGGTTATTGTACTCCAATAATGCGGCCTCTTCCATAACTTTTGCTGGAATCATATTCCGCATGTAGTTTCTAATGGCGGTCATTGCATTTTTTAAGATAGCCGCGTAGGCTGCTCGCTGCGAACTAGTCCAGCTATCAAGATATTTATCATTCTCAAAGTACTGATGGATGTGATGAAATTCCAGCAACGCATTGAGATCGAGTTGTCCGAAGTCATGCTTTTTTTCCAAAAGCTTTTCCGCCTTTTCAAGCATAGGCGTACCTGCTAAATCCTCTTTTGAGAAAAAAATCACCCTGTCCAACAACGTCATTTTAAAATTGCCTTGTTCCGTAGCCTTTGGATACATTAAGTTCCCGAAGCTTATTATATAGGTCAACCATGGTGCCGTTGTCCATGATCCAGTCCATAATCACTTTGAGCATTTCTTCAGCGTCGGCGATATAGCCCATTCGGCCATCGGCGCCACGGGTGCCGTCTTTTTTGATGCGTTTGCCGCGGGTCAAATAGGTATTTTTTTCTTCGTAAATGTAATTACGCGCGGCTTTGTTTTGCAGGCCTTTTGGCAGGTGTGCGAGCAACAAACGTCCAATTCCTTTATAATAGACATCAAATTTCTTTTCCGGGTCCTCAATCGTACCTAAAGCAAATTGGCGCAATTCGTTCTCCCGCTCAACATCACCGGTCGTGCCGACAAATAGTTGTTCGCCTTTTACATGGCCGGCACGTGCCAGGATCTCTAACTTTTCCTGTTCATCCGCCAATTGTTTGGCGGTTTTCTTTGCTTCGTCTTTATCTTTTTCGTTCTCAGCCATGATTATATGTTAAAAATATTTTCTTTTAGGTATAAAACGGTGTCTTCTACGCGTTCTTTATCGAAAGGATCGATGTTGATGTCTTTCAGCGCCAGTTTAAGATCAGCGCTTCTGATAAGGTTGTTAAATTTAGCCCAATAATCTCCTTTGCCTGCCGCCTTCATGTCCCAACAATAAAAATTGTAGATAAAGCTGGCGTGTATTTGGTTTTCTTTTGCAAAATTGCCGACCAATAACTGGTTGTTAATGTATTTGTAAATGAACTTCGCACGGTCGTCCGGTAGTAAATAGCTCCGCGCAAATTCATCTGCTTTATCTTCCTGCAAAAGGAAAAGATCGGGTTCTCCGGTGAGGTGAAAGATATTCTGCTGAATTTCATCATAGTCGTATAAAACATGATGGAGCTCATGCAGCAATGCGAACCAGACCGTTGCATAATTTTTATTAAGGTCAGTGAGTACGATACAGGGCTTTTCCTCAATCACAAATGTGGCGCCCCGAACGGAGGTATTATCCAAATGCTGTTGGTAAATAACGGTTACGCCAATATTATAGAGCGCCTGGCTAACGATCCGCAAGCCGCTGGCCACGTTCATGGTATAGGGGCGTATTTTCCCGAGCAGGTCAACCAATTGGCTGCGGATATAAATGTTCGGATTTTTCAGGCGCTCAAAATGGGCATAGGCTGAACGCACCCAAAACTCGCGCATCAAAGCGCTTTCATTCTTTTTCGTTTTACTGAATGCCGGTATGATCTGTTGCTGCGTATAATCGAATATGGTACGGAGGCCAAAAAATTTAAGTATCCGCTGCTCTATTTCTTCAAAGTCTGTTTTAGTTTTCAGAAAGCCAGCTTTGGCGAGATTTTTAATATCAAAATTTGCCAGGATATATGCTTTCTTTTTGGCGTCCTCTAATTCGCCGATCATATCCGCCGGCATATCGCTCAAGAATAGTTTAATAAGGTGATTAGTTTCCAGTCCCAGGAACTGCCCCAGTTTTAGTAGGTTGATCACATCGATGCGTTTGGCCGAGCCATCCAGTATGCCATCCAGCGTACGCTTTTGCATATTGAGCAGCTTTTCGGCTTGGTTCTGTGTAATGCCATGCTGCGCTAAACGCGCCTCGAAAATAGCCTTAATCGAGGTGGCCTGACCCTGCCAGGCATCCACCGGGGCGAGCATTTTATAAAATTCGTTCAGAAATTGATTTTCATCCATCTCCAACAAAATTGAAAATAATATTCGGATTATTCAAATAAAAGTTATGTAAATTTACATGACTTTTTTAAGCGAATGTATTACCCACCAAAAGAGAACGACGAGAACCATGATTATGCCCGTAGCGTTGCGTATGGCGGTGTTATTCACATTACTAATGTAAAGGAAAGTGGCCGGCATGACTTTACCTGTTTGGGTTGCGACAAGCCAATGCAAGCAATTTTACGTAAGATTCATGGATCGAAACCTTATTTCAGGCATGACGTGACGGATGTTCCGGTGTACGAACGATGCCCATTCAGTAATATTCAGGCGCGACGGCTAATCGCGCTGGAAGCCATCCAACTGGATAAGCAATTGCGTTTACCACCAGTCTATAAGTTACCCCCAAAGGGAACTGCGGGCTTGGCTATTCCACTTCAAAGCGGACAAACCATGTGTTTTGGTAGTGTTAAGCGCCATCTGCATTGTTTTGAAACGCCGGGTGGTGATCTCTTGCTAGGTAATGAACCCGCATCGGAAGATGACTTCCATCTTTTTACGGCCGATGCGGTGGGTTTCGATGAAGACGATAACCCGATATTACTTATCCTCATATCCGATGGCAAAAGGAAAAAGATGGATGTGGACCTGATGGCGACGCTGCCTATACTTGGCATCGACGCGGTGGTGATCATACCGCCACGCTCCAAACCGGAGGAAATCTACAAGGCGGTAATGACCGGTAAAAATATTAAATGGCTTTATAACAATGACGAACGAGAATTCAATTATCATTCCTTATCCGCAGACCTCTCAGCGGGCATACCAGCGGCTGATGTCGACGAGGGATTCCTTTTTGAGGAAACTTTCGACTGCCGAACAGCGGAAATTAATAGCCTCATACGAACTTTTAATAAATTCCTGGGCACAGAATCTTACCGAAAAGCAGAGCAGCACAATCGCCGAATTATCGGCGAAACTGAACTCGCTATTACAAGAGCTGGAGAACGACGCGATGAGTTTGAAGAACGGTATAGAGCAGCAAGTGAATCTGCACATCAGCGAGAGCTTGACGATGTTGACGAACGAAGAAATCGACTTGGAACAGCAAAAGCAGAGTTTAGCGGAAATTATCAAGATCTGGACGAAAGATATCGTCGGAAAAAACGCGAACTTGATGAAGCGGCAAGGGTACTTGAATCAAGTATACGTGCAGCGGAACTCGCACCAAACAGCAGCGGAAGATCAATTGCGGCAAGACGAAGCGAAATTGAAAGAAATTACCAAAGCGCACGAAGACGAATGGACGAACTCTTTGAAAGAGAGTACGATCAGTTGACCGCCAGCGAACAGGAGTTGAACGAACTCTTGCAAGTGAAGGAGCAGCTGTCGAAAGACTACGCGAACTTGTCGCAAAAGAGCCAGGACGACTTGAAAGATTACTCCGCGAAAAGGCAACCGAATTTGACCAGCTTGAAGCAAACGAAACAGCAGCAATTAAACAGTTACAAGCAGATGGAGAAAACCTCGCAGAACGCTTTGGAAAACAATTTGAAGACCTACGAAACCGAACTACTCAAGCCGCTGAAGAACGAGATGCTGACGGAATTACAGGGTTTTCCCGAAGACTTAAAGCGCTATTGGATGGACGAGGATATCTTTTGGCTATCACGGATGCCCAAAGTGACTACCGAAGGCACCGTGCAGCTAAAGAATTCCTTGAGTCGCCAGCTGGCGAAGCGTGGCTACGGACATATCAGTGTTGAAGAACTCGCTAATGCTGCCGCAGACTTCAGTGTCAAATAGCATGATAATTGACATAATCAATATTATCCGTAGCTTTAATAATTATTCATATTCCTAAATAATTTATCATCAATGACATCCAATGCGCCGGCTCAGTTATTAGGTTACGCGGTCCAGTTCCCACGGGCATTGCTGCACCTGCTGCGAGCTGGCCCCGGTGACGCTGTCAGTGTAGAGGTCATCGGCGACGTTGCCACCCATCTGGCAGACGGCGCGGCCTTGTCCGAAGAGGATAAAAGCTCTACTGTCGGCAATCCGCTGACTGACCGTTCCTCGGATCTCTGGAAGACCTTTTACAATTGGTTAAAAGCCATAGACGAAGGTCATATCGGTTTAGAAAAGACTTGGTTTTATTTGTATACCAATCAAAGCGGCCGTGAGGCCATCGTTCATACTTTCGACAAGGCAATAACAATAGAGGAAGCCAAAACTGCGGTAACCAATGCCAAGGCGTCTTTAGCTGATATCACCGATAGTCATGAGATCTGGCCTTATTTAAATTTTGTGCTGTCCTATGACCAGGATAAATTTGCCGAATTGCTTACCCGTTTCGAACTTCAGGTCAACGACGGACTCGGCTTTAACGAGATCCAGGATGAACTGGAGCGTCTGTTGATTGGCAAACACCAGCGTAAATTCGTGACCAACTTGCTAAGTGGCTGGCTACAGGAGGAGATCATGGGTAAGATCGCTCTAAAACAGCCCGCGCTGATTCCCTGGGAAGATTATCAAAAGCAGTTTACGGTTTATTTTGACCGCGCAAGAAAACTCGAACTAGTAGACTTTGCGCTGGAAAATCCGCCGACCGACGACCTGATCCAGGACCAGATGAAGATCCAGCCGCGGTACTTACAACAGCTCAGCCATATCCGTGCCGATGAAGACGACATCGTGGAGGCCGTGACGGATTTCCTACGAGCCAAGACCAACCGCGATAAGTGGATCGAAAACGAGATCATCAATGAAGAAGTGGCTATTGACTTTGAAGAAAAACTCACCAGTTTTTGGAATACGCAGCAAAAGATGATCGCGCTGACGGAAAAGACGCGCGAAGACCACGAGCGTGGCCAGTTACTATTTTTAAATTGCAAGATACGGCAGGAAGTGATCCGCGACATGTCGCCGCCAAATGGCACGATAGCCGGCACTTACCACGCACTCGTTGAAGGTAAATCATTAGGTTGGCATCCCCGCTGGGATGCCCTATAATCATATGGGAGAAGTATTAGAAGAAGTACGGATATGGAACACGCCGGTTATCGGCGCTTACCTCTTATGGCGTTTTACGAAAGGCTATGCCTCCACACACCCCAGTGGCGATGCCCCCGTCGCGCTGCTCCATTTCGTGGCCGTCGCGATATTGACCAGCCAGCAGTTGTCCGCACCGGTCAGCAATATGCGAGCCGATCTGCCATCTTATCTGCGTAGCTTTGAGGATTCCAAAAGTTCTGATACTCTGCTAAGCATCCATGAACGGACCAAGGCGAGGCTGGCTTATACCCTGAGGGCCATCGATATCGCCGTCGCCCAGGGCCTGCTCTTCTGGGATACGGAGACCGCCCAGCTTTATCCGAAAAGCGAACTAAAGAAACCCTCAAGAGGAAACGCGCTCAAAAGCGTCCACGAACAGACCGGCAAGAAAGCTGAGATCTTGGGCAACTGGTTCGGACGCCAGGACCTGGCATCCATCGCCAATTATTTAAAAATCGTATTTTAATGAACTTTCAACTACTGCAACTGATCATCTGGCCCAAGAACGCGGAATTTCCGCCGAGACAGGTCAACTTTCAACCGGGTATGCTCAATGTCATCACCGGTGCCTCCCGTACCGGGAAATCCGCGATCATCCCGATTATTGATTATTGCCTGGCATCTGGAGATTGTTCTATCCCGATCGATACCATCCGGGATTTTGCCTCCTGGTATGGCATCGTTTTCCAGACCGATTACGAGCAGGTCCTGCTGGCCCGCCGCGTGCCACTTGGCAACCAGGTCAGTAATGATTTTTATTTGCTACGCTCAGCCATTGTCAGTGTACCGCTTACCATCCCTGATAAGAACGAAACCACCGATGGCGTCAAAAACTATCTTAATACTATATCCGGCATGCCCTATTTCAATCTTGGCGGGGAAGACGACAAAAAAGCTTATACCGCCCGGCTCAGTTTCCGTGACCTGATGGCGCTGATCTTTCAAAGCCAGGATATCGTAGCCAACCAAAACATCCTGTTCTATAAGACCCACGCCCATGAGCACCGCGAAAAGCTCCGTAACTGGTTTCCCTTTATCCTTGGTGCTGAAAACCTGGACACCCTAAAAGCCAGGCAGCGTATCCAAGTGATAGAAAAAAGGCTGAACCAACTGCGCCGGGAATTTGATAAGACGAAAGCCGTATCGTCGGCCTGGAAAGCCAATATGGAAGGGCACCTGCGCGTGGCCAAAGAATACGGCCTGCTCCAGGAAGAAAATCTGCAAAATGCCGACCCGGAGGCCTTGCTGAATATGGCCCGGCAGATCCTGCAGGTGATCCCCGAGCATTCCCTGACCGAATTCAAGGATATCGATACCGCCAACAAAAACATCGCCGACCTGGAAGCCGAGGAGCGTTACTTAAGCGCCGAAATCGGCCTGGTGAAAAAACGCTTATCCGACGTCAAACGCCTCAGCACCGGTCTGACTGACTACGAAAGCTCGATCCGTAAACGCGTCG
Organism: Mucilaginibacter ginkgonis; assembly: GCF_009754905.2. Lineage (NCBI taxonomy): Bacteria > Pseudomonadati > Bacteroidota > Sphingobacteriia > Sphingobacteriales > Sphingobacteriaceae > Mucilaginibacter > Mucilaginibacter ginkgonis. Next base: position 445,319 of record NZ_CP066775.1, on the reverse strand, counting down.
ACCGATTGCAGATCTCCAAATGGCTCGAAGAGGTGTCTACTGAAACTTCCGGTTGTCCGGCCTGCGGCAGCACAGAACACCCCAATGGCAAAGCTGAACTGCGAAAGATCGCCTCGGTATTTTCCACTATCGAACAACAGTCCAAAACACTGGCCGAAGTACCCACCTCTTTTTCCCGCGAGGAACAGCGACTAAACCAGGAATTGGAAACCCTGATCGACAACAAAAAAGATTTCCAGCGCCGCTTCGACTTAATCATGCAAACGAATAGCGAAGCCCGCGCCGAATTCCAGCGCCGTAAGAACATGTACCTGTTCCTCGGCAATATGCAGGCCTCGCTGGCTACCTTTGAAAGCCTGGTCGACGGCGGCGAACTGCAAACCGAGATCGCCCTGCTGGAAAGGGAATACACCGACCTGATGGCCACCATCAACGAATATACCGTCCGTGCCCGGATCGATGCCGCCACCGCCCGCATTGCGCAGGGCGTGCTCCGCCACCTAAAAACGCTTGACGTGGAAAGCAAATACCGCGAAGTCGCGCCCCGCTTTGACACCAAAGACCTGAATGTTTCTGTATTGAGCAACGATAACCACTGGCATTACCTCGGCCAAGTCGGCAGTGCCTCCAACTGGGTTTCTTTCCACATTGCTTTGATGTGCGCCCTGCAGGAATATTTCCTCAGCCAGCCCGTGTCCTGCGTTCCCAGTTTTGTGATCTTTGACCAACCGAGCCAAGTATACTTTCCTAAACTCAAACGCAATCAGATCGCGACCGAAACCGACCTACAGTTCCCGGACGAAGACGTCGAAGCCGTTAAAGGCATGTTTAAAACCATCGCGGACTCCATCCGGGCAATGAACGGCAGATGGCAAAGCATTATCCTCGATCACGCAGATGATACCATTTACGGTGATATCGAAGGTGTCCACGAAGTCGAAGTTTGGCGTGATGGCAATAAGCTGATCCCCGAGGCCTGGTACAGTTAAACATCCATTATGGCTTACCAAGAAGAAGATATTGATTTTGATCGGCTGGATTGGAGACAGTTCGAAGAACTGTGCTACGACCTCCTCGTCAGGTTCCGCTTTCATAGCATGGCCTGGCGCCGAGGCGGCGCCGACCATGGTCGCGATATTGAAGCCCGCCGTACGGTCACTGATGCCATCACCAGCCCTTACATCGAAAAATGGTTCATTGAATGTAAAAGGCATAGCCAGGGCATTGCCCTAGATCAGGTCGTCGAAAAAATCAATTGGGCGAGAGTAGAAAAAGCGGACCATTTTCTGCTGATCGTATCCTCTTATTTAACCACTGCCACCCGCGACTGGCTAGAGAAAGCCGGGCAGACCGAACCATTTTCGATCCATGTTATCGAAGGAAAATTCCTTATGCAGCAGTTACTGTTGTTCCCAGATATCGTCATTAAATATTTCGCTGCAGACGACGTACGCCTGGTCCGTAGCTTAATCCTGCAATGGGTAAGCCATCATATCCTGCCCGGGCCTAAAGCTTTATATGATCTTTACCGCCAACTCGATTTCAGCCGCCTGAACCACGAGGAACTAGCTTTCCTATGGCATGCCTATACCCGTGCTGAAGAAAGTTTGGAACAGTATTACCGCGATGAAGACTTGGAACCCATTCGATCGGACATGATGGTGCCTTTTGATTTCCTGATCCCGCATCTGAAAAAAGCACAGAACTGGGAATATCCTGCCATGAAAGCAGCTGAAACGCAGCGGTTCGGCATGATCAACGGCCTCGGCCAGGCCTGGATGGACCCGCAGGGCAGCGATTTCGCTTATGCCCATATCCAATACGAGCTACCTGACGGAGAACGTGTGCAGGTGTTACTGGTGAAAGAGAATAAGATCCTCGAAGTCAGGATCGCTTCTGGCTACAAATCCGCCTCATTATTGTAATGGCATTTCAACGAACCATAGAGCTAGCTTACGACAGGGATACCGGCGAATGTTATGATGCGGCCACATCCTTTAAAGTTGCCAAAGAAGCCTATGAGTTGCGCAAACGTTACAATTCGGGCAAACTGAATTTGGGTTGTTATCGCTGTGATCAGCCCCTACTCATTTCGGATAGCAAAAATGACAACGTGCATTTCAAGCATTTTCCCAATGCTGATGATTGTCCGATGAAAAATGGTAAAATGAGCGACGAAGATGTACAGGATTTTACCAATATTATCAGGGCGCATGAACGGCCAAGGCATATCTTCCTGAAAAACCGGATCGCAGAATTATTAAGGCAAACAGATGGCGTCGAGCCAGGTTCGGTAATTGCCGATACGCGCTTCTTTTTTAACGACATCGAAAAACGACGGCCGGATGTTTATGGGGTTTACCAGGGCAAAGAAATGGCCTTTGAAATTCAACTGTCCAGGTTATCGCAGAAATACCTCTTAGGCAGGCACAATTTTTACAAAGCATCGGGTATTTATCTGGTCTGGATTCTGGACGACTTTGATGTGCATGGCCAGTCGACCATGGAGCGGGATATCAAGTACCTGACGCCATCGCAGAACTTTTTTAAACTGGATGAAAAGGCAGCAGATTTTAAGCTGTCCTGTACCTACAAATCGCCCTTTATTTCCGAAAAAGACCGGGTGATCGCACCCTGGCAGACAAAGTCGGTGAGTTTATCCCAGGTGACCTTTGACCCACAAAGTTTCCAGATATATTACTTGAACTATGAGCAAAAACTAAAAGAAACAGAGGAAAAACTAAAAGAACAAATCGAAGCCAATGAGCAAAGAGAGCTTGAAGAGCGGAATGCTGAACGGCGGACACAAGCGGCCCAAGATGCCGACGCCGTGATCGAAAAACTAAAGAAACACAAAAGCCATAACTGGAACTTTTACAAGTTCGGTGAGGAGCTGGATAAACTTTCACCTTTAGGTTTAGAAACATTAAATTCCAGGTTTCGCTTTGCCGACAAACGCGTACAAGGCAAGAGCCTCATTAATCACTATATAGCCAACGCCATACCGGGACAACATTCTTTTATTCATTATTTGTTGCGAGATGACCGTATCGTTTTCGATTCCAATGCCAATGACGACGATGGCACCACGACCTTTCAGCAAATCCTGAAAAATGAGCATTTGAGCTATCGTCAGCCCTTGATCAAAAGCTTGTTCAAGCGGGGCTATCAACTGACCGCCGCCGACGTTCAGGCGCATGATGCACTAATCATGGACGTTAAAGAAAAGGCCAGGGAATTACAGACTTACCATTGGTGCGACCAGCTTAAAAGCAAAGCCTTAGTAGACAGCGTTTATCAGCACCTCAGCTTTTTGTTTGCCATAGAAAGCGCTCGCCGGCAAGAGCGGTTCGGCTCCGATTATAAAGACTGGATCAGTTTTGGGGTCCAGGCCATCCTTAAACACAAGCAATTTTATGTTTACGTTGAACGCGCTTTCAAAAAATACGGTCTTTGGGCCATCATTGAGGCGCACGACAAAAACAAAAGCTTTCAAAAGCAGATCGCCAAACTACAAGCCAACCCACCTGAACAAGATGTATCATCAGTTTATCCTTTGATGTATGAACTATATCACGACATCGCCTAATCATAATTTATTTGAATCCTGGTTTTCCATTGTAAGGAATACCCATGCTATTTTGCTCATAATAGCGATCAATATCATCTTTAAATCCCATTCCCTGTAAATGCGTATCTTTTTTTACCGCGCCGAGTGGGAAATGTCCTTCCATATGGTAACCAAGGATATCCAGTTCGTCAGAAAAAGATATATCTTCCCGGTCATATAGGGCAAGCCTGTTATCCAAGTATTCTTTGAATTTTGCCTCATCCGGCATGAGGTCGGCGAAGACCATCAGGTCAAATATCGAAATGATCCAGGCCCATTTATATTCCTCGCTCATGACGCCACTGCTGATCAAATATTTTAAATTCGAAGCGATACCGGCGAGATGTTCAAATGTAACAGTGATCTTGTAATAGGATTTAACCGACGATTTATTGATAACCAGTTGTTTACGAACTTCATTGGTCACATAACTAAATTCCGGCCGTTCATTGTTCTGGATATATTTTAAGGCGCTATGACTTTGATAAGAACCGGTCGATACGGTCTGTTCGAGGCGTAACTTCAAACCTTTTAATGCGCCGCGTTTGTGTTTATCATTCAGTGAACCGGCTTTGACTTCAATAATATAAATCGCATCGGCAGATATGCCGAGTATATCCAGTTCCGTTTTTTTCGAATCGCCGTTTCCATCCGGAACATAATAGTCTAACGACGAATAAAATTGAGCGCTGGGCAATAACTTTTCAAATAAACGCTTCGCTTTATGTTCAATGTAATTATCCTTGGAATTTGGATCGGTGTTGCCCTGATAGTGATTTTGAAAATAAACTTCACTGGTAGATTTGATCAGATTTTCGGTGATTCTGAAAATATTCCTGAATGACAGGTTCAGTGAAAAATGATAAAACTTGTCTTTTTCTTTAATTAGCGGCTGCAATTTGATGATGGTGTCGTTCAAAATAAAAGCTTTGAATTTCTCCGGTTGAAAGAAAATTCCATTTTCACCAAAGGCCGTAGACAGTTTTTCGAACACGGCTTTCTCTTTTTCGCTATGGGGGATCACCCAAAAAATCGTGTTATAACTAGTAATATCATCTAGGCTGCGCAGTAAGACAGTATCAGGCGTGTCTGGATTTTTAAGATCCGGATTAGCGTCGGTAAATTGCTGGATAAAATGTTTGCCTGTTTCCATCATTGTTTGGAAAACTTTATCCTCGCCTTGGGTGGCCATCCATTCTTTTAGCCGGTCGTGCGAATTAGCTGAGCCTAGAGGATTTCCCACTTTAGAATAGACCAGGCTGTCCAACTTAAGAATTACACGGAGCAGGTCATCAGCGTCAAATTGATAATATTGATTCAGATATTCGCTAAACGGGGCAAATAGTTCTTTGAATATTTCCGTCACGTGTATATGATAGCCGCTACCCCTAACATTAATTCTTTCCGTAACGATCTGGGTTCGGAGCCAATGATCCGATTGATTGCAGTTGGCAGGTATTTCCGCGGACATCTCCCACATCCCCATATTATATTTAATCCTGGACAACTGCTCATAAATGGCCTGCAGCTCTTCCGCGTTAGGTGTCAATTCACTCGTATTAGCAGTAGCAGCAGCAATGCTCATCGCATATTCCAGCAATAGCTCGATCTCATCATCATTATGAACCAGTTGCCCTTGATCGATCGCGTCCTGATGCTTGTAATTTTCCATAAACAGGGTGTAAGAATTAGGCATGGCTTTGATCAGTTTCGCCCCGAGACCACCCAAGACATATATTTTATCAAAGTTATTGATAGACGTGATTAATGCCTCAATTTCTGTTTTAATCCAGTCAAGATAGCGTGGCCGATCTTTTTGAATATTGGCAAATACCTCCTGCATTTGTCTTTTTAATTCCTCCGGTAAATATTCTGTATGCATGGTATTATTCAATTAATTCATTTCGACGGGGTGGGCTTGATTGCAAAGATCGTTTTCTAACCACTAGTCTTATTTAAAGCGACCAGCAGCCAGTTGTTTGTCGAGCCAGCGGCTGAAGCGTCCTGTTTTGTCGTCTGCGGCAAAAAAGCCTTCTTCAGGTGTGTAGAGTGTGCGGCATAATACTGTGGCCAAACGCATACAGCCATTTTCGTTGAGCAGTAAACCGGTTTCAAACAGGGTTCGAACAAAACCTGCGGTATCGAAAGTGTCATCTTTGTTGATCAGTTTTGGGATCTCCCCAATAGACAGCGTTTCTTGCTGTGTCAGCGCATAGATGATCACATGTTGGTCAAAACTTAGTTTGACCGGTTCCCATTCCCTTCGTTCGTTAGCAGCTTTCTCTAATTCTTGAGCAGAGGTTTCAATAATATCATAATTCCAGCCACTCATTTGATCTGTGGTAACAGGGTTTCCGATTAGCAAGGTATTCAGGCCTTCGATTTCGAGATCCTCACCGAATACATCAGCCGGAATATCGTACAAATATGATAAGCGTGTCCAGATCATCTCCAAAAGGTGCATTAACGGATTCTGGCCATTGGAAAAATAGAAGATCCAATGCCCGTTAAGCATAGGGCCTATATAAGGCATCGCGTTACCTTTGAGCAGGCTAAAGCCCTCATTGATGATCAGGCTGGGGAAAGTCAGTGGTGAAAAGCCGCCCTTTTGTTTTTCAAGCGTGGAAATATTGTCCTTTAAGTATTCAACGAAACCTTGTCTGAGTCCGTGTTCAGTGGTATAGCCCTCATAGCCCAGTACAATGCGTACAGGCATCACTGCTTCAAAAAATAACATATGAAAAACCTGGCGTTCGGTCTCATTGTCAAAATCCTCCCTGATTTTACCATCAACGATCAGATCTTTCTGGCAGATAGTGCGGAACGCATCACGGTAGATCTCCTGCTGGGCCGGTGTTATTGTTTCCCAATCGGCAATATCATAAACATCTTTTAAGTTCTCGTGCGCATCGGCTAATTGTTGCTTATTGAGCTTCTTTTTCACTTGGATCACTGCAATGACTTGCTCAGGTTCTACCTTATATTGGTCACTGTAAGGCAAACGTTCGCCTTCGCCGGTAATGACCATCACATCCATCTCTTTGGATAGAATGCCCTTCTTGCCTTTAATAAATGAATTATTGATCACCTGAAGGTCCAAACCTCCGAATAGGCTTTTGCTGATGATATCGGCAGTCAAACCTTCATACATATTTCCAATGGTCACCCGGTGATGGATGTCCTGTTCTTCAATTTTTTGGGCTTCTGCTTTAATTAAGGCCTGTAGCAGGTCCGAAACTTTTTCGATCATTTATTGTTTTTATAGAGCTAAGTTAAGCAAAATACATCCAGTCCTTGCTCAGACATGGCTCGATAATAACCAAGGACATCTACACCAGGTCAACCTCGAAAAACAAAAAAAGATCCTCGCGGAAAAACACCCCAAGATGAATTTTTCGATGGCCATGCAATAAGTTCAATAAAAGATAACTGAACATTATCTATGAAAAATCAGCAATTTGTATTGACTTAAGTATTTATATATTAGCAATCCAGTAATGGATAACTAATAATTATCAATGAAAACGACTTACGAAATAAAGAGATTTAAAACCTCAAATTCTCCCGATCTCGCTAAGGCGTTGAAACTATATGCGGAAAACATTGAACCAGCCTACCGAACTGACACGAATGAAATAATTCATTGGTTAGATAATTTTGAATTTCAATACGGCGATCACTTTGTCGTACTTGGGCTTTACTTGAATAAAATATTAATAGGTTTCACAGAATTAGCTTATTTCAAAGAGGAGCGCTTTGTTCAGGTCGATTATTTAGTTCTTGATAAACCTTATAGAAAAAATAACGCTTTTTACGAATTCGTAGATAAAATAGCTGGTTTTTTGGCAGATGAGGAATTTATTTACGACTATGTTATCTGTGAAGTTGGTTGTTATTTTGACAATTTAGAACCTACCGAATCATCAAAAATGTTGATTCGGTTATTAAAAATGTCACACTTTGGCGTAATCAAATGCGCGTATTTTGTTCCGCAATTAGGCCATCATAATTATGAAAGCCAGATGAGAGCAGTTTTAATGATCTATAGCAACGACGAAATAAAACAGCTTAAAAAAGAGACGTATCTAATGATAATTAGCGCGCTTTATTACAAATATTATGAGCGTTGGTATAGTATTGTATTTAATTACACTGAGCGGGCCAATTATAAAATAGCGTTAGATCAACTATATACCATTATTAAAAAAGATGTAGATCATCGCAAAACCATAGATATTAATGGCTATAAAAATTTATTGCCATTAAATCCTACTGATTTTAATGTTATAAAAGCAAATAATGCCACAAAGTTATTATCGTTTGTTTTAATATTTATTTTATGCCTAATAATATTTGCATGCTTGGCATTACTTATTAAGGATAAATTTGATATTGACATCGAAAAACAATCATTCCTTTTTACCATGGCTATAATAGTTGCGTCTATCGCTACATCATGGATATTTGGCAATAAAACTGATTTGGGTAAAAAGTTGGTAGAAAAGCTATTAGATAAATTATAATTAAGAATCGGCAACAACAAAGTCAACATCAACATCGCACGTTATGCAAGTTTTCCGATAATTACAAACTATCTCTTCATTAGGAAGAATGTCTTTGGTAGTAGTACATTCTATAAGCTCACCGGTATCATTAAATCTGTTAAAAGTATTCGGATTTAAAGAATGATTAACAAAACGAGCGTTATCCATGCAAAGATACCATATCCCACTTTGTTCTTGGAAACCGTAATTAGTTATAAAATTGCTAGTTAACGCAGGATAACTTCTTAATTCAGTCTTACTTATAATTTTATCAAAATCAGTATTTCTGACCCAATAAACAGCGTTTTTAGGGATTAATTTGCTAGCAAACAAACCGATACCTTTACCTGAGACCTCTTTCAAATATGTTTCGACAATCAGCATTGAGTGAACAAACAAATTGTGTTCGATGAAAATTTGTTTAAGATTGGCAGGTCTCTTAGAATGCTATCCAGTTTTGCGAATTTGGCTGCAAATTGTTCATTTTTAAAAATCCTGTAAATTAATGGGGATAGTATATGACACCTAAAAGTTTCCACTAAAGTAAAATTATAAAGAGCGGCTAATTCTAAAATATATTTTTCAGAGAAAAACCAAACTTTCTCTGACTCCCCGTTGTAAAACGAATTAACAATCACTGCCTTTCGGTTAAAAGACTTTTTACCAATTAATTCAAGAGTGTAGCTGTTCTCAAATTCCAAAATCATTTTTCCATCAGTCTTTAATAGTCTTTTAAACTCTTTTAGAACTGCCGGGGGATCGCAATAATTGATGACGCTTCCAACGCAAATTATTAGATCAAATTGTTGATCTCTTAATGGAATCTTTTGAATATCGGCGACTAGTGAATTCTTAAGATTTTCCAACCGCTTCGCAGCAATATCAACATGAAGGATGTTTTTCTCTTCTAAGTCATAGCTATATCCGGCCGAACCTGCATTTAAAATCTTCCATTCTTTTATGTCAAAAGTGATGAGCACTTTCTTGATAAAGGCGTTAATCATTGCTTTAGTATGCGTATGCCATTTATCCTTTTCATCCCAAATAATCTCCAGGTGATTGTATTTTTCGGCAACTGCTTCCAGTGAGATTTCTTTCATTGATAATTATTAGTTATCAATTATTCGTTCAAGGAATAGATAAGGAAAAATTCATTCTCGGATGTTTATCTGCTAATATTTGTTTTTGCTTTTCGAGACTTACATGTGTATAAATCTGAGTGGTCATGATGGAGCTATGGCCAAGCATTGATTGAATATATTTTATATCGACATTATTTTCTAGAAGTAGCGTTGCAAACGTATGCCGCAACATATGTGGTGTCACCCTTTTTGTGATGTTAGCTTTTGAAGCTAGATTACGAACTAAAATTCTGATTGACTGGTCTGAAAGCTTGTTACCCAAGCGGTTGACTAATAGAAATTTGCCATCACTTAAATTATTTTTTGAATGTTTGCAATAGGCCCTTAGGATTTTAAGTACGTCAAGATTGCAAATTTGAATCATTCTTTGCTTACCCCCTTTTCCAAAAAAAGTTACGAGGCCCGATTCTAAGTCTACAGAACTATGAAGTAAGCCAGAAATTTCAGACACTCGTGCTCCGGTGGCGAACAATAGTTCTATTACAGCAGTATTACGCAAAGCTTCTTGATAGCTGTAAGCTGACCTTTTTTTATCTGCTAAAAAATCATATGTTTTGCTAAGTAATGCATGGGATTCTAACAGCGTTAATGCTTTTGGTAAAAATTGCGGCTCCTTAATTTGAATTTTTATTTTGCGCAGGGGATTGGAAATGATTAAATCCTCAAATTCCAAATAGTTAAACATTGCCTTTAGTGTGGCAACTTTTCTTTTAACTGTTTTTGGTTTCCAACGTGAGAGCTCTTTCAAATAAGCTTTAAAATGGATTTTATCTATGCAGTTGATTTGTGAAGGGAAGTTTTGAGCTTCAATGAATTTGGTAAATTGAAGCAAGTCGATTTCGTAACACCTAATGGATTTTAACGAAAGGTTTTTTTCATATCTGCAATGATTTGAAAAGTCAGTTATCGCCTGTTTAAGATTGAGCATGCTTTTATGATTAAAGATTAATAAAGTCGAAAGATGACTTAATCTTTAAGAAGAACAATATTCCTTAACATGAATAGCATAAAAAAGCGTCAAGGTTTATAACACTTGCGAAAGAAATTAATCAAATTGAAATTGAGTATTTCAATCAACGAAGATTAAAGATTTACTGTTATAAATATTTTTTGTAAATCTTAATTATTACTGATCATAAATCATCCGATTTAAAACCTATTCTTTTTCTGGGCATAGTTGTCGATTTACTTTCTAACAGATTGTCCAAATATTGAAAAACGATTTCTAAGTTTTTATCCTGGTTATCAATCCTCTTCTTAATTAATTCAATTTGGTATTTCATATCACCGTTCTCGAGCATCGCCTGTCTCATGCTTATAAAGATCCGAATGATCTGAATATTGATAAGAATGGCCTTTTCGCTATTTAAAATACTAGAAAGCATAGCAACGCCAGGTTCTGTGAAACAAAAAAACAAATAACGCGATCCACCTCGTCTATCAGTTTTTGAGGTCACAAATTGTGACCTCAAAACTTCAAACTCATCTCGAGTTAATTCAAACATAAAGTCTTCAAGAAATCTTGCAATGTTTCTCCGGACAGCTTGCTTTAATACTTTTGTATCAACATCGTATAAATCAGCGAGATCGCTATCTAACATAACTTTTAATCCTCTAATAACAAATATCCTGTCGGCAATTTGCTCGTTACTAGTTGATGCAACTTCCATGTTATACAGTTAAAGCTTTTTCAGCTAATTTATTTTTCAGGTATTTCATATCAGCTTGCAGCTTCCGTTCAACTACCCTTGCATAAATCTGCGTAGTAGAAACTTTCGTATGGCCAAGTATTTTACTTACAGTTTCAATAGGTACCCCATTAGATAAGGTTACTGTTGTTGCAAAGGTGTGTCTCGCCATGTGAAACGTCAAATTTTTGTGGACGCCGCAGAAGTCGGCTATTTCTTTTAAGTAACTATTTACTTTCTGGTTCGACAGAATTGGAAATACTGATTTGGTATATAAGGCCCGCGCATTGCCCTTATATTTTTCAAGGATTGCAACCGCTCTTGGAAGCAAAGGAAAATTAACGGGTTCGTCAGTTTTGCATCTGAAGGTCCTGATCCACTTTTCTCCGTCCTCTGCTATCACCACTTGCTGCGGTTTTAAGGACATCAAATCTCCATAGGCCATTCCGGTATAGCAACTGAATATAAACAGGTCTTGAATAAGTCTCAGGCGTTCGATATCGAACTCCTTTTCTTCTATAGCAGCTAATTCAACATCCGTTAGAAATTCTCTTGACACGCGTTTCATTTTGATACGGAAAGTCGCGAATGGATCACGTTCAATCCAATCCATATGCATAGCAAGATGGATCATCTTTTTTAATCTCTTTAAGTGAATCTTTATGCCATTGTCTTTCAGCGGCTTGTGATGATCTAATGGATGATAATTTCTGAGGAAGGCATCAAAGTTTTGGATAAAACTGAAATCAATATCCTTCAGGAGAAGATCGTCAGCGTGATACTGACTAATCACAAACTTTGTGAGGTAGCGCTGCGTTACTCGGTAATGCTTTAACGTAGCCGGGTCAAGGCTTTTTCCTGATGTCTCATTATGATAAGCCATCAGCTTATTGAGTGTAAGGGTTTCATCAGCCTCCCCAAGGAATAGTGATTTAATTGTTTTGGGGGTAATCAGTTTTCCTTTTAATAATAGTTCCTTATAACAGTTACCTAAAGCCAGCCGTACATCCTCGATGTAGTTGTTGATCAATCTGGCTTCGTCGCGCGTACCTTTTACGCCACCCTTGCCGAAGTCCCAGATAGCCAAACTTACCGTTTCCTTTAAAGCAATATATGCCTTTTCCTTATTAACGGTAACGGATACATAAAGCGGTGCTTTTCCGTTCCTGGCTTTGTCGGATTTAATGGTGAAATAAACCCTGAATGAATTTGAAGTTTTCATTATAAAATTAAATTAGTTAACGCTTCTAGTCGCTCTGAACTAATTAGAATCCTGGGTTCGAATGCAGCCCGTGTCATGAACCCATCAAATTTCTTAATAGATTAATGATCAGACACTTACTATTTTTCGAACACCCAAAATTAATAACTAATCAAAGGTGGACAGTAAGGTGTTCAGAAATCCGGCTTTAGAAAGGGTTACACGGGGGATAATTAATGAAAAAACCCCCAAAACAAGCAGTTAAGAGGGTTTTTGTTGGACTTGAAGTACAACTTTGTGATCCCGCTGGGACTCGAAATAAACGTAATAACTTCTTTATTTTCAATACTTTAAGTACAAACAGAAACCATATGAGTACCTAATTTAGTACCGATTTATTTGTAGTTGTTTGTATCAGATGAATGAACAAATTTTAAAACAAATATAAAAAAATTATTGTTCTTTTTGCTGAATTTAACTTTTTAACTTGCACGATACCTGAATAACGTGAATCCTATAATATTATCACGTTTATCGATTGCAATTGTATCTTCTCTGGTATCCGACTATAGAGTTCATCAATATCGCGAGGTTTTAAAAATGATCTTCTTCTCATCTTGAATTCAGTCTGGATTTTTGTTCATTAAAAAAGTTCTGAATGGAGGCGCCCGAAACTGTAAGAAATTTTCGTATTTTAAAATTATAGCAAAGACGTCGAAATATAGGTGTTTTAAATCAACTGCGTGGCTTTAATAAGTTTTAAGTAAATAAGCCTTATAAAATGTTATTACTGGCAATGTATGACGGATTACAAAAATGATTTTGATCACTTTTTTACCTGAAATTAATTACATTCGGTATGACTTGTTATCAAGACATTTGCGATCATGGAAAATGCGGCTTTGTTAAATGCTATCATCCAAAATGCCATTGATGGAATAATCACTATTGATGATCGGGGCTGCATTGAATCTATTAATCCTTCCGCTTGCAGCCTTTTTCAATATGTACCTGAAGAGGTAGTAGGCAAAAACATTGCTATTCTTATGCCTCCTCCGGATAAGGAACAGCATGATGAATACCTGGCGCGTTACCAACGAACCGGACAGGCTCATATTATTGGCATCGGCCGAGAAGTGAGTGGTCTGCGGAAGGATGGCAGCATATTTCCGTTCAGGTTGGGTGTCAGCGAGGTTGCGTATTCAGGCAGAAATATATACACTGGCTTTATCCATGACTTGAGCCGGGAAAAAGAGGCCGAGGAACAATTGAAAGATTACGCACACAAGCTCGAAGGAGAAGTAACCGAGCGTACACATTCTTTACAGAAAATGGTTAAGGAACTGCAGCTGGCCAAAGAAGAAGTTAGCCAGTCGCTGGAAAAAGAAAAGGAACTAGGCCTGCTTAAAAGCCGTTTTGTATCTATGGCTTCCCATGAATTTCGAACCCCTTTAAGCGCGGTTCAATTATCCGCATCCCTGATTGATAAATATGCATTATCGTATGGCAATCCTAATATCAGTAAGCATGTCGGAAGGATAAAAAACGCGGTGACTAATCTGACAGCTATTTTAAATGATTTTCTTTCTCTTGAAAAACTGGAGGCTGGAAAGGTGGAAGCGGCCTTTAGCAGCTTTGACCTGGTCAAGCTGGCGGAAGAGATAATTGAGGAAATGCAGTTGTTGGCTAAACAGAATCAAAACATCATTTACCAGCATACAGGCACACAACATATTGTCCGGCTTGATCAAAACCTGCTAAAAAATTGCGTGGTCAACTTAATAGGCAATGCTATCAAATATTCGGGGGAAAATACATTTATTGAGTTTAATACTGAGATTACCGAGACGAGCTGCCAGATAACCATTAAGGACAATGGTATTGGTATACCCGAGGCCGATCAGAAACATTTGTTTGAAGCATTTTTTCGCGCACACAACACTGGAAATATCCCCGGCACCGGCTTGGGTCTTAATATCGTCGCCCGGTATGCAGCCTTAATGGATGGTCGCGTAAGCTTCGAAAGCCAAGTAAACCAAGGCACTTTATTTGCTATTTCATTACCGATCCTATGAGTAAAAAAATATTGATCATTGAGGACAATGATGATATTCGTGAGAATATTTCGGAAATACTTGAACTGGCGGGATATAACGTTTATAGCGCAGCTAATGGCAAGCAAGGAGTAGAATTAGCAATAAAGCAGGTCCCGGATATTATACTTTGCGATATTATGATGCCCGAACTGGATGGTTATGGCGTTTTGTATATGCTTAATAAAAAGCCTGAAACTGCAGCTATCCCTTTTATCTTTCTGACTGCGAAGGCTGAGCGGGCAGACTTGCGTAAAGGCATGGAAATGGGCGCCGATGATTATCTTACAAAGCCTTTTGATGATATCGAGTTGTTGAATGCTGTAGAAAGCCGGCTTAAAAAAAAGGCAATCCAGATAAATTTTTACAGCAAGTCTTTAGACAGCCTAGAGAGCATCATTGCTAAAAGCGATGGTTTGGTGCAATTAAAAAAGATTACAGCAGAGCGCAAGGGACGTGAATTTAAGAAGAACCAAGTAATTTATTATGAGGGTGATAAAGGGAATCACCTTTACTTAGTTCTGAGTGGACGGGTTAAAACGATCAAACTGGCAGAGGATGGTCGTGAATTGATGACGGGCATGTTCTACGCCGATAATTATCTTGGAGTCAACGCCATATTGTCCGGAGAACCATTTAAGGACACTGCAACCGCAATGGAAGATAGTTTTTTATATATGATCCCTAAAGACCTCCTTGACAATCTCCTAAACCTGTATCCTGATGTTGCACGCAAGTTCATCAAGTTATTGTCCTGCGATATACGGAAAAAGGAAGATCAGCTTATGCAACTGGCCTATCATTCTGTTAGAAAAAGAATGGCAGAAGCAATAGTGCGTTTGTCACGTGGAGGAGACTCCGTTACAGAAGGCTTTCGTATATCAAGGGATGACCTGGCCGCAATGGCCGGTATGGCTACTGAAACCGTCAGCCGTACCTTATCAGATTTTAAGGATGAAGGTTTGATCGACAAAAAAGGCAGTGCCATTACCATTTTGGATATGACTCGGCTTGCCAAAATGAAAAACTGACGCGGATCACTTTTATAACTGATATTACGCACGAGGGGAAAGTTTTGGACCGGTAGTTTTGTAATTAATCAAAATTATTGCGGATGAAGACGGTCGCGTACAGCATTAAACCATTTGAAAAGGAATTCTTAGCCCTGGCTAATCAAAAAAAACATGATATTACCCTAATCTCTAATCCCCTGGGCCTTGATACCCTGGATTATGCCGAAGGCAAGGAGGCCGTGATAGTTTTCACTACCGATATAGTTTCGGGACCGGTGATCGAAATTTTATCGGGCATGGGCGTCCGTTATATCGCTACCCGCTCTGACATGACCGGCCATATTGACAAGGAGGCAGCGGCCAGATACGGTATTAAACTGGCCAATACCCCTGGCCATGATCCGGATGCACTACAGGCGATTGCAAATCAGACCATAAAAAATCTCGACCGCTGGCAACTTAATAAATGTGTAGGTAATGCATGTATTTGTGCCAAAGACTGTAGAGCAACTCATCTCCAAACGCAGAAAGATCAGGTCAATGAGCGCTGAAGCAGCTTTAGTACGCCTTTCTGAGAAGTATCAGGTAGCAGCACCGCGCTATACAAGTTACCCGACGATGCCTTATTGGGATACAGCTTATTTTAATGAACAAGCCTGGATAAGTAGTGTCCGCCGGTCTTTTTTAGAATCCGGCCATGAATCAGGCATCAGCCTGTATATCCATTTGCCATTTTGCGAAGAACTGTGCACCTACTGCGGCTGTAATACAAGGATTACCAAGAATCATCGGGTGGAAGAACCTTATATTGGTGCACTGATCAGGGAATGGCGGCACTACGTCGATATCCTGGGTAAGGCACCTATCATCCGTGAGATTCATCTCGGCGGTGGTACGCCAACCTTTTTTAGTGCAAAAAATCTCCAGACCCTGATTTGCGGCCTTTTGGAAAAAGCAACCATTTATCCCGATGCTGCTTTCAGTTTTGAGGCACACCCTGCGAATACTTCTGTGGAACATCTCCAAACATTGTTTAACATGGGTTTTCGCCGGCTTAGCCTGGGCATCCAGGATTTTGACCAGAAGGTACAACAGATAATTAACCGGAGGCAAAGTTTTGAACAAGTCAAAGCAGTAACACAAAATGCGCGGCAGATTGGGTATACGTCGATCAATTATGATTTAATCTATGGTTTGCCTTTGCAAACTCTTGATGGGTTAGACTCGACGTTGAAGAAAGTGGCAGAGCTAAGACCAGACAGAATTGCGTTTTATAGTTATGCCCACGTACCGTGGCTTAAACCAGGACAACGGAAATTTACCGAACTCGACTTGCCAGATCCTGCCACTAAGTTAAAACTGTATGAATCCGGACGAAGTTCGCTAAAGAGTTACGGCTATTTGGAAGTCGGCATGGATAATTTCGCTCTTCCGGGAGATGAACTACTGAAAGCGGCAACAACCGGTCAGCTTCACCGCAACTTTATGGGCTATACAACGCATCAGTGCAAATTATCAATCGGCCTTGGCGTATCAGCCATCAGTGATACAGGTGATGCTTACGCCCAAAATATAAAAAGTGTAGAGGAATATTTAAATATCACGCAAGAAGGAAAACTCCCTCTAATGAAAGGTCACCTGATGACCGCTGAAGATGTGATTATTAGGCGGCATATCCTGCAAATTATGTGCAAAGGCCTAACTAATTGGAACCACCACACAGAGTGTTCTGAAGCTGTATTTAATGGAATTGACCGCCTGCAGCCACTTGCGGATGACGGACTCATTGAACTCAGTTCTGTCGGGTTAAAAGTGACAGCGAATGGCGAAAGCTATCTGCGTAATATTTGCATGGCGCTGGACGCCCGCTTATGGGCGGCCCAGCCTACTACAAGCCTGTTCAGCATGTCTATATAAAACGAGCAGTTTAACCGTGCGGATGATCAGAATAGAATAGTATAGGAATTATGGTTCTGCAACCCTATGATCTTACTTCCCTCAATAGCCTTATCTAAAATTGACAGATCAAATGTTTCGGGCTGCAGTTGGTTTAAAGAAAGCACTTTTTAGGCGAGGCATATTAGCCCCTGGCTAATATGGGATCTATTATGCTATAGTTACCTGCATACTATGCATGCCTTCAGTTTGTTTTTAAGAGATTCGTCCGGCTCCTTAACAAAAAAGCTCGTTTTTACCATCATATTATAAAAAAGCCGTCGGCAAACCGACGGCTTAATATTAATTGTCATGAATAAAAAGCTTAAAAAATAAATATAGCCAACATTAAAAGGTGAATGATCACGCTTAAAGCTAAAGCAGTCAGAACGACCCGTATGCCGGAGCCGCCCATACCGCTGATCACGTTGCCAAAGAATAATATCATGGTAACCGCGAGCACGGCGATCGGCGCCTGGTAATAATACATTAGTACCGCCGGGATAGGCAGGAACAAAACGCCCTGTGCAATGAGCGACACCAGAAACCAAGCAGTTTTATATGGGGCCTGGCTGTCTGCAAATTTTAGCCATTTTGTCCATGGAGTTTGTTTGTGTTTTTGAATTGCTTTTTCGTGCGACCATTCGCTGGCCAAGTGTACTTTTAGCGTTGCCATGATTTTATTATTATATAGTACAAAAATGCGACGTGAATAGCCCCAGTGCCATGACCGGGAGCATATGCAAAAATGATCTCGGTCACTATTCTTTAATGGCAGAGGGCCACGCCGGATACCGGCTTAGGAGGGCTCAGGTACGGAATATCAAGATTCAATCCGCGCAGAACAAACCATACACCTAAACAAACTAAAAGATAGGGCATAGCTTTGTTGATGCTGCGTCGAAAAATCGGGCCTATATATCCAGCGCTGACCATCGCGATGAGCATCAGCGGGAAAGTCCCCATGCCGAACCAAAACATATAATGGGCAGAGGCCCATGGCGAATTGGTATTTACGGCTCCTATCAGGGCAAGGTAAACAAAACCGCAGGGAAGAAAACCATTTAGCAGGCCGATGGGAAAATGTCCTGCACGGTGGTTCAAGGCATAGTGAAGCATCATGTGCATCGGATTTAAAAGCGACGGCATCAGCCTGGTTTGGGTGACTTTAAATTTAAACATTCGTAAGAGGCCGGCGATGATGATTAGCAGCCCACTGATTACACTGACACTTTGCTGTAGTCCGGCCAGCCAGAGCTGCTTGCCAATAAAGCCGATAAGCAAACCAAGAAATGTGTAGGAACATATCCTGCCGAAATTATATACCAACTTGTCAAAGATCACCCGCCACCAATTACGGTGGAAGCATGATACTGCGAATACAAGGGGGCCACACATACCGATACAATGAACGCTGCCAAATAAGCCAATATAAAAGGCGATTTGATTGTTATCCATTACAGGTTAACCTCCTTTTCGTATAGGTAATTTTTATGATTGCTTTTCCATTCTAACACTACGCGCCAGCGCCCTTTGACCAAGTTGGTCAGGGGCAGATCAATAAGCCCTTTTTTGTCGGTATTGACTATAAATAAACGGTCTAGGGTGGCGCTGGCCGGGCGTACCAGTTTGGCGGTACCGTTCGCCTCATCTTTAAACTTCAGCTGCAGATTGGTGCCAGACAAACTTATCCACGGCTGCGCATTATCCAAGGTTACCTGTTTTTCTTTATCGTAGTCTTTGTTAAAGTTCAGGCCTTTTTCGTAATAGTGATGGTCATATTCGTCAACGGGTAGTCTAAACATCTTAAAGCAGAGCACCAGGATAAATAGCATAAACAGCCCCATTCCTAATATAATTCCTTTTCCCCAGTTCATAATTTAGTCGTTTGGCGGCCCCACAAACGTAGTGCTGACGGTTTGAATAATTTTATTGTTAAATAACAGGTTGATTTTTATTTCTGTCTTTGGTGCATGAATGTCACTAGCCCGAATCAGCAGGAAAAATACAGTTTTGACAGAGCTACCTGCATTGATCTTGCCTGGCTGCTGAATGTATTTTACCTTTACTGCCGAGTCTGCAGGGCTGATTAAGATACTTCTTACAGTACTGGATTTGTTGATGACTTCCGCATTATAAATGTTACTGATGAGCCCGCCCGTTTGTTTCTGGTAAAGCATCCCCGCGCTCCGCATAATGGTTAAGTCCATGTCAGCACGGCTAAAAATAAAATAACACAGCACGGTCATCATTACGGCGATGATCACGCTGTAACCCATCATCCTGGTTGTAAAAGTTGGCCTTTGCCGATTGCGGATCATATTCTCTGAATAAAATCCGATCAGCTCCGGTGGCTTATGGATTTTAGCCATTACGTCGTTACATACATCTATACAGGCGGTGCAGTTCACGCACTCCATTTGGGTGCCTTGGCGTATATCAATGCCAGTAGGGCAAACCTGCACGCATAGACCGCAGTCAACGCAATCGCCTTTCGGCTGTAAAGTATCCGTGCTCTTATTTAGCTTGCCACGGGGCTCACCGCGAATTTCGTCGTATGCAACCACTAGTGTATCCTTATCGAGCATGACTCCCTGTAGTCGGCCATATGGGCAGATCACAGTGCATACCAGTTCCCTAATTCGGCTATAAATAATATAAAAAATCAGCGTAAATACCCAAATGCTGAAGAAGCCAGCCCAGTGCAATTGCACTGATTCGGTAATGATTTTAATTAAAGCGACACTTCCAATAATGTAAGCTAAAAATGTATTGGCAATTAGAAATGAAAATAATAGGAAAAGGATATGTTTAATAGCTTTTTTCAGTATCTTATTTGTTGTCCAGGTGCCGGCATCCAGCTTTTTTTGCTTATTAGCGTCCCCTTCTATCCATTGCTCGATCTTACGGAAATACATTTCCATAAAGATGGTTTGCGGGCAAACCCAGCCGCAAAAAATGCGTCCATAAGCTATGGTGAACAGCACTACACAAACTATGAAGACAAGCGAGGCCAGCACGAACAGGAAAATATCCTGAGGCCAGAAAACCTGGCCGAGGATAACGAACTGCCGGTCAACAAAGTTGAGCAGCAACAAAGGCTGCCCTCCAATACGGATAAAAGGGCCGGCAAAGAACAGTGCGAGGTAAGCATAACTGATCCTGCTGCGCCAATTGTAAAGTTGGCCTTTTCGTATTAGGGGGTATATCCATCTGCGCTTTTCCGTCTCTTTTGGTTTAGGCTGTACATCCATTGTTATTTGGCCAAGGCCAATTTATTGGTAGTTTGTATTTCTTTAGTGCCTTGCGGAGGTTTGGGATTCGCCGGATTGCTGCCATGCAGTGAGATAATATAGTTCGCCACGTCAGAGATCTGTTTTGGTGATAGTTGCTTTTCCCAGGTGGGCATACCTTTTGCCAATACACCATATTTAATAGTTTTAAAAATATCGTTGATCTTGCCACCGTGCAGACAATAATCATCTGTTAGGTTTGGGCCTACATTCCCCTGGGCGTGGTCGCCATGGCAAGGTGCACAGGTGCTTCTAAAAGTCGTACCTCCTGCAGCCAGCACGGAAGCGTCTGGGTTAAGTTTTACTGTATTTTCGTCAACCTGGTTGGCAGTTTTACTTAGGTAAGCTTTCTTTTCAATAGCTGCCTGCGCCATTTCATTGCGGTATTCTGCATACTGCAATGGGCCGGTCATGAAAACGTGATAATTTAGCAGGTAACCCACAGCAAATAGGATGGTTGCGTAAAAAAGGTACATGAACCAAGCGGGTATTGGGTTGTCCAGTTCCTGAATGCCATCATAATCGTGCTCAATTAAGATCTCCTTCTCCTGTGCCATCGGCTTAAGAGAAAGCAGCTTTTGCCACACCTCTCCTTTCGGCTTTTTGGCTTTCTTAACTTTCCCCGGGTTCATTTCCGCTTCTATCTCCATGGCGGTCATCCCCTGTTGTTTCAATACCAAATAAATAACAACCCTGAAAGCTCGGTTGATGACCAGAAAGGCGATCAAACAGAGCACGAGTGTTAACATAATCACACCGTACCCGATATAGTTTACTGTTTCGCCGGATAAAAGGCTGTCATCCTTAGCCATTGTAGGTTGCATGCTAAACAATGCTATAGTACTTGTTAGAAATGTTCGGCTGTATTTCATAACTGCGTACATTCTGGTATATCCGTTAAATTATCTGTTAAGGGTAAATCCTGCATGTGCTTTATGTGTGGCTTACGCATGCGGATCAGCATGATGGTCACTACGATAAAGAAGAGAAAGAATATGCCCAGTGAAAAAAGCAGGTAGGCCTGGTGCCCGTTGATGTTTTCGGTAAATTGCTTAAACATAATCTTATCTGTTAATTGGCTGTCTTATTGGCTTTAATGTCTGTTCCCAATCGCTGCAGATAGGCGATAATGGCAATAATTTCCTTATTGCTTTTAACCTTAATATGGTCCTCATTCAGATTAGCCGCAATAGCTTTAGCTTGTTTGTCAAGATCTGCATTGGCCAAATTCTCATAACCAGGCGCGTAAGGGACACCCAGTTTACGCATAGCATTGATCTTGTTACGGGTGAGCGAAGTATCCAGTGTTTGCGTCAGCAACCAGCTGTATTCCGGCATAATACTGCCGGGCGACATTAGTCGCGGATCCATCAGGTGGTTATAGTGCCAGGCGTTACCGTATTTCTGGCCTTCACGCGCTAAGTCGGGTCCGGTTCGTTTGGATCCCCATAGAAACGGATGATCATAAACGAATTCCCCGGCTTTGCTGTATTCGCCATAACGTTCGGTTTCTGAACGGAAGGGACGCACCGTTTGCGAGTGGCAATTAGAACACCCTTCCCTGATATAAAGGTCACGACCCTGAAGTTCCAGCGGTGTGTAGGGTTTAACAGCCGCTATCGTTGGGATGTTAGATGAAATAGTCAGTGTGGGCATCAACTCGACAAAAGTTCCGACCAGGATCACCAGCAGTGCCGCAATCAGTAGTTGTATCGGTTTACGCTCCAGGCGTCTATGCCAGGCATTTTCTCTTGCCACGGTATGTGCCGGTTCAAGCGGGACGGCCTGATCTGCTTCATTGGCCAGAAGTTTTCCTTGTAATGCGGTACGGGTCAAATTATAAGCCATAACAATTACGCCTAAAAGGTACATAGCACCCCCTGCTGATCGTATAACATGCATTGGTAATATCTGTAATGTGGTCTCCAGGAAATTAGGATATTTCAGCATCCCTTCCGGTGTAAATTCTTTTAGCATTAGGCTTTGCGTAAAGCCGGCCCAATACATCGGGATGGCATAAAAGAGAATGCCCAGCGTACCGATCCAAAAGTGGAATGAGGCCATTTTTTTGGAAAATAGTTCTGTTCTGTAAATACGCGGAATAAGCCAGTAAAGGATGGCAAAGGTTAAAAAACCGTTCCACCCCAATGCGCCAACATGAACGTGCGCGATGATCCAGTCGCTGAAGTGGGCAATGCTGTTCACCTGTTTCAAAGAAAGCATCGGGCCTTCAAAGGTTGCCATGCCATACGCAGTAAGACCTACTACCATAAATTTCAAGACAACGTCATCCCTAACCTTGTCCCATGCGCCGCGTAATGTTAGCAGCCCGTTGATCATGCCGCCCCAGCTTGGTGCGATCAGCATGATCGAGAAAGCAACGCCTAATGATTGTGCCCAACCTGGAAGAGTAGTATATAAAAGGTGATGCGGACCGGCCCATATATAGATAAATATAAGCGCCCAGAAATGTAGGATGCTGAGCTTATAAGAATATATCGGGCGGTTAGCCATTTTGGGCAGAAAATAATACATCATGCCCAGGTAGGGAGTGGTAAGAAAAAACGCCACTGCATTATGCCCATACCACCATTGTACCAGGGCATCCTGAACGCCGGCATAAACCATATAGCTTTTAAAAGCGGAAACAGGCAGCTCAAATGAATTGACAATATGCAGTACGGCTATAGTTACGAAAGTGGCGATATAGAACCAAATCGCCACATACAAATGGCGCTCGCGGCGTTTGAAAATCGTGCCGAACATATTCCAGCCGAATACGATCCATATGATAGTTATAGCTATATCGATCGGCCACTCCAATTCCGCATATTCGTGAGAAGTGGTTAACCCCAGCGGCAGGGTAATTACTGCCGAAACGATTATCATTTGCCATCCCCAGAAATGGATCTGGCTGAGCACGTCGCTAAACATCCGCGCTTTTAGCAAGCGCTGCAGCGAATAGTATACCCCCATAAATATTGCATTGCCTACAAATGCGAAGATCACTGCGTTTGTGTGCAGCGGCCGGATGCGTCCAAAGGAGGTGTACTGGTTATGCATGTTTGTGCCGGGTTGGTATAACTGTATGGCTACGATCAGTCCTACCGTCATCCCAATGATTCCCCAGATAACCGTAGCGATACCAAAGTTCCGGACGATCTTGTTGTCATAGTAAAAATTTTCGGGCTGCATAAATTCTTCCGTGTTGATGGGTATAAAATTATTGGGATGGTTTAACTGTCAGAATGATGACTGTCGGCTCTATATATGACCCTGATCACTTTTTTCCTTCTTTTGCTGCTCCTCATCCAGCAGAATACGCATGCCGGGTGTATAGAGGTCATCATTCTGTCCGCTACGCTGGGCCCAGAAAAAAGCGGCTAAAAAGATCAATGCAAGCAATACGCTGCAGCCGATCAAAAAATATAGGATCGTCATATGAGCTGTCTAAATCTGGCCGCAAGGCGTGTGGCGATACTGGTAAACGAAATGATAGTGACTGTGCTGACGGGCATGAGGATAGCCGCCACGAGTGGTGATAATTTTCCTGTGATTGCAAAGCTAAGACCTACGATGTTATAGACCAGCGATATACCAAAGGATATGTGGATAACCCTTACAGTGTCTTTAGCAAACTTTAAGAATGACGCGAGCTTTGCAAACGAGCGTCCATCCAGGATGGCGTCACTTCCAGGTGAAAAATTATTGATATTCTCTGTTACCGCAATGCCCAGGTCACTCTGCCTTAGGGCGCCTGAATCGTTCAACCCGTCGCCGACCATCATCACCTTACTGTCGTTAAGCTGCAGCATCCGGATATAATCCAGCTTTTGCTGAGGCGACTGATTAAAGTGCAGTTGCTCTGCAGTATCAAAAACAGGCAGCAGTTCAGTTAGTTCATGATCCCCATCGCCCGAGAGTAAATGGAGCTGATATTGCGGCTGCAAAGTGGTGATTTTATCTAGACCCTCCCGGTAATGATGCAAAAAGCAAAAACAACCCAGGTAGTTGCTATCAATCATCAGGTGCACCTGAGTGCTTTTTAGATTTGTCTCTCTATTACCTAAGACGAAATATTTATTACCAATGCGTACTTGGTGATGCCGGATATTGGCCACTATACCCATTCCATGGATTTCGGTATAATCCGATACTTCCAGGCGATCTTCGGCATCCAGATAGCGGCAGATCATCCGGCTAAGCAAATGCCCTGAATTCATACAAACGCTATAAATTAACTGCCTTTGCTGGCTTGTAAGCGGTGCATTAAGGGTAATGCTCGTTGCATCGCCCGTGGTGATTGTTCCCGTCTTGTCCAGTACGATAGTATCTACGCCTGCCATTTGTTCTACAACTGCCGTGTTTTTTAAGTAGAAGCGGTTACCGTCAAAAACACTAAGCGCAGCAGATAAGGTGAAAGGGGTGCTCAAGGCCAGCGCACATGGGCAGGCCACGATCAATACGGAAGTAAAGGCTGCAAGAGCCCTTTTTATATCAGTTTGAAGCCAAAAGAAAAAGGCTGAAAGCGCGATAACCAGCAAAATAACGGTGAAATATTTACCTATTTTTTCATTGAAAGAGGGTAACCGGTTTTCTTTTGGCTGCGTGAAAGCTTCATTGTTCCAAAGTTGCGTAAGGTAACTTTGAGAAACAGGTTTGATCACCTCTAACTCAATGGCATGGCCAGTTTGCCGACCGCCGGCGTAAACGATCTCTCCTAAAGTTTTGGCCACAGGTAGGGATTCTCCAGTGACAAAACTAAAATCAATCAGCGCCTCACCCTTTAAAAGAATAGCATCGGCCGGTATGATCTCCTGATTACGAATAATGATGCGATGGCCGGTTTCTAAATCAGACAGCGGAAACGGTCTTTCTTTACCATCGGCGATCACCTGTACAGCTACCGGGAAAAATGAACGATAATCACGCTCAAATGAAATATGATGATAGGTTTTTTGTTGTACAAGTTTGCCGATCAGGAGGAAGAAAACCAGCCCGCATAGTGTATCAGCAAATCCGGCACCGCTGTGGCTCAGAACCTCGGCGACAGTACGGATAAATAACACCAAGATACCCAGGGCCAAGGGGAAATCAATATGCAATATCCTATTACGCAGGTTATTCCAGGCAGAGACAAAATAATCGCCTCCGCTGTAAAAGACCACCGGTAGGGCAAACAAAATATTGAGCCAGCCAAAAAAGTGCCGGAAGGACTGCTCGGCGAGTGATAGGCCAAAGTATTCCGGGAAACTAAGCAGCATGACATTGCCAAAGCAAAATCCGGCAACCGCTATTTTTAGCACTAAATTATCACGGGGGATGGCATTTTGTTTTTTGATGATATCCTGCAAGCTGATCAGCGGCTCATAACCAATATCATCCAATAGCTCAACAAGCCCCTGCAGGGCAAGCTGCCGGTGATCAAATTTGATATTAATCTGCTTTTTCAAGAAATCTACCCGGCAATAGTAAATGGCAGGATTGATCCTATTCAATTGTTCCAGCAGCCAGAGACAAGAGCTGCAATGGATATGAGGCAGATAAAAGGTAACGACGGTCTGCTGTTCATCGGTGTAATCTATCAGCTGGCTAATGATTGACGGTTCGCTTAGGTAATCAAAGCGTTTATTTTGCTGTGCGCAATTCGCGCCCGGATGATCATTATAACTATAATAACTGCAAAGCTGATTATCTCTTAATACTTGGTATACCGCTTTACAACCGTTGCAGCAAAAATCCTTCTTATCAGCCATGATACCGACGTTGGTAACTTCGTCACCACAGTGATAACAGGTAATTTCTTTAATCGTCGAGATCTCATTCATTGAAAGCTACTTATAGCTTCAAAATTCTCATTTTGGCTATAGCGACACAATGATGAATACCCGCAAAAAATGTGACCTATATCAGTTTTCAGAAGGAGCCAGCAACCTAATTTTGATTCATGAGCCATACATTTCACATCCCTGTGTTGGGGTTAGGATATTCTATAGACACCCCGCTTAAAGTAGCACGTTACGGTATTTCTTCTGTGATATCCATTGTTGACGATGAGCTAACGGAAAGAATGCGGGCTTACCATTCAGCCGAAAACCAACTGCCGTACACAATAATTCCAAAAACTGCACCGGATGCCCGTGCGAAGAGGATCACTGCTTATTTAAACTTAGTTAACGATCTGGTGGAAAAGCAGTTTAGGGAACTGAAAATACAATCTTTTAAACCAGGCAGCGATATCTGCCGGTACTTTGAGCTGCAACCTGAAACATCGCAGTTAAAGCAGGGCTATGACCTGATGCTGGAATACCCGGATGGTTCGCAAAAATATTTTTTCCAAAATTTATTAAGGGAACTTATGCATCCCGGGGCGATTGACGTAAATATTATGGCTAAGGTCGATAAAATGAATTTTTTTCCAGATGGGAGCTATCTTGGAGATGAAAACACAGATGCGCTGGCCGGTTTACGCGGCTTTGCCTATAGTAATCTGCGATCTTCTGTGACGCTTTCCGCAGGTATGAATCCTAAATTATACAGCTATCTGGAAACCTTTGCCGATTTCCAGCCGGATGAACGCGGAGAATTAAAGAAGAAGATCATTTTAAAAGTCAGTGACTTCCGTTCCGCCTTTATACAGGCAAAATTTTTGGCAAAAAAAGGTTTATGGGTGTCCGAATTCCGTGTAGAATCAGGTTTAAACTGCGGTGGTCATGCTTTCGCCACCGAAGGTTATCTATTAGGGCCAATACTTGAAGAGTTTAAACAGAAACGTGAGGAAATGAATAGGGAGCTCACCGGGTTATATGAATTGGCCCTGTTAGAAAAAGGGCTGACGACGCGTCGCCAACCACAACGTCTAAGTGTACAGGGCGGTATTGGTACCGCTGCTGAAAATGAGTTTTTACTCCACTATTATGCGCTTAATTCTACCGGATGGGGCAGTCCGTTTCTCCTGGTGCCCGAAGCTACTAACGTAGATGATGCCACCTTACTTCAACTTGCAGGGGCAGTGGAAACCGACTATCACCTGAGCGGCGCATCGCCTCTGGGTATCCTGTTCAATAATTTTAAAAATAGTTCAATAGAAAAACAGCGACTGGAACGACTTGAAAAAGGCAGGCCGGGCAGTCCTTGTACGAAAAAGTATTTGTGTACCAATACAGAATTCACCGAACATCCAATTTGCACCGCCTCCAGAGAATACCAGGTTTTAAAAATAAGTCAATTACAAGCGCTAAGTCCAGCACCGGCTGATTATAAAAAGCAATTTGATAAAATCACCGAAAAGATATGCCTCTGTGAAGGCTTATGTTCATCCACTTATTTAAAATATAGAATTGAAAAGCCAAAAGAAAATAACGCGGTAGCTATCTGCCCCGGACCCAATTTGGCCTATTTTAACCGTATCTATGGCCTGGAAGAAATGGTACAGCATATTTATGGGAAAGTAAATTTGTTGGATGATGTTAAACGTCCGCATATGTTCATTAAAGAACTGGAGCTCTATATCGATTATTTACAAA
Organism: Mucilaginibacter ginkgonis; assembly: GCF_009754905.2. Classification (NCBI taxonomy): domain Bacteria; kingdom Pseudomonadati; phylum Bacteroidota; class Sphingobacteriia; order Sphingobacteriales; family Sphingobacteriaceae; genus Mucilaginibacter; species Mucilaginibacter ginkgonis. Next base: position 417,274 of record NZ_CP066775.1, on the reverse strand, counting down.
AGGACCTTCAGGCACACTTGAAAGATCTGACTGAAAAAAAACAAAAACAGCTGTATAAATTTAAAGAACAGCTGCTTTCCGGAATAGCTTATTATAAACAGCTCTGGAATGAGTGGCCGTTACCGCAATTTGGTATCCTTGAACTTGCCATTGCTGAAACAAAATTGAATAACATTTTTATTTGACCGTATGAGATTATGTTGGGGACATTAGATAGTGAAAAAATAAAGTAATTATTTAAAACAAAATTATTAGGGCGAATCGGCTGCCATGCCGACGGCATCACGTATGTTGTCCCTGTTCATTATGTTTATGAAACACCTTACACTTATGCGCATTTATCGGAAGGACTAGAGCTTAATCTCACGCGAAAAAACCCCGAGGCGTGTTTTGAGGTGGATGATATCAATGATTTCTTTAATTGGCGCGCAGTAATATGCTGGGGCATTTTTGAGGAAATTAAAGATATCAATGAACAGCAGCTGGCGATGCAGATAAGCTTCCTCTACTTTCTTGTGGAATAAGCTTGGATGATATCGATAGTACAGGCTACTTAAGTTATAAACTGTTTGTTATAAAACCTAATCCTTACTTATAGTATAATTTATACTTGCAGTTCCGTATTTAAATGCTTCTCGCCAAAGTGAATTTGCCACATATCGTTGACAGTATTCTATCATACTCCTGGAATTAAAAGTTATTATGATAGTATACGTAACTACACTTGATAAGATCGCCTATCGTTATTATGATATTACCTCCTGCAAAAAAAACGATTCATGTTAGCCTGTCTGCATTAATTAGCTGGTGATTAACATCCTGTAGACTGCCACTGGATCTTACAATTGCTGCTTAGTTCGTTAGTTGAATTTCCTGCGTCCATAGATCTGCACTGTAATTAATACCTATTTCTGAGTATATAGTATGTGACTAACGTTCGTGAACTACCATGCGCATCTTTTTGCATTACTACGATAAGTTTTGTCATTTAATGAGTTAAGCTTGCGGTCGCATAAAGCGCGTCAGTGTCATGTAAAATATCATTTCATGAATGATCCTATAATAATTATATCTACAGGATTTTAACTATATTCATAAACTTATAAATTGACTTTTTAAATATGTTCTTTTATGCCGCGAAGAGAACTTGAACGGTTGCAAACGGTTAACCGGTTTTTAAAACTACAGATCAGCAAAGAAGCCGAGCTTCAAAAAATAGTAGAACACGCGGCCTTGATCTGTAGCGCGCCGATTGCTCTGATCACTTTTATGGATGATCAGTTACAGCATGTTAAATTTAGCGTAGGAACTGATCTGGAACAAATAAATTATAACCATTCTTTTTGCCAACAGACTATTAGGCAAGATGAGGTCTTTGCTGTAGCTGATGCCAGCGTTGACCCTTACTTTGCCGAGAACCCTTTTGTAAAAAACGAACCACACATACGTTTTTATGCGGGTGCACCGCTAATTACTAATGAAGGAGATACAATAGGTACGGTGTGTGTTTATGATGTAAAAGCTAAAACACTAAGCGATATTCAGCGGCGTATGCTTAAAAGCTTATCTAATCAGGTTATGCATCTTTTAGAATTTGATGCCAGCCTGCAATTGCTTAAAGAACAATATGTTGCTTCGCGGAATATGGCTATCACACTTCATTCATTTTTTGAAAGCTCAAGTTCCAATCATGTATTACTGGACCTTGAAATGCGAATCGTGGCCTATAATAAAGCATTCGACGAGTTTACCGTTAATACACAGGGAAAACATTTGGTGACGGGCACTTTACTAGTAGATTACCTTCACATGGACTTTCGTTCAGATTACGTCGCTGCCGTCCAAAAAGCGTTGGCAGGTGAAAAAGTCAACCTTGAGAAAGACCTTCAGTATGGAAATCGCCGTATTTGCTGGTATATGATTTTTGAACCGGCTTATGACCGGGATCAACAGATCGTGGGTGTGTCTTTTAACCGGATCGATATCACGGCACGGGTAGAACAGGAAGAGCTGGTTAAAAATCAAAATAAGTCGCTGCGTAAAATAAGAAAAGTTGAACTGCATGACTTAGAGCAACCTGCACAAGAAATTGTGCGGCTAATGAGTGAAGTGCAAAACAGTTCCATTAAACCAGAGTTGGAAGAAGTGCAGCTTTTGGCAGAAGCGGTCAAAGAGTTGCAAGAAAAAATGACAGCGTAAACAATTAAAAAAATGCCTAAACGTGAATTGGAGCGGTTACAGGCCGTTAACCGCTTTTTAAAACTAAAGATTAGCAAAGAAGAGGAGTTACAAGAAATTGTATCCCTTGCTGCCGATATTTGTGGCACACCCACCGCGTTGATTACTCTTATAGACAGCGACACCCAATATATCCCTTTTAAACAAGCCTTTAATTTTGAAACTACGCCCCGCTCCCATGCTTTCTGCACTCATGTGATAGAACAGGCAGATTTTTTGATGGTTGAGGACACAGAACAGGATCTACGATTTTTGGCCAATCCCTTGGTTACCGAAGATCCGCATATCCGTTTTTATGCAGGTACGCCCCTTACAACCCAGGATGGGCTTCATTTAGGAAGCCTCTGTGTTATAAACCAAACTCCAGGAACGCTGAGTAAAGAGCAACAGCAAATGCTGCAAATACTGGCAGAACAGGTTATTCAATTACTTGAGTTTGATGCGAGCCTTGAAATGCTGAAAGATCAATTTCTCTCTGCAAAAAAAGAAGAATTGACCATGCACTCTTTTTTTGATAGTTGCGCATGCGCACACCTGCTTTTGGATCTCGATTTTAAGGTGACAGCCTACAGCAAGGCAATGAGCGATTTTATATACGAACATCACGGCATTAAAATAAATTCAGGGTATTCTATCATGGAACTGATCGACCCAATCGACCGGGAGCGCGTTACTTCAGCCTGTAATAACGCCCTTCAGGGAATATCTACCAAAATGGAAAGGCATATCGAATTTAAGAATAAATCGTACTGGTGGGATGTCGCAATTGACCCTGCACGTAACCCGGATGGTGAAATTATTGGCGTGTCTTATAATGGAAGTGATATCTCTGAACGCATACGGCAAAAGGCCAGTGCCGAAGCACAGCGGCTAAAGCTAGACGAAATTGCTTTTAATCAATCTCACCAGCTCAGAAGACCTGTCGCTACACTCAAAGGATTGCTGACTTTGATCGACATCGAAGGAGAGCTTCAAAACTGCGGTCCTCTGAAAGAAATGCAGCACTATGTCGAACAGTTAGACAATAAAATACATCTGATAGTGGATTATACTAACCATTGAACCTAATCGACTAATTTTCATGATTCGCCAAGCAGTTTATTTGGATCTTCCATTTTGCCCATCCTATTCAAATTAAAACTTATGGTGACCACAGGTTTGTAAACCGAAGGAATAATGTAGCACCTAAGGAAGTTGCACCTCTCAGTTAAACATCACTTAGCACGCGGTAGCCGGACGTAAAATAAAGTACCTTCGCATTCAGTGCTGGTTACCCAAATCTTACCTTCGTGCTCTTCAACGATTTGGTTGGAGATAAATAAGCCCATACCGTGTGTTCTTCGCCCTGGGCACTATAATCAGAAGCAACTTTTTGAAGAGAAAATTAGCTTCAGTTTATATGCGTTGCTTTTAAACTACACCTTGATGATTGTGTTAGATTTTTTATTCAAATACCATCCTTAGAGTGGCTGTTCCATATGAATTTAAACGGATCAAATAGTTTTTTTTGCTCCGATTATTTCAGTCGGATCGTACATATTTATTGATTTTGGGTGAGCCCATTGGATAGGGAGGGATTCAAACCTTGCCCAGAGTTTTCTGATTTTCAACCGATTATCAATATTATATTTCCAACTATACGAATCACTCACTTCAAGTTACCTCGTATCATATCGCCTTGTAAAAATCAGAATAGTTTTAAAGGTGGTAGCTAAATAAATTTACTTCACCACCAACAACAATCATCGCTTCATACTCTTTCCCCTCTGTTAGTCAATAAAAAACCAACGTTTATCGATACATTCATTCATGATATAAGGTAAACATCAATTTTTGATAATACATCGCTGATCCTGCTGCGAACATGGTCAGCCCGATGTGTTTTTTCATAATGATGATAGAGCGTCTGCGCAAGCAGGCGCTTCTTAAACGCCCTATGTCCCTGTTTCTGTCGATTTTGAAAACCCTGAAATTTGTGTGCCGCACTCTTGCGATTAGTATACCATGTTTCGGGGTTTTGTTGTTGCTGGCAAAAGCGGCTAAAGCGCAAAGCTTGGGCGACCCGGTGGTAAACATAACCTTCGGGGCGGGAACTGCTTCGCACGCAGGTGCGTTGACGGCCGGGACAACAAACTACACCTACAGTTCTGCCGACTTTCCCATTGACGGGTCTTACACCATAGAAAATACAACCAACACGCCGGGTACTTGGTGGACTACAACTGACCATACCGGTGACACCGGCGGGTATATGATGGTGGTAAATGCCAGCGCCGCCAAGACAGATTATTTTTACAAGAAGACGGTGAGCGGCCTCTGCGGCGGCACTACCTACCAGTTTGGTGCCTGGATCATGAACCTGCTACGGTCGCAGGATAACAGCCCGCCAAACATTACTTTCTCTGTTACCACAGTTTCGGGAACAGTTTTAGGATCCTATAACACCGGGCAAATTCCTATCACTTCCACTTCTGGCAAAGGGATATGGAAGTCCTTCACATTTAATTTTACGACTACAAGTTCAGAAGATGTAGTTATTCAAATGACCAATAATGCCAATGGTGGTGCACCGGCTAATGACCTTGCGTTAGATGATATTACCTTCAGGGCTTATGGCTCGCAGGTTGTCGCTTCATTGGGCAGTTCGTCATCAGCGACAAGTGCCACTACATGCGCGGGTTCAACCCAGGCCATCACCATTAATTCGCAGAGCACTTTAGCGAGCGGATTTGTGCAGAAACCTCAAATATATACCACCGCTAACGGATGGGTCGATATCGGCAGCGCATCAACTGCTACATCATTCCCAATAAGTATTCCATCTCCTGCAGGCACTTATTTATACCGGCTGGTGTCTGCAAGTTCTGATAACATCTCATCTTCCAGCTGCTATGTAGCATCAAACGCGTTAACACTCAATGTTACCGCGGGCCCGTCAGCCGATTTTGGTTATACTGCTTCAAATTGCCTGAACGATGTTGTGATGTTTACAGATAAACCCAAGGCCAACGGTTCAACCATTACGTCATCGGTGTGGGATTTTGGAGATGGGTCAGCAACCTCTTCAACTCCTTCTCATGTTTACGCCACGCCAGGCACTTATACCGTCACACTCACCGTAACAAGCAGTACCGGTTGCACAAGCACCGCCAGTCACGCAATTACTATTAATACCAAGCCTGTGGCGGCTTTTACTATATCATCTCCAAACTGTGCCGGTCAGCCTGTAATTTTTACTGACAATTCAACCAGCGTAGACGGTGCAATTGCACAGTGGATTTGGGACTACAGTGACGGCACTACAGAAACATTGACCACAGGTGGCACACATACACATACCTACATATCCGGAGGAAACTATAATGCCACCCTAACCGTTATACTGGCGGCAGGCTGCTCAAGCGCCGCTACTACAAAATCTGTTAGCGTTACCTCTTTACCTTCCGTCGTTACAACATTTACATCCAATACAACGGCTAACGAGGCTGGTTGCACAAACAATGCAAAGACACTCACGGTTACCGCCGCGGCAACACCAACTTTCATTTCACCCGTGTACCAATGGCAATTAAGCACAGACGGAGGCACTACGTATACCAATATAACCGGTGCAACAACGGCTGATTATAGTTTCACTACAAGCATATCTGCGGGCACCTACCTGTATAGGGTTGTAGCTTCCGACGCGGGATATTCTGCTAATTGTTCAGTTACCTCTTCGACATCTTCGCTGGTGGTGACTGCGCCACCAACTGCTTCTTTCACCTACGCGGCTGCAACCTGTTTAAAAGACGCTGTTTTATTTACAGATAATTCTACGTCAGCATCAATTATCACCGCCTGGATGTGGGATTTTGGCGACGGACAAACGTCCGTACTGCAAAACCCTTCGCATGTATATTCTGTTGCGGGTAATTATTTAGTTAAGCTAACGGTAGTGAATTCGGCAGGATGCAGTATGAGTTCCGAAACACAAGCTGTTCATATCAATGCTGACCCGGTTGCTGCCTACACATTTACAACACCAGACTGTGCAACACAAGCTGTAACTTTTACAGATGCTTCTACGACCACCGACGGTACTCTAGTCAGATGGATATGGAATTATGGTGATGGTAAAGCAGACACCCTGTCATCAGCAGCACCACATTCGCATGTTTACACCACATCGGGGACGTTTAATAGCAGCCTGATGGTATTTACAGCTGCAGGCTGTCAAAGTACATTTGTTATCAAACCCGTGACTGTAAATGCAATAGCAACTGTAGACTTCACGATTCCTGATGTTTGTTTAAATGATGCTTACGCTCAATTTACCGATGCTTCGACCATCAGCGATGGTTCGCAGGCAGGTTTTAAATATCTTTGGAATTTTGGAGATACAAACGCTACCTCCGGGAATCCAAATACCTCAACACAGCAAAACCCCCGGCACAAATACACCAAAGCACAATTGTATAATGTAACGCTTACGGTAACTACAGCTAATGGGTGTGTTACTACAAAAACTCAGCAATTGAGTGTTAACGGCGAGAATCCGGTTGCAAATTTTGCTGCTGCGAGCACACAAGTCTGCAGTGACGCACCTGCCTTATTCACCGATAACTCTTATGTGGCAGATTTCGGTAACGTCACTAAAATACAATGGTATTTCGATTTTGATAACCAACCTGCGGCCGTGGAAGAATATAACGACCCGGTGAAAGGCACTACCTATCCGCACAATTACCCGGTGATCACCTATCCAGCCGCCCCAAAAAAGTATCACGTAGTTTTAAAGGCGTATTCAGGTGGCACGTGCGTAAATATTACCGACGGGTATGTCACGCTGCTACCTATCCCAATTATAAAATTTGATGCTATCACGCCAGTATGCATTAATGCCGGCACTGTTCAATTGGCAGGTAAAGAAACATCGGGATTAGGCGGAACTACAAGTTACTTCGGCAAGGGCGTGACTTCCGATGGCATTTTCGACCCGCTAGCTGCAGGTATTGGCACCACTAACATCACTTACACCTTCACATCTACAGCGGGCTGCAGCGAGAGCTTTGTGCAACAGATCACCGTTAACCCGGTGCCAACCGCTACTATCACCGATAAAGTTACCATACTGGATGGTGGCAGCATTACCCTCGACGCAAGCATCGCCGGCGACACAACGGGCCTGGTTTATCGATGGTCACCATCAGCTGGCCTAGATAATGACGCTATATTAAACCCTGTAGCCTCGCCTACCGACGATACGCAATACACGTTAACTGTAACTACCAAAGCTGGCTGCAACATAACAGCAACTACTTTTATAAAAGTTTTGAAAGCTCCTGTTGTGCCCAACACTTTTACCCCAAACGGCGACGGGGTAAATGACGTATGGAACATTGAATATTTAAGCAGCTATCCCAACAGCCAGATCAGCGTCTTTAACCGTTATGGCAATAAGGTTTTCACCTCTGTCGGTTACCCTGTACCCTGGGACGGCACTATGGCTGGCGCTAACCTGCCTACCGGTGTATATTACTACATCATTGATCCCAGGAGAAGTGGCCGTAAAGCGGTATCTGGCTACGTTACAATTTTAAGATAAGGGTATGGTTTTATTATTTACTCTTTACATTTGATCAAACCATGCGCCGTTCAAATGCTGCTACTACAATAATCCATGCTGCCGGCTGGCTCATTTTCCTGGCCTTTCCGCTTTTATTTATGAACAAAACGCAGGAGAATAAGCATGCAACATTATTTATTTTGGCCTCCCCCTTTTATTGGCTGTTCTGCCTCACGTACATCTTCATGTTTTACATTAATGCTTGGTATTTGGTGCCTAGATTTGTATTCAGGAAGCGGTATGTTGTATATGGCGTAATTATATTACTGCTGATGGGCCTGGTTTATTTTCTGCAGCCATTTGACAACCTGCTGGAAAACAATTCGATTAAAAACGCGCATTTTCGCACAACACAAACACAGTTGCCGGTAATGCACGATTCAACATTGGTGGCGCTGGGTACGGATACCGCATCAACTGGTAAAGGGCTAATGTTCGGTCCGCTACCACACCAAGACATGCGCATGCAGGATCCACAGTTTAAATCATCTAACAAGATCTTCATTATACATCAGTCGGGAAATATCGATTTGGTGGCGCTCTTTATTTTTATTATTGTGGTGGGGCTTAGTATTGCCATCACTACAGTGGAAAAATGGCAGTTTACTGAGAGTATGGTGGGAATGGCCCAGGCAGAAAAAGCACGTGCCGAGTTATCGTTTCTTAAAGCGCAGATCAACCCGCACTTTTTGTTCAATACCCTCAACAACATTTATGCCCTCTCTGTAACAGGTAACCCAAATACGTCTGAAAGTATCATGAAGTTATCTAATATTATGCGGTATGTTACCGACGAAGTTGCAGAAGATTTGGTACTGCTACAAAGCGAGATAGATTGTATTAAAGATTACATTGACTTACAAAAGTTACGGCTTGGCAAAAAAACAAAGCTAAGTTTTAGTGTAACCGGCGAGGTAGTAAATCAGCGGATAGCGCCATTGGTGCTAATGACATTTATCGAAAATGTATTCAAATATGGCATTAGTAAGCATGAAGAGACAGTGATTGACATTACGCTGGAGGTTGATGATTGCGACATAAAATTCTTTTGCGCTAATACCATTTTTGAAAAAGGCGCTGCGAACCGCAAGGGAATTGGTATTACAAATACGCGACAGCGTTTACAATATATTTACAATGGCAAACATACATTAGACATTAAAACAGTAGACAACCGCTTTGTCGTTAAACTGGATATAACTTGTTAAAAAAAGTCTCCTCTTTTGGGAGTGTTGGGAAGAGCCTTATGCAACTAAAATGTGTAGCTATCGATGATGAGCCGCTTGCGCTGGAAATCATTAAAAAATATATCGCTGAATTTAGCAAATTGCAACTGCTTGCTACTTTCGAGGACGCTGTTTCCGGCGCGGAATATCTCCACAATACCCGGATAGACCTGTTGTTCATCGACATAGATATGCCCGATATTACCGGTGTTGACCTGGTACGCGCTCTCAAAGACAAGCCGATGGTTATCTTCACCACGGCACATAAAAATTTCGCCTTCGAAGGCTTTGAACTTCAAGCGCTGGATTACCTATTGAAACCGATCAGCATAAAGCGTTTCAATGAAGCTGTAAATAAGGCCATCGATTTTTTTAGCTATAAAAAGAGAGCCGGCAACGAGGCCGAAGAAGCTATCTATATACACTCGGAGTATCGCATGATTAAAGTGCCGATACGTGATATTGAGTATATTGAGAGCATGCAGGATTATATCAAGATCTATTTACTTGGCGTTGAAAAACCGTTATTAACTTTAATGTCATTAAAAGCAGTATTGGAAAAGTTGCCTTCTAATAAATTTGAGCGGATTCATAGAAGTTATATAATTGCAAAAGGACAAGTTACATCTATTCTGAACCGAAAGGTAAAGTTGCCATCTATTGAATTACCGGTTGGTAACAGCTACGCTGATTTTATTAAACGTTGGTCTAAATGACATAACTATTAATTCATCGATTAATTGTCGTTATTTAAAGACAAAGTATCGCTATTTTTTACTCAAGGCTGCAATTTTATAAGGTAATAAAACCCTATTATTATGAGTGGCTCATTAACTAAAAAAAAGATTCTAGTATTAGACCAGGATTGGAGAATGCTCTCCACTATAAATCAAATTTCAGAACACGGGGACTTTGATATTCATATAATTTATGATTCGAACTCTGTCTATCAAAAGGCAAAGTTTATCTCACCCGATCTGATAATTTTAGATTACCTTTTAATTGGCAACGATTGCGGGCTAATATGTCAGGATTTAAAAGATGATGAGCTACTGCACACAATACCAATAATTATAGTAACTGCTTTTAAAACATCGAAAGTTAAGTTGGATGCTTACAGATATGATGCCCTCTTTGTTAAACCACTCGATATGAATGTTTTAGCAACAAGGATAGATTACTTGATGGCCTCTTAATTATATACTCATATTGCCAATGAAAATTAAACCAAATGTTGCCACTAGCGAAAGTGGTCTTATTTTCAATCCTGCTACAGGCGATTCATTTTCGTGTAATGGCATGGCATCTTTTATTTTGGCCGCGATGAAAAACGGCGAAACCGAGGCACAAATTAAAAACTTCATCCTGGAACATTATGACGTGGATACAGCCCGTCTTGACCGCGACTGGGACGATTTGATACAGCAATTAAAACAGGCAAATCTTTTAGAAGTGTAACATGGGAGACATTTACGCTGAAATTTGTGTTGCAGTAACCGGCCTTAACGCTAATGACAACCCCGGCCCCGGTGTTGCAGTTGCACGTGCGCTGAAAGAAGCGTTTGGCGTAGGGCTGCGTATAATTGGTTTGGCTTACGAAGCATTGGAGGCAGGTATATACGTTCCGGGTTTGATAGAAAAAACTTACCAGATTCCCTACCCTTCAGCAGGTGCCGAAGCGCTTGCTTCACGTATAGCGCAAATACACTCCGAAGAAACGATTAACGTAGTCATCCCTAATTTTGATGCAGAGCTTCACAATTTCATCAGTATTGAAAAAAGGCTTCGAAAGTTTGGAATTGCTATGTTTTTGCCATCTCATGAGCAATTGAACATGCGTGATAAAGTGAACCTAAACCGGTTAGGTAACAAATTAGGTTTAAACGTTCCGCACGACAGGCTGATAAATAACGAAGCGGAACTCTACACTGCGGCGGAAAAATTGAGCTATCCGCTTGTTATAAAAGGTAAGTATTATGAAGCAACAATTGCTCACAACGCAGACTCCGCCCGAAAAGCTTTTTATGAGTTGAGCGCAAAATGGGGATTGCCGGTAATAGCCCAGCAATTTATAAGCGGCACAGAGATCAACATCGCCGCCATAGGAGATGGTGAAGGTTATAATCTAAGCATCGTACCAATGCGGAAACTTTATATAACAGATAAAGGTAAGGCCTGGGCAGGTGTAACTATCGAAGACGATCAGTTGATTGCTCTCGCAGACAAATTTGCCGGCGCAACAAAATGGCGCGGCGGCTACGAACTGGAGATCGTGCGCGGTGCGGACGGACAGTTATATATTCTCGAGATTAATCCGCGTTTCCCGGCATGGATATACCTTACAGCAGCCGCGGGCCAGAACCAGCCCGAGGTGTTAGTGCAGATGGCATTGGGCCATCAACCGCAAAAGATGACAGCGTATCAGACAGGAAAAATGTTTGTCCGCTATTCATGGGACAATGTGGTGGATATTTCAGATTTCCAGCAAATGAGCGCCTTCGGCGAGCTTAAAACAAATAAAAATGCCAAAGCTTATCTATGAACGCCCCGTTCTAAAGAAACTCAACGCCAACACGATCAATAAATTTGGCAGCTACACCGGCGTACAGCCTGTTAAGGAAATTGCCGGCGTGCCTGTAAAGGCGCTTATTGAAGATTACGGCTCCCCCGTTTTTGTGTTGTCGGAGAAACAGGTTAGGCGTAACTACCGCTCTGCTTACCGTGCGTTTAGTACCCGCTATCCAAAAGTGCAGTTTGCCTGGAGTTACAAGACCAACTACATTAACGCTGTTTGTAAAATATTTCATGCCGAAGGTAGCTGGGCAGAAGTAGTATCGGGCTTTGAATATCGCAAGGCGCTGGGTAATGGTATGCCGGGCAATAAGATCATTTTTAATGGCCCCGCGAAAAGTAAAGAAGATTTGCACCTGGCTATCGAAAACGATTCACTTATCCATATTGACCATTTTGACGAGTTGCAGCAATTGATAACGCTGGGCTACCAAACAAAAAACAAACCGCGTGTTGCTGTTAGGGTAAATATGGATACGGGCACCTACCCGTTGTGGGACAGGTTTGGCTTTAACTATGAAAACGGCGAAGCGTGGACCGCGATTGACAAAGTAATTAAATCAAGCCCGTTGCAACTGGTGGGGCTGCATTGCCACATAGGGACTTATGTAACTGCTGTAAGTGCATATCGTACTGCTGCGCAAAAGCTTTCAGCCTTGGCCTTGCGATGCAAAAATGAGCTAAAGCATATGATCGAATACCTTGATTTAGGTGGTGGGTTCGCGTCGACCAATACGTTAAAAGGCGCTTACTTGCCGGCTGTAGATACAGTGCCCAATGCGGACGATTATGCCGAAGCCATTAGTAATGCCTTACTAAATGCAGGATTCGAAAAATACGAATTGCCGATGCTTATCCTGGAATCCGGCCGCATGTTGATAGATGACGCCGGCCACCTGGCTGGGACGGTTTTAGCCAACAAACGCTTGGGGGACGGCCGCCGCTCGCTTGTGGTCGATTTTGGGGTCAACACTTTATTTACATCCCTATGGTATGATCACCAAATTTCGCCCGCGGGAGATTTTGAACCACACACCGAGAATATGGCCATCTTCGGCCCTTTATGCATGAATATCGACATGATTCGGGAGCAAATAAATCTGCCGGTCATGAATCCGGGTGATCATTTGGTGGTTCACAAAGTTGGAGCATATAACATGACCCAGTGGATGCAATTTATCACCACCCGCCCGGCTGTGGTACTTATAGATGAACATGAGCAAACACATTTGATTCGCGCTAATGAAACACTCGAATATGTAGAAACCCCTGAGCAGTTACCTGCTCATTTGAACGCCGGCATTTGAAAAATTTACTGACATATTTAAAGTCGGTATTTAACACCTATTCGATTCTGTTTTTTTCGCAGAGCACTGTGTTCGGCTTTATTTTGCTTTGCGTGTCTATACTAAACCCTGTTGCCGGCCTGTGCGGATTTGCGGGCGTGCTATTTTCACTCATAATGGCGCAAGTCTTGGGTTTTGATCAAGCTAATCTGCGCACGGGCGTCTATAGTTTCAACAGTTTGCTGTTAGGGTTGGCATTTGGCTCTTTTTATCATATAAATACTCATTTTATTCTTTGGTACCTGGTAGCATCATTGATGGTGGTGTTGCTATCGGGCATATTAGTACAACGGTTGGCTAAGGTTAATCTGCCAATTTTGTCTCTCCCCTTCATAGTAACCTTTTGGATCGTTTTAGCGGCTGCAAACAGCATCTTCAATACCGGCTTATTACAAAAGGACAGTGCGCTTCTGCAAGAGATCTACACCGGTCAAAACAAAATTGGATTATTACATCAGTACCTCTGCGACGCCATGCCGGGTAGCCTATGCCTTTATTTCAGGTCGTTAAGCGCGGTGCTTTTCCAATGCAATGTAATAACGGGTATCGGCGTCGCTTTAGGACTGCTTATACATTCCAGGATCGGATTTACACTTTCTGTGACCGGTTTTTTAACGGCCATTGCGTTTAATTCAGCCTTTCATATCTATCCGGACGGCGTTAGTTACTATCATCTTGGCGCAAATTTCATAATGGCGACAATCGCCATCGGTAGTTTTTTTTTAATCCCCTCTTGGAGATCATACCTGTGCGCCGTTATCAGTATCCCTGCTCTATTTTTATTGGTAAATGCATTAAGTACGTTGTTAGGGTTACACTCCCTCCCGGTATTTTCCCTGCCGTTTTGCATCGTCAATTTCGCCTTACTATATTTCGTAAAATCGCGCCAATCGTCGGGTAAACCGCAACCGGTGGTTGTTCAGCATTATTCGCCTGAACGAAACCTTTACCAGTTTATAAATCAAAAGAAGCGTCTTGCCAGGCTCGATTATTTTCCTCTGGTCTTACCGTTCATGGGCCGGTGGACGGTGTCGCAAGGATATAATGGCTCTATTACACATTTGGGCGATTGGGGCCATGCCCTTGATTTTGTGATCACAGACAGTGATGGCAATACTTACAAATATCCGGGCATTGAACCGGGAGATTTTTATTGTTACAACAAACCGGTTTTGGCCTGCGGCGATGGCGTAATCGAAGCCGTAGTAAACCATATCGAAGATAATATCATCGGCGAGGTAAATCTGACTGAAAACTGGGGTAACACGGTTGTCATCAAACACATCGACGGCTTGTACTCCAAGGTATCGCATCTTAAAAAAGATTCAATCGCCGTCAAGGTTGGGCAATGGGTTAGTACAGGTGATCTGTTAGGCTTGTGTGGTAATTCGGGCCGCTCGCCTGAACCCCACTTGCATTTCCAGGTACAAGCTACACCTTACATCGGTTCAAAGACGCTGGCCTACCCGCTCGCCGTTTATGAAATGGTGGATGAGGGTGGCGTGCTGCAAATCGCATCAACCGCTACACCAATTGAGGGCTGCCACGTTAATAATTTCCTCGCCAACGCGTCAATTAAAAAAGCTTTTGATTTTCAACCCGGCTACGTCGCGAAGATGAAGTCTGCAGAAAGGACGGAAACAATAGAGTCTGTCACTAATGGATTATATCAAAATTATCTGTACAGTCGTGAAACGGGGGCTGCAGCATATTTTATTAATAACGGCAACCGTTTTTATTTCACTAGTTTTAATGGCGATAAAGGTTCGCTGTTGTACCAGTTTTACCTGACGGCCTTTAACGTTTGGTTTCGCGAGCAAACATCAATGACTGATCATTTTCCGCTGGTTGATATGGATAATACCCCGGCCATGTGGCTTCAGGATATTGTGGCACCGTTTTTTATTTTTAACGAAATAACTCATCACAGTCAAGCAGAATCGCGCGCAGGCGAATTGGTCATCCATAGTGAAAGGATAAAAAATGGCAGTACCATTGCAGATGGCAGTATTCTCATCAATGGTCAACGCATTAGCAGTTTTACGAGTAAAAATTCGAACAATAAGATCCACGTAGAATGGCTTACCGGAAATATGTGATCGTGTTGGCGTTGCTGCTGCAGGCATTTGCGCTTAAAGCGCAGCAGGATCCTTATATCCACGCCGATACTATATCTTACGAACTTTACAAAGCGGGCGAGTGGCAAAAATTAATCGCTTACGCTGATTCTGCTTTGGCAACGGGATTGGATTTCCAGTTACTACGGTATCGGCTGGCTTATGCCCGCTTTGTTACTGAGGACTACAAAGCTGCACTGCAACAATACAATGCCATTATCACCGCGGATAGTTACGCACCTGTTGCAAGATACTATGCTTATTTTTGTAACCTGTATCTCAACAATGAGCCCGGGTCTTTTGCAAATGCCGCGTATCTGGATTCAGCGACACTAAAGAAAGAGGGCATCGCCAGGTTTGCCTTTACATGTGCCGCTTTGGAAGCCGGAATCAAAGCACCGGAAAGTGCAGGCCGCCAAACCGGATTGTATACACGTGCAGGATTAAGCAATCGGGTTGGCTGGCATCTCTTGTTAGACCAATCGGTAATTTACTTTAATCAAAAAGTTAACGGGCCGGCCGTCAACGTAAATCCGCCAGGAATTTTGGGACCGGTTAACACTCGTGTGAATGATGATAGCCAGATAGAATATTTTTTAAAAGCCCGCTATTCTTTAAACCAAAAATTTACACTGCTTAGTGCGTATCATTATTTAAATACTAATTACGCCGGTACAACTTATAACAGCAATATTGGTGTTTTAGGCTTCATTTATACTGGTGGCCGATATACAGACCTGCAAGCGGATATTAACTTGGGCAGCATTTATAGTTCGCGATTATTGCAATATAATGCTCAACTGACCTGGTATTCAAACGGAAATTTAAACCTGTATACTATTAGCAAGGCTTCCTTAAAAAGTTATAATTCAGCAACCGAATTTATTTTCGGTCAATCAATTGGCTTTAAGACAGGCCGCAAAACCTGGTTAGAAGCTAACATAACCTTAGGCAACCTCGAAAACTATGTAGACGCAGATGGTTTATATATTTACAACGCGATAGACCCAACCAAATTTAAAACCGGCGCTACGTTTTTTTATCGGCTAAATTTGCACACAATGCTGCAAATAAATTATACTTACGAAACCAAATATGATATTTACCGGCTGGACAACTACGGCCAGCATTCAATTACGGCAGGCGTTGCATGGAAATTTTAAGAAAAACCTTTTTACTTATTTTAGTACTGGCGCAAACTGTGATCTCACAAGCGCAGACAAATGCCGTGCTGCAAAAAGCTTTTCATAATAGCTACGGCAATGAAACCAATAAAAATTACACCGCTGCAATAGCAGACATCATACCCTATTACGCAGATAACAGCTATGAAGTGAACATCAGGCTGGGTTGGCTGCATTATTTAAACAAGAACTATAACGCCTCGCAAACTTATTATCAAAAAGCGGTTGAGCTGCGCCCGGGCGCTATCGAGGCAAAATTTGGTTACATAAAGCCGCTTGCATTTTTGCAAAACACTAACAAGATAGCTGAGCAATATAATGCTATCTTAAAGATCGATCCGCAAAATACGCAGGCTAATTATTGGTTAGGTGTGATCTATTATAACCGTAAACAGTTTGACGCGGCAATAAAATGTTTCCGGATCGTGGCTACATTATATCCTTTTGACTATGATGGTAATCATATGCTTGGCTGGAGCTTGTTGATGAGCGGAAGAAAACAAGAAGCGCGCCCGTACTTCGAAAGGGCCCTGATCATAAAACCGGGAGATGATTCGAGCACAGATGGTTTGAATCGAAGCAGATAGATCACAGTAATGTGTCTTTAAATATTCTTAACCTTCAAATTGGTGGCGCCTGAATTATAATCTTAAAGGCAGTTTCAAGGATCACCCGATATTCAAAATTTTTCCTTTGATTCAAAGTAGATCATTAGTAATTATTATCGATTGCTGATGCATCACAGTTTTAAAGCAAAATGTGCGAGCGCTGCAAACTTAGTCCCTGGTGTAAAAGCGATACCATCGACAGCAGCCTGACTTTTTAAACGTGTAATTGTTTCAAACTGTGTTTCTTTCCACCTGACGTTAAACAAATTATTTATAGTGATACCTATCTCATACTTCCCCTTAGTGTAGTTAAGAACGAGGTCATTTATAAAATAACCTGTTGCTGTTAAACTATAGTCCTCATTAGCGGGCCGGTCAGCAAGATAACGGTAACGCAGGCTGCCATTTAAACCTGATTGTGAAGTACAGGTTAGCCCGCCTGTGCTACTCCAAACCGGAGCAAGCGGGATGTACCCACCATCTACCGCTCGCCCATGAGCATAATTCACATCTGCATCAAATAATAAAGGCTTTAAAGGTTGGTATCTTGCGGAAAGGTCAAAGCCCATACGGCGCGTTGCTCCGCTAAACTCTACAGTACCGCCATCTCCTCCATAAACATATTCTTTCTCGAGGTAGCTGTACCACAATGCTGCGTTTAATAGTAAGTTTGAGCCGGGCTTTAAAACAGTTCCAAGATCTAAACTGTAAGCCGATGGTAGAGTTGGTCCATGGGTCTGAGCAACTATTACTCTCGCATCATTAGAATGAAAGCCCTTTCCCAGAAACAAGTAAAGCTGTGTTTTAGAACTCACTTGATAATAAGTGTTTAGTTTAGGGCTTAAGGTTCCGTTGGCTGCCTTGTAAATACCTATGCCGTTAAAGGTACTGTCAGTGGCGAGTTTATTGTTATACCTGTACGTCAAGTGATCGTACCTTAAACCTGCATTTAACGTAAGTTTCGGACTTATCTTAAGCGTCTCATTTAGATACAATCCATTCGCTGTCTCCAACACATCGCCTAACTTAATTGGGTTTACAACTGTGTAACGGCTTACGGTATGTGATAGCTCTGAATTATTTGTAGCATCAAATCTTAATTGTACACCTGCATCTGTTGTGAGCCTCATTTCTCCTAACAAACCTTCGTGCAGGTAGCTGCCATAATAGCCAAAAAGGTTGCGGCTTTCACGCTGTCTTATCTCATCACCATTGACGGTATCAACTAAATAAAAAGTAAAGTTGGTATGCAGGTCGAATTTGTAATTGGAGTAGTAAAGTTGATTCTTAATTACATCATTATTCGGTAAGATGGTGAGCAATTGTGCATTAAAGTTCGTTCTTGAGGTTACACCTCCCTCATTAGGATCTAAAGCGCCGTAAAAACCAACCTCGCGTTTGGCAACTGCACTTTCCGGTATCTGACCTGAAGCATTCCATTTGCTGTAAAAGGTCGAGGCCGCTATACTAAATACATTGTTCTTTGACAGGTGTCCGTGGTATTTAGTGAAGAAGTTGAACCTGTTAAAATGCTGGGGGTTGTCAAAGTAACTATCGCTGTAACGGTACTCTGAAGCTGCATACCAAGAACGCTGTTTAGCTCGCGAGGCGCTGTCTAACAAATTTGCCATTCCAAGAATGCGGTAAGTATTAAACTGACCTACCTCAGCCTTTATAAGGTTGTTGCTTAACGCATCGAAAGTATGGAAGTCTACAGAGCCGGTTACCGCAAGATCACCTTTTTCAGCATCATATGGCCCTTTCTTATAAGTCGTACTTTCTATTGTTTCGGGGATAATAAAGTGGCTGTCTGCATAACCCTGTCCATGCGCATGCGAAACCATATTAATGAGCATTCCGTCTACGCTCAAATTAATATCTGTACCATGGTCGTTGTCGAACCCGCGTAAGAATATCTGTTCAGCTTTACCACCTCCCTGATGCTGGCCGATAAACAAACCTGGTACGATGCGCAGCACTTCCTGTGAGTTCGAAACACCACGCATCTTTATGTCGATATCGCTTATTCCTTTATAGGGATTTGGTGTGTTTCCCGTTATTGTTATGTCAGACAACATGGTCTGTTGCTCAGTAAGGTAAACGCTGCTGCCGTTTCTTAACGAGCTACCCTTCAATGTAATTGTCTTATAACCTACGGCCGTTATCTTGACACTATCTATAAACCTTGACACATTCCTGAATTTGTATATGCCGTTAATGTCGGTCGATACTGCCTGGTTACCGGGAAAGAGGTGCACAGTTACGTCTTCTAAAGGAAGATGAGAAACGTCGGCATACACCGAACCTTCAAAACTGCGCCGCTGCGCGTTCCCATTAAGGTTAGATAAAACGAATAGAAATAACGCCACGTAACGCATACGTTATGACTTAACCGTCTTTGGTCTAAAAGCTAGACTTGCGAAAGAAGGTACAGCTAGCATCAACACCAACCATTTTACATATCCTGTTGACGCTGTTATCCAACCGGTGATAAAGTTGTCATTAAATGATACTCTTTGAATGATCCAGGCAATGGCTGCAATAGATGCTAGCATCGCTCCGCCAACACGGATGTATTTATATAAAGGAGATCTGCTCAATATAATCAACCAGGGTATGGTTACCGCAATAACGAAAAGTTGCATGAGTTCGATGCCAACGTTAAAACCTAATATGCTTAGCGCCATGCTTTGCCAGTCGAGGTGTAGCCCTGCTAAGGTTTCCGCGAAGGCCATACCGTGTATCAATCCGAAACCTAAAGCGACATACATCTCCTTTCCCGGGAAGATGGGTTTAAGGGCATGAACGGCTGAGACCAAAATACTTATCGCTATAAGCACTTCTATAATATGTACAGGAAAAGGAATTAAGCCTGCGGAACCGATGATAAGTGTTATAGAATGCCCGATGGTAAACGCGGTAACGATCTTAAGTATCCTTATCAGACTGTAGCGAATACCGCCTGCCTTCGCCCAGCGCTTTCCAATCACAATGAGTGGCGCGGGTAATAGAAGCGTTAACAGAAATAGCAGATGATCTGTTCCTTCCTGAATATGCTGAATGCCTAACGATACCATACTGGTAAACCCCCGTGTCCAGCTCCCGCCTTCCAGATTAACTTTTAGGGGATATATCTTATTATCTTTGGTGTTCCAGCTGATCACCGCGCTTTGTGTTGGTGTGCCGCTTATTTTTCCTGTTTCCCAGTCGCTGCGCATATACAATAGTGCTGCATGGTTAACAACCTGGTGCATAATGACGTCGTAGTTTAATGTAAACTTACGGGTGCTTTCGCCATTGTTAGGAGTCAATACAACGCTTGCAACCAGCTCCCAATAGTCGTAGTTGATATTATCGGCGTATGGACTCTTATCCATTTTTAGTGCTGAAACATCAACATTCCAGGGCTTGGTCTTATCGCTATATGCCTTTATATGAGCCTTGATATATTCTTTAAGTTGCGGGCCGAGACGTGTAATAAGTGTTGCCGGATCTTTCGATATCTGATGACCGAATGCGAGCTCGAGTTCACTCACTGGCATTTGCAGTTCCAGCACTGCGCTTTTAGGTCCAGCGTCCATGAATACAAGGGTATTGGGCGACTGATGTCCGTAGCTTGCTGACACTGAAAGCAGCGATATAAATATAGTGAGGGTAAACAATAACCGCCAAGCGAGTGCCCGGCGGTTATGAAACATAAAGTGAAACAGCATATATAGAAAGAGGATCTTACAAACCGATATAATCTCTGCTATGGTCTCTCATTACTGTGTGGTAATGTATCTGGCTTGAGATAACTACACCAGTTTGGCAAATGAATTCTATCCACACACTTGGGCCGTCTATACGTACGTAATCTGTATTTGTAGTAAGGAATGAACTCGCAGTACCGGCTACCGCAGAGGTGTTACCCGAATAGCATACGTAAGTATTAGCCAGTTCATTCTGATAGATGGTTGTAAATGCTGCAGCAGAAGTTGCATCTAAATCGTTTATCCATGGCATCATTGCTGCCATAACGGCTGCTTGTGCTGCGCTACTTAAAGTACTAACCTTCACGCCTTGTTTTGTGCTTGGGAAGGTATTGGTAGTAGAACCAGGTATCAACAAGCAGTCAGAGAAGGTACTGCTGATCTTCGCAGAAGCCAGTTCGGTGCTTGTAAATGAACCCAGCATGTTTTGCATGGCAGTGTGTTCAGACTCAATCGGGCCTGTATAAGTTGTCCCGCTTGAGGTAAATGAGCCTTTGGGTTCAACACCTTCATGTAATGGTGTAATACTTGTTACACTGCCGTTATCATAGGTGATGTTCTGTGCATAGTGGTGCCCACCTATTTGCAACATCCACTTGCCTGTTGTTGACGGTGTGCCCAAAAAGGCGATAACATAATTGCCTGAACCATAACCGCTGGTCAACGTTCCTAAGTAATCGTCAGCCGCAAGAATCTGAGTAAACTCGTCATAACCTTCACCTGTGGTTGAACCAAAGGCTGCTTTAGCGACTGCTTTGGCTGCTGCTAATTGTGTGCTGCTTAACGAACTAAACAGGAGACCATTACGGCAAGAAAGCGCGCAAGGCAGGTTTGACCAGCGTTTAGCGTTATCCAAAGTTAAAGCAAGAACAACAGATGATTGCTGAGAATTGCTTAATGTTGCGAGGAATGCATTTGCTGCACATACAACCTGTGATGCCACAGTTCCTGATGTGCTGCAACCTGTTGTCCCGGTGGATGCTGCGTTAACTGTAATCGTAAAGCTGCAAGATTGGCCTCCAAAGGTGATTGCAAAAGATGCAGTACCTGAACTTGCCGGTGTTCCTGATACTGCGTAGGTTATGCTACCCGCGCCGCTTGCAAGTGTTCCTGCATTTAGCGTTGCTGTCAGGCCAGTTACTCCGGTTGAGGAGATGGCTGTGCCTGCACTATAAGTTGCTCCATTACCACCTGTGTAAGGAACCGTTGCTGTTCCTGTGAAGGCTGTGCCTGATGTAGGTGTAGCTGCTACAGCCACGCTGCTGCATGTTAATGTTGAAATAGATGCTGTAGTGGAAGTTGTAGTTGTCGTGTCACTGGACTTCTTCTTACAACTCTCGAAAACAACGATGCCAGATAACATACTGAACATCATTGCAACGGTGTAAAGTTTAAATCGTTTCATGATCGTTAATTGACGATTGCTGTATTGCAATTGATGAAACAAACTTATACCAGTGCGTAGAACTATAAAAGCAAGTATCGACGAATAGTCATTTTCCCTCGTCCGAAAACGTATGAAAAACTCTCATTATTGATGAGAGTTTTGAAACTGTTTAAGAGTGAAAAATCATAAGCTATAAGCTTTGGAATGAAATTAAAAATCACAAATCATCTGACTTGAAGCCGATTCGTTTTCTTGGTTTAGGATTGTTCTTGACTTCAATAAGTTCATCGAGGTAGCAAAACACAATTTAGTTTGTGATTGTTTGAATTTGTTTGATGAACATTAATTTTACAAAAACAATCTCTTGCTATAACTTTCAAATTTTGAGAGGAGATATCTCTTTGTAAAAGACTGATCCCAACGCTATTATTTTGCAAAATAGCGATGTCGTAGGCTGTCTAACCTCTAACATCTGTTACAGTGACGTCTGCACCACTTTCAATTAAGAATTGTAAAACATCGTCCCTTCCAAACATTGCGGCAAACATCAATGCCGTTCCGCCATTGCCATGTTGAAGATCTAATGCGTTCCAAAACAACTCTCCATCTTTGGAATAATTCCTGATCTCGAGATTTATATTTTCACCTTTTTCGATTGCATTACGAAGGTCCGTTTTGCCGATTTGCTCGCGATCATCGCCCTGAAGGAAGCGGCAATTATGTCCTATTATTTCTTCATAGACGTAACCTGTAATGTTTTGAAAAGATTTATTGGCGTAAATGATTGGATTATCCGGTAAATTATTATCCGTAGTAATAATGCTAGAGACGCTCGAGTTAAGTGCAGCTTTTAAAAACACTAAAGTGTCATTCGCAAAACCGCCGTCCGGTAATCGCATATTGCTACTTGCTGCATTCATTAGATTTTGATGTGTAAATAATCATTATTGTATAGGCATAACACTAAGGTTTAAACCTGATTAGTTACTAACCGTTTCTCTTCTCGTAAGATAAATGTTCTCGCGTGGAGAAAATAGTTTGACAGTGATGAAACACTTAATGAGAGGCAGAGTTATTAGTTTATGGACGATTTACAGTTGAACCCTAGCATTTTGGTTGAGACGCCCTTAGGCAAAGGTCTCGTAATTCCTGTAATTGATCACGGGATGCATCAAAATACTTGCTGGGTTGTAGCACCTGAAAAAATGGCATAATGAAGCATTTCGACTGTAATGACGTTCGGTCCGCAATTAACTTCACTCATCATATGAATATGAGTGAAAAAGCGCACGAAGCAATAGCAAATTTTAATAGTGCCACCACTGCGGTTAAACAAAATTAGTTTTACGTTAACTCATAAAAAAACAATATGGCTACCAATACAGATAAGAAAAAATTCCCTACCGGAAAACGCGGTAAAATGGAAAATGCTGAGTTCCACGAATTTTTTGTGGACGAATTAAAAGATATTTACTGGGCAGAACAACATCTTTATAAAGCGTTACCTAAAATGCAGAAAGCTGCTACGAGCCCGGAGTTAGCGGCTGCATTTGAAAAGCATACCGGCGAAACAAAAACCCATATCGAAACTTTAGAAAAGGCTTTCGAATTACTTGGAGAAAAAGCGTCAGCTAAAAAATGTGATGCAATGGCCGGCATATTAGAAGAGGCAAACGGGATTATAGAGGAAACCGACAAAGGCACAATGATTCGCGACTGCGGCCTCATCCTCGGTGCTCAAAAAGTGGAGCATTATGAAATTTCAACTTATGGTGGATTACGCACGTTAGCAGCAGCGATGGGACATGATGACGTGGCAGAACTATTGGATCAAACGTTGCAAGTTGAAAAAGCTACTGACGAAGCTTTGACTGAAATAGCAGAATCACTGGTCAATCCCGCTGCGGTCGACGAATAGAATATATTTGTAAATTCTTTTGAGAGCCCGTTGAGCGGGCTTTTTTTATACGTATTTTTTTAATTTACAATTAACCATAATGGATCTTCAGATCAAATCTACATCAGCATTACATGATTACCAGGAAAAAGATGTTCGCAAAATACTCAGCGACTTGAAAGATAATTCTTCAACTTCAAAGTTACTATACCAACTTCCCACAGGAGGAGGAAAGACGCGTATATTTTCGGAGTTAGCCAAGTATCTTATCGAAGATCAAAGCAAAGGCGTTCTAATACTAACGCACCGGATAGAGCTTTGTCGGCAGACATCGAAAACTCTAAAAAATTTAGGAATCAAAAACACCATTATAGATTCCCATTTGAAAAAAATACCTCACATGTTAAACAACGGCTGTTATGTCGCAATGGTTGAAACACTATATCATAGAATTGAAGACAAAATATTTGACACAACGCAAATTGGCCTTGTAATCGTTGATGAAGCGCATCATAATTCTTTTAACAAATTATTACTGCATTTCGAGAATGCAAAGATTTTAGGGGTGACTGCAACACCATTGAGTTCTGACGCTGAACATCCGCTAAAAAATTTCTATAATAAATTGATAGTTGGAGAAGGCGTTTCAAGCCTCATTACCAAACAACATCTTGCGAAACCCAAGACATATCGATATGATGTGGAGTTGAATACTTTAACAGAGGGTACAAATGGCGATTTTTCAACCGCTTCCTCGGATGAGCTATATTCTTCACCCGGTATGCTTGAATTACTTTATGATGCATATATGGCTCATGCCAGAGGAAAGAAAACACTTATTTTTAATAATGGCATATTTACCTCAAACAATGTTCTTCAATATTTTCACGAAAAAGGATTAAATGTCAAAAGCCTTGACAATCATACTGAAGCGTCCGAACGTAAATTTATTTTAAAGTGGTTTAAAAATACAAAAGACGCGATATTAACATCTGTCTCCATCTTAACCACCGGTTTTGACGAACCTAGCGTTAAGGCCGTGATGCTAAATCGCGCGACAAATTCATTAACCTTATTACATCAAATGATTGGCCGAGGCTCGAGATGTTTGCCAGATAAAAAATCTTTTACAATAGTAGATCTCGGCAACAATATCGAAAGATTAGGAAAATGGGAAGAACCTATTGATTGGACAGTAATATTTGATAATCCTGAACTCTACTACCATTCAATAAGTACAAAGACCGAGTTCGATGACCATCACATTTTACCTTCCATTCATGCTAAGTTTCCCAATACTACACATATTGCATTTGATGTTCAAGCTACGTTCAAGGATGTTAAGGATAAAAACTTGAAGACGAGCTTGGTGCTCAAAAAATCGATCGACCAGCACGTAAAGATGTGTTTGGAAAACAGTAAATGCATACCATCCGCATTGATATTAGTAAGTGAATTAGATAAAGAAATTGAATGGCGCGTTAAACAGTTCACAAAATGCCTCGGTAATGTAACTAAAAACTATAGGGAATATCTACTCGCTGACTATAAAACCAAATTAACTGATAAAATTAAAAGCTCAAGTTTTGCCAACACCAATGATTTAAAAGTTGCTTGATCTGTTGATTTAACTACAAACAATTTAAATAAATATTGCTGGTAAAACTTATAGTTAAAAATATAGTTTATGTGTTTATGAATTTTTTTTGGGTTTATGATCTTCCAAACTGGCTCTTTGCAGTTTTAACTATAACCGTATTTCTAATATTTGGTCTGTTCGGTATGCTGGCAACGAGGAAGGTTGCCAGAAAAATGCATATCGAGGACCATTCACATAACGATATCGTTAGCTATTTTTTAGCAGCAGTAACTGTTTTCTACGGGATAACGCTTGGGCTTGTCGCTATAGGAACATGGAATTCATTTTCTGAGGTTAATAATAAAGTTGACACGGAAGCGCAAATTATTACCAGTTTATTCAGGGACTTGGACAGTCTGCCGGAACCTTATAAAGCTGAGCTTCGTAACGATCTTATAGACTACACGCACAATGTCATTACGGTAAGTTGGCCATTACAGCGCCAAGGAATACCACCAGTGCAATCAGCGAAATTTTTAAGAAAATTTCAAGGACATCTTGAGGGTTTTGAGCCAGCAAAAATCAGAGATCAAATAACTGTGACGGAAATATTTAAACAGTTCAACTCTTTAATAGAAGTTAGACGGTCTAGAGTTAATGCAACTTTTACACGGTTGCCGGCTTCTTTATGGTCGCTGGTCATTATAGGCGGACTCATATGTCTTTCAGTCACGTTTTTCTTTGACGTAAAAAGCAAGAAAATGCACATCGTGATGACTTGTTTTTTTGCGGGTCTATTAGGACTGATGATATTTCTGATTGGCACGCTCGATAATCCGTTTCGCGGAAAAGTTAGTGTGAGTCCCAGGCCCCTTGAATTGATTTATAAGCAGATGGTGACGGAAAAAAATCAAATTTCTACATACACGTCAAGTATAAAATCAAAGTGATTTCCGAAACTGATATCTCGCCGGCAACTTCCAGGATGCTTAATTATAATAAGCATCTTTTGCCGGACATTCTTCGACATAAATACGCAGCTTTAGCGGATAATCCATTTAGATTCTTTAAGAGCACGTGTTATATATATTATGAAGACTTAGCCAAAACAAGCGATGTCAATAGTTCTCCGTTGACTTGGATTTGCGGAGATCTCCATTTGGAAAATTTCGGAAGTTACAGAGCTAACAATACGTTGTATACTTTGATCTGAATGATTTCGATGAGGGGGGTCTTGCGCCGACAACCTAGGAGTTATCACGTATTTTATCTTCTATATATGTTGTTTTTCATAGTTTAAATATTGCTTACGTAAAAGCTGAAAAGACTGGCCAGACTATTTTTAAATGCCTATTGAAAAACTTTGCAATTGGGTTAAGCATACGCAATAGACCCAAGAACATCTAAAGGAAATCTGCGATTTCCTTAAAAAAGCGGATAGATCAAAATTTGAAACTTTACTTAAAAAAGAACTTTTCAAAAGAAAAATAAAATAGTCCTTTCACATAAAAACGAAAAGCACTCTGGAGTTGAAAGACAACTTAAAACTAAACTGATCCCGCGTATTCAAGACTGGATTAACAATTGCGATGATAGCCCTTTCAACTATAAAGTTAAAGATGTTGTTTTTCGTTTTGCCGAAACAGGTAGTTTGGGTTTGAAACGGTATCTTTTTCTCTTGAAAAGTCCCAATAAAAAAAATTCTATTTATTTGTCGATATGAAGCAGGCACGGGACTCTTGTCTGAATAACCTCGCTTCTCATTCGCAAAATCTCAATGCTAACAATGCAGTACTAATTGCTCAAATTCTAAAACGTATGCAGTATATATCTGCTGCGATGCTCAGTACAACAAATTTTGAGGGTGAAGATTATATACTTTAGGAACTTCAACCTGTTAAAGATTCTATAAATTTTAAATTGCTCCGTAACCGCTATAAAGAGATGGGCGCCGTAATTAATACCATGGCGTGTATGCTTACCTCTTCGCAACTTCGAAGCGGTGGAATGGATGGCTCTGCAACTATTGATGATTTAAAAGATTTCGGCTCTCGAAAAAACTGGCAGCATAATCTGCTGAAATCTGCCAGGGAATATGCAGAGATGACAACTCGTTATTACCGAGATTATCTTAAAGATTATAAGGTCAAAAAATTTTATAATATGTCCTAGCTCTCAGAATATTTAATCTTCTTTCTAACCATATCTCATTTACATTACCTGTGGAAGACTTTTATTTATCCAGTCAAGATTCCTTACGCTACAGCTGATGTCACAAAAAAAGCCAGGGGTTGAGTCTGGCTTCCGAGTGATATAAACTGAAGGGGTTTTAAATCAGTTATAAAGATATTAAAAAAATGGCATCTCCAAATTTTCAGGAATGCCATTAAAAAATACATTTCTTGTGAGGTGTTTAATAGCCTGCCTTTTATCCTGATTACCATAACGACATATCTATGGTAATTTTCAGTTATAGGCGCAAATTTCTTGCCGCGTACATCAAACCGACCGCTACTTTCCTTTGAAAGCTTTCTGCAA
Organism: Mucilaginibacter ginkgonis; assembly: GCF_009754905.2. Classification (NCBI taxonomy): domain Bacteria; kingdom Pseudomonadati; phylum Bacteroidota; class Sphingobacteriia; order Sphingobacteriales; family Sphingobacteriaceae; genus Mucilaginibacter; species Mucilaginibacter ginkgonis. The sequence goes on along the minus strand of NZ_CP066775.1, from coordinate 389,223 downwards.
CTGCGAAATAGCGAATTTTTCCGCTTCTAATGCCTCAGGGACTAACGCACCCATACCGAAAAACTCGTGTGTTACACCGTCAAATACCTTATGATCTGTGGACACTCCTGCCGCCTTTAGCTTATCAGCCAAATTAGCACCATCTGTTTGTAAGGGATCTAATTCGGCATTGATGATTGTTGTCGGGGGTAAGCCTTTCAAATTAGCTGCAACGAGATTTATACGGGGATCCTTCGCCTCAGCCATGTTATTAAGATAAGTTTTGCTGAACCACATCATCATAGGTTTATCAAGTGGTTTGGCATTAGCATATTTTTGATAAGATTCCGTATTCATGTCTGCGCCTGCGATAGGGTAAACTGCCACGATACCCACCGGCAACTGAATTTTTTTGTCGCGAGCCATGATCGCTGTATTAACCGCCAGGTTACCACCTGCGCTTTCTCCAACCAAAGCAATTTTCCTAGCATCTCCATGTAATGATGATGCATTATTGACAGCCCATTGGTATGCGGCAAAAGCGTCATTGTGTGCAGTAGGGAATTTATTCTCTGGCGCTAAACGGTATCCTACAGAGATTACCACAGCGCCCATTTTTTCAGCAAGCATTTGTGACGAGGCGTTATATACGTTTATATTAGCAATCACGAATCCGCCGCCATGGTAGTATACGATGACTGGATAAGGCCCGGTACTTTTTGGCGTATAGATTTTAAGATGAATTGTCCCGCCTGCCACCGGAATCTCTTTCCCTATAGTGTCCACTGTAGTAGGGGGCATAGGAATATTATATTTTTTCATGATATCCATCACGGCATCCGTCGGTGTGTGGTTCTTTCGCGCCTCAACTGGTGGCAATTGCGGAATAGGTTTATCACTATAGCTGCCAAGCTGTTCGATAACTGCAGCCATTTGGGGCCTGATATCCTTACCCCATTCCGGTGCTTGTCCGGATGGTTTAACAGAATCTGGTAACCCGGTTTTCACAGAACTATCCGCGGCTGATGACTTAACCGTGGTGGAATCGCTTGTGGAATTTTTGCCGTTATTGCTGCATGCTGATGCTAATAACGAAACTAATGCGATACCTAGTAACGCACTTTTTCTGAGATATTTATTCATATTAGAGATGATTGTTTTTACGTAACTACTTAAAAATTGAATTGTTCACCAGCTGATTATTTTCTTCTTTTTTAACGATTTTACTTAAGTAAATTTGGCAATCTACTTTTTATTCTCCTTCAGTTTCTTCTTAGGTAATCAAACTTTAAATTATTACTCATTCGTTCTAGAAATGATCCGCGAAGTTTGCCGCTTGTCATAAGCAATATACTATACATTAAAACTTAAATTATAGTTATTTGCTTATTATACAACCAATTCTAAGTTTCATTAGGTATTCAAGTTCTGGTAACATTTTGAACATCTTAAAAAAGTGTTAAGGTTGTGTTTAAACGAAAGCAGATGAGCTATGAAAAGATGTTTTACGGCATCTTGATTTCATCAATAACACTTTCATTTTTTTTGCCTTCGTGCAAGAAATCGCCAAAAAAATTCGATGACTCTAAGTGGGAAAACGCTTTAAAAGTGGCTGAAACCTTTGAATTAAAGGATTATCCTAAAGCAATTTTATATTTAGACTCCGCTTACTATTCAATAGAAAATCCGGGCAAACTTACCCAGTATCAACGGTTTAACTTTCTCAGAAAATGTCATCACCGTCAAAAGCTTTATTCTAAAGCTGTAACATTATGTGACAGTGCCATCAACGTCTTACCTAAGAACGCTGCAAATGCAGTATTTCTCGCGGAAGTACTACTTGAGAAAGGTGATATGCTTCTTTTATTGAAACGGTACAGCGAGGCATATAAAAGCTATTATAATGGATTATCGGTTATTGAAGCGTTAAATACATTTAACGCTAAAAAATTAAAATCAAGCTTTTATTCGAGACTTGCGGATATCAGCTACGGACAGAACAAATATGTAAATGCTATTAACTGGCATAAAAAAACATTGAATACTATTCTTAAATTTTCTGATAAAGATTCCAGTTACTACAGGCTTCAAGGTACGTTTAACAATATAGGTCTTTGCTATTTGTTTTTGAATAAGCCCGACAGCGCCCTGGCCTATTTCAAAGGTGCCGTTCATTGGAACAATATAGGATATCTTAAGAAAAAGCTAAACCGTAAAGACTATATCATTGCGAAGGGGGTTATTGCAGGCAATATTGGTAGTGTCCAATTTAGAAATGGTAAGGTTGACAGCGCTGAATATTATTTTAAAGAAAGTATACGTTTAAACAGAATCCCAGGATATGCAGTTGAAGACGCCTTAATCACCGAACGGAAATTAGCGGATTTATATCTGTCGAAAAGAAATTTCAAAAACACGGCGGCGCTAATTAAGGATATACAATCATCCGGTGTTAAACTCTCAAATGCGACAGATAGGCTTGACTTTCTAAAACTTAAAATTCGTTTTGCGCAGGCACAGAAAAGATTTACCGATGTCTCATCTTTGTACCGCAGTTATGAAAGCCTTAAAGACAGTATTTTTAATTCGAAAAGACTTTATCTATCAACAAATTTCGAGACCGAATTTGCCAGATTAGCCAATATAAATGAACTCCGTTCTGTCGAAAAAGAAGATTTAATAAAGACCATAGCATTGATTGCTACATTGGGACTTTTAATAATTTGCCTTATCCTGATTGTCAATAATAATAAAATAAGAAGAGCAATACAGATTTCCCAAAATGAAATGGCCATAAGAAATAAAAAACTGGAAACTACTCTTCACTCTCTGGAAGCGAGTTTCACGGAAAATTCAAAATTGTTAGGCATAGTCGCCCATGATTTAAAAAACCCACTAAATGCCATTTTTGGACTTAGCAATTTATTGTCAGAAAGCCAACACCTAAGTGACGACGACGCAGAGATGGTTGGTCTGATCATGAGTTCAAGCAAAACTATGACAGCTATCGTGAATGATTTGCTTTCAAGCAAAAAACAACAAAATTCAGATGAAGGACACAATACAACAAATCATATTAAAGACATTGTCTTAGAAAGCATATCATTATTACGAAACCGCGCGAAAGAGAAACAGATCGATTTGCTATTCACCGTAGCAGAGGATTGCACCGTCAAGATTCAGCGCCAGCAAATTTGGCGGGTTATCAATAATTTATTAGTTAATGCCATCAAATTCAGCCCTAATGGCAGCCAAATTTATATTGCGACGGAAATTGGTGACGGAAGTGTAAAAATTAGCGTTAAAGATAACGGGATAGGCATCCCTAACGATCTTAAAAGTAAAATTTTCGCACTTTCAGGAGAAGCAAAACGGGAGGGCACGCAAGGAGAGGAAACTTATGGTATGGGACTATTTATATCAAAGCAAATTATAGAGGATCACGGCGGACATATCTGGTTTGACAGTTTGGAAAACATAGGTACGACGTTTTATATAACATTACCGTGTTCTGGTTAACTAACCATGACTCATATTAAAATTGTCTCCGAACATTCTATTATAACGTTAACTAGATAACAGGCTTTTATAATACGGTTTGAAATTTATCCGCTTATAGCTTCCACTTGTTTCAAGATCTCCATAGCATCTATATTAATTGCGTTACAATACCGGAGAAAGACTTCGACAGTAATCTTAGTATACTTAAGCTCCAATTTACTTACAGCATTTTGCGATAAACCTAGGAGCGTCCCTAAATCTGTTTGTGATATGCCAGATTTTATTCGATTAGCTGCCATTAGATCCACTGCGCGTGCGCTTAAATCCTTATAAGAACTACAAAGATGTTTTTTATTAACAGCGATAGAGGTCTCTAAAAGATTCATGTGGCTTTTATCAATCAAATTGTCTTGGCCAAGTTAACCTTTAAAAAAAAAAGAGCATAGAGAACCTTTTTAAATTGTATTCCCAAAACGTGTAACATTAATGAAAAAAGTTTGATTGTCTTTATATTATGAATTCAATGCATAATCTTCAGTTATTGACTCTAATCTTTAAAATACCATAGAAATACAATCTTTGTTCATAACGAATTGAGATAAATTGCTGCTAATAATAAATGCCCTGGACAGCAATTTATTCTACTCCGAATTGGCGGAGTGTTAGGCTTCAATTCTACCAGCTCCATTACAGAGATCATCAAAACCGTCAGAACATCGACCCAGAAAAATTTCGACCTGTTCAAAAAACACTACTCGAAATATCTCGCTATGCAGAGCACGGCTCCGGCAGCTTTGCCACAAAGTCAAGAGACGACCGATAAGCGCATAGAAGGTATTCCCATGTATGACATTGTGGCTACCGGCGTCACGTGTGGAAGTATATAATAACGTAAACGATAGTCAATAAGTAGGTCGGATGAACTTTCCGGGTATTGAGGAATGTGATTTTGCCCTGCCCGTTTGGCGACATTCCATGTACCCGTATCTGGAAAACGGCTGTTGGGTAGCCCTCAAAGTCATCAGTGATAAAAGATATTACCCGGCGAGGTGTATTATATCGAATGGGGAGATTACCGCATGTATAAGCGCCTGCTCTTAAGTGATAAAGTCGATGAGATAATCGCGCACTCTGACAATACCTCTGAAATGATAGGCGACCGATTGAAATATGCCCCGTTCCCAATTAAAAAAGCAGAGATCAAAAGGCTGTGTTTAGTAAAAGATATTCATAAAAAACACAACCGCTAAATTCTTTATTTATTTAAAGAGATATTTATATAAATGAAGAATAATCTATACGAAAATCCGGTCTTTAACTAGTATTTTAAAGAGACTACAAAGATTTTAAATAGTAATAATCTCAATATTTGTTGCAAGAATAATTGTTCTGTAATGTCGCGTATCATCAACATCTATTATCGTATTAGTCCGTAAACTTCCTTGTATATATAAAAGTAACCCCGGTCTTAAATCCATATGTTTGAGAAGCGGGTTCTCCAGGCTATAATTGACAACGTGTAACTCATTATGTAGTATTGGGCCTTTTCCGCTATTAATATTTTCAGTTGTCTGCAACAAGAAGTGATAGAACTTATTACTATGCTCTTTAATAATCGATGGCGCATTAACGATCTTTCCGGCCAGAATGACGCGGTTGACGCTGGAATGTTTCGTTAATTTAGCCATCTGCTTTTTTAATTTGGGGATACTCGATAAAGCTTTCGATAGTCTCGAAAATTTCTTGCCGGGATGTTATAGGAAAATCTTTGTGTAATACCGCCTTTATTTTTTCGTTGGAAACAACAAAGTCGGTTATTATCTTCTTTAGGCATTTTGTGGCTAAAGGCCGATGAAAAAGCTTTCCGATTTCTGCAAAAGAGACTGTGATATTTTGAGTTAATAACCAGATACGTGCGCGCCTTTTTAAAGCGGATGAAATGATTTTCACAACCTCTGTGGTTGCGAGAGGGTCGTCATCTGCAACGTAAATGCCTGTAAAAATATCTTTCCGGTGAATCAATTCACAGAGGTTTGAAACACTTAAAAACGACCGTTTGTTATTAAACGCTCCCAAAGGATATGGGATACCATTTTTAATTATCGCAAATAAGAAATTTAAATTTCCTTTATTGCCTTTCCCGTGTGTCATGCATGGTCTGAGTATAAAAAATGATTTACCTTCCGGGAGTGATTGTCCCTGTATGTCCTGTTCTGCGAAGAGCTTTGATATGCCGTAATCAGTTTTAGAATTAGGCGTTATCGATTCATCACCACTTCGACAGGTCCATCTGTTACCGCTTTAACCGAACAGATATGTATAAACTTGCTCGCTTCCGATCTGATAAATCACCTTATAAGCTTTTGATAATTCCATAATTGACTGTATTAAAGTCATAAGGATTTCCGGTGTTATGCGCGTCGTGCGCTTTCCCTGCAAGATGAACTATCACGTTGCCTTTTTGGTAATTAAAATTAGTACTGCTATTTAACTTTTCCCGCAAATAAGGGAACACTGCACATTCTTTGTCCTTTAAGTACGCTAACAGATTCATTCCTATAAAACCGGTTCTCCCGGTAATTACAACCCGTTTGGCATCTGACCCGATCTCATTTCCTGAATAACGTGATAATTATTACCGCAAGAGATGCGAGGGCAGTAGATATCCCTATAAGACCTTGAATTCCAAGGGGAACCTTCAATGCCCTTTTAGGAACGAATATTTCAGAACCTGGCTTAACGGATGGATAATTGTAAAAGAACAAAAATTTTTTAGTGGCTCTGACAGAGCCATTCGGATACACGATATAAGCACCATGCCTATTCGCATTCTCAGTAAAGCCCCCGGATTCATTTATGTATTGATTCATTGATTTACCTCTTTTATAAATGACATTTATCGGCCTTAGTACAGATCCTGATATGCTTACAATCTCGTACTGACGAGGAATGATTATAATGTCTCCATCTTCGACCAGCAGATTATCCCGTGAGGTTGAATCCTTGATTATTTTAGTAAGGTCGATGCCTACAAAATCACTTTTATATATATCAACGTTATTATTTACGAGAGTTGCTGAGTCGCGTTCGCGCTGAGACATCGCTAATCTTCTTAAATTTCTTTGCTTTTCGGATTCAAATGATGCGGTATCTATGTCGCGGCCATTTTTAGAATTTCCCGCTTTATTAATTCTTTGCAATGAAGCGCCAGCCGGAAATGCAGAAGCTGTAAGGCCACCGGCCCGCCTTAATATGTCACTGATCTTATCATTGTTATTTCTGACGGCGTAGTTACCCGGAAAACGTACTTCTCCTTGAATCAGAATGGTTTTCTGAATCTGAAAGCCTTCAGCTGATCGCACTGACACGATATCAAAAGGCTCAAGCCTGAATTGATTTCCGGAAAGATGTAAGCCTTCATCTACGTTTACGACGAATATTTGGGCAGCAGGCGATGTTTTCACCATTGGGTTACTGTTCTGGATCCGCCTGGCTACCTCAATACGATTTGGTGTTGCACCATCTTTAAAACCGCCGGCCTCCTGAATGATTGATCCTAAATCCTGTCCCTCGCGATATTTAAATGTTCCGGGGGAACGTACCTGCCCTTGAATGTTTATTGTATACTCATCTCTAAGATCAAATATAGAAGAGATAATAACCTGGTCTTCGCGCTGCAACAAAATATCCGGATCGGTTCCATTTGATATCCGTTTGACATCAAATGATAGCAGGGATCCCGTATTATCCGCGTTAAGCCTATTGATATACCCCCTGTTTAAAAATGCATCTTCCCTTAAACCATCCGCTTTGGCGAGCAGCTTTTTTAACGTTAGACCTTGCTCCATCGCATATTTACCGGGGCGAAATACAGCCCCTTCGATACTAACGCGGTTTTCAAATCGGTTCAATATCTTGTCGACCGTAACCGAGTCTCCATTTTGGGGGAAATAATCGTTAAAATGATTTGATGAGATATCAAGTATCCTGCGTTCTCGGGTAGTATTTTGAATAACTTTAACACCGGAGGTATAAGCCTCACTTGAAAAACTTCCTGCAAAATTAATAAGGTCATCCAAATTTTCTTTCCCTAGAATCTCGTAGTAGGCTGGACGCTTCACTTCACCACTAATCGCTGCTCTTACCTTGTAGACCGGAATATTAAGAACATCTTGATCCTGAAGCCTTAAATTTTTTTGAATTCCGTTAAGCAAAAAATCATATATATCAATCGTTGAGACGACTTTTCCATTTCGAATCAATTGTATCATTCGAAAAGAGCCGTTTTGATTAGGACCTCCCGATAAATAAAGCACATTAAACGCCGTTGACAATGATGAAACAGTATAAGAACCAGGTTTAACCGCTTCCCCAACAATGGTTACTTTTATACTTCTGATATTGCCTATATTTACCGCTAATTTTGTTTTACCCGAAACAAGCCCCGAATAGGTCTTGGACATCACGCCCTTGATTCTCGAGCGGGCTTCTTCGATGGTTAGTCCGCCAATGTTTATGATCCCAACATATTGTAAATTAACACTCCCTTCCGGAGACACTCTCAGATTGTAATTTGCTTCATTATCGCCTGAAATGTCAATCAAAATCTGGTCATCCGGTCCGATTACATAATTTTGCGGAGTCGCAATACGTAAATTTGGCTCAAAGGTTATGGTGCCGCTACTTGAAAAAAGGTCTTCCCCAAAAATGCGAAGTTGGTTACTTTTAGGCCTTACATTGGCCGACGCGTGGTTGCTTACTGAGTCGAAAAGATTCGATCTTGGCTCAACAAAGCTGGAAGTCCCGTTTGCGGTGCGAATGGTGTGTATGCGTTGGGTAAGTGTGGAAGTTTCCGTAACATCCAAGCCCTGGCTTACACCAAACTGTGCGATTTGAGCATCCGTAGACCTGCCGGCGTTTGTCGCTTGCTGTATCAGTACTTTTACTTGTGCATCTGACAACTGATCTACCTTTTTTCCTAAAAACTTCGTCTGTGAATAGACATTACTTCCAAACCCGGCGATGCTAAGTATACAGACGCAAACACGCAGCATTTTGTTTAACATTTTCTTATTCATCGATTTGCGGAATTTTCTCATCAAATATCTGTGCTATCTTTTTTAAGGCAATGGCGATAACCTGATGCATATCATAATACTTATAGCCACCAAGCCTTCCGCCAAAAATTATATTGGGGTGGCCCTGCGCCAGATTTTTATAGCGTTGAAAGAGTAGGTTATTTACATCATCATTTACAGGATAATAAGGCTCGTCGCCGACTTTCCATTGTTTCGGATACTCTTTGGTTATAACCGTTTTTGTCTGGTTTCCGAATTCGAAATGTTTATGTTCGATTATCCTGGTGAAGGGCGTTTCAACATCTGTATAATTGACAACTGCGTTTCCTTGATAATTCTCACAGTCTAGCACTTCGTGCTCGAAAAACAAACTGCGATATTCCAAGATCCCAAAACAATAATTAAAAAATTGATCAATCATTCCGGTATACACAACGCATTCTGCTAGGTTGTTCCAATGGTGTCTATCATCGAGATAGTCGGTTTCCAGTCTGACTTCAACTCCTGACAGAAGTTTGTCGACTATTTTGGTATAACCGCCAATTGGAATCCCCTGATACCGATCATTAAAATAATTATTATCAAAGGTATATCTGACCGGAAGCCGCTTAATTATGAAAGCTGGCAATTCAGTAGCTTTCCTTCCCCATTGCTTTTCAGTATAACCTTTAATAAGCTTCTCATAAACGTCATAACCAACCATTGATAGCGCTTGCTCTTCAAGGTTACGTGGGTGTTGAATATTGAGTGACCGTACCTGGGAATCTATGATTTTTTTGGCTTCATCTGGTTTCTTGACATTCCATAAAGCGTGAAAAGTGTTCATATTAAAAGGCATGTTGAACAACTCACCTTTGTAATTTGCCAGAGGAGAGTTCGTATACCTGTTGAATTCAGCATAGCCGTTTACATAGTCCCAAAGCACACGGTTATTCGTATGGAAGATGTGGGCGCCATACTTGTGAACTTTAATGCCTTCTATATCCTCTGTATAAATGTTCCCGGCGATATGGCTTCTTTTGTCCAAGACCAGACACCTCTTGCCTCGTTTAAAAGCCTCACATGCGAAAACAGCCCCATACAGTCCCGCGCCAACAATTAAATAATCGTATTCCTTCACTTACCCTGCCTTTAAATATGTATTTTGTTGAACCCTCTGTAATACTTCGCTCCATTTGCAACTCAGATGCTCTATATCAAAATGTTTTCTTATTCCGTAATAAGCATTTTCACGTTTATTCATCAACTCGTGAGGATTTTGATAAATCATCTTTACCTTACCATAGAAATCCTGGCAAAGCAATGCTTTACTACGTTCCTTTTTGATATTATTTAGATAATCCGGCGTTTCCAGATCGCTTCGCTTGGTATACAATGCATTGTTAACCACCCAACCGCTATCAAGCTCATTTACCATACGCGCCAAGTCCGACCATAACGGACATATAGCTAGAATGGCAAGTCCGCCGGCCATCATTGCATATGATTTGCTGGGAAGGCAAACGCTGGCACCGCCAGAACTCAACGAAACAAGCCCAATATGAAAATTACTGATATCTTCCCTCCACTGACGGCTTGGAACTGCTGACAAAACAGTTACCTGACATCCTTCAAGCGACGATTCCAAATACGCAGCCTGTGCGTCACTTACATAAAAAACAAACTCCACAAACTGACCTAGATCAGAATTTTTAAGAAATTTTACCGCGTCGATAATGGCCTGCGCGTCATGAAGATGTCCTAGCTGTCCACCGTAATGTATAATCAGTTTTTTATCTTCTGTATTGTAAATATTCGGCGTTAAATAATTTGACAAATCAGTAGAAATGTCTATAACTTCAGAAATGTGTGCTTTACCCCATCTCTTCTCCGCATGCCATTGTAAAAAAGAACCCAGGTAAATCGTCGCTTCACAGAGCTTTTGACTTTGCTTGAAAAGTCTGCCAATGAGTTTAGACTTAGATGAATTTTCGTCGAGAGAAAAAGACACTTCAAGCGCATCCGGAAAGAGATCATATAACATATGAATTACTTTGCTTTTCTTTAACCTCAAAACATAGGTCATTAAAAGGGGTGCAAAGAACGTATTGCTGGTGATGACAAATATGCTGTTAGGGATACAGATAAGACCCTTCCATAACACGTAAAGTGGATAAAAGACATACATTTTTAGTTCTAACTAGATCTTTTTGATCCCCCGTGTTTTAGCCAGCTTTCTGTAATCATACTCACTGATCAGATACAGTGGCACAACTTTATACCCTGCGGCACCAATGGTTTTATTTAAAAAATCAAAACAATCAATATTTACACTGCTGGCAGTGTAAACTGTTACCGTTGGCCTAACCATGACTCATAAATTTCTTTAAAATTTGTCGTAAGTGATTTGGTAATCTCCCATCGCAGATAATGTGATTTCATTTTTCGCAGGTCGCTATAATAGCATATACCGTCACCCTTTCGGTTCATGTCAATATATTTAAATTTCATTTCCTTTCCGCTAAGCTCTGCAGGCATATTAAAAGCTTCCAAAACAGCGTGTAGTATCTTTTCCGCTTCCAATGTTATAGACTTCCGCTATCCTCGGAGCTTGAACAAATTCCTCAATAAACTGCGCTACATCATAAGCGTGAATATTGTTCCTAACCTGCTTTCCTTTATAGCTATATACTGTGTATTCCCTTTCTGGCACATTACATTTATTCAGTTAACTTCAAAAAATTGTATCTCAATTCCAGTATGATTAAAACCGGTTAACATCCTGCGCTTAAGCCTTCGGCATAATAAAATATTTGCGGAGTTCCTGGCCGGAAACGTGTTCAAAACTTTTGATGACCTGAAAAAAGAATGATTTGTATGATAAATGGGTAACGACTCTGAAATCCCCATGTTCAAATAAAACCTCTCTCGGTTATTAACTACTCCATGAATTTGCCAGCCCAGATTTGCAAAATGCAGACAAACATCGGAGCTAATCAACCTGAATATCCGCTCATAATAAATCATTTATGTTGTTGTTTTAAATATAGGTAAAGATCTGCCATTTCAGATGCTGCCTTTTCCCAAGTGAATTTCCGTGCATGAGCAAGACCTTTATTAATCAGACCCTGTCGGTAATCGTCGTTGTCTAATAAACTTATTGCCTTTTTGACAGCAACAGGCGTACTATCATCGATCAAGAGGGCGGCTCCACCCGAAATTTCCGGGATGCTGGAATTATTAAGAGCTATCACTGGGCATTTGCAAGCCATCGCCTCAAGTATTGGTATTCCAAACCCTTCGTAATCTGACAGATAAAGCAAACAGAATGCATCGCTGTACATGTCCCGTAGTGCATCAGTAGCTATATCCGGGTAGAAAAAGAATCTTCCGGGAAGTAATCGCTCCAGATATCTGAGCTCAGCTGAAGTTAAGTGACCGCCTCCGCAAATCCTCAGATCAAAATCAGGAACATCGACGGCTGCCAAAACAGCATTTTTAAAATTTTTATAGCCGAAACGCGCACCAACGTATAGCAAATAAGGCCTGCCAATTAGTACAGTTGGAGAAGATCTCGCGTTTAGAAAAATTTTATGAACACCATTGTGAATTACCCGCACCTCTTTTCCAAAGCGACAATAAGGGTAAAATTTAATCAGATCCTTTTTGGTGTTGGCAGAAACGCAAACAATCGCATGCGCTCGTTTAATGGCGATACCTTTAAATAAAAGGTGGATGCGACGCTTGATCCCGCGTCGCATAATCCCCTTTTCGTAACCCAGATCGTGTATAGTAAGTACATTTAAAACATTGCTTTGTAAGCAATAGCGCTGATAAGTGCTATGAAATATTACATTGGACGGCAGCAATTTTAGCAACGGAAAAAAAGGCAATAGAACGGTAGTAACTGGAAATTCGCTTAATTCCGTTACGCCTGCAGATGCATCGCTGAAAAAAAGATTCTTCCACGGAGCGCCATTGATCAAAAAATTAATTGAAAGTCGGTTATCCTGTTTTAAGCGATTTATTAATTCACAAAAAACAACCGAAATGCCCCCAACTTTCTGAACGTTAAAAATGCAGGTGTCGTAAATAACTCTGCAAAAGGATCTTTCCAAAATCTTTCATAGTTATAAGTAAAGCTAAAAAAGGAGGTTAACTACTGAAACTATCCCCCGAAGCGGTAATTTTAGTAAAAACGATCCACGTTGGGGATGGTGCTAATATTAATGCAAGTTACAGCTTTAATTTGAAATTTTATTTTAATTTCTAATTGAAATTTATGATTAAAAGAAAAAAAGTTAAACCATCTGGTGTATGGTTTAACTTTTTGCTGAAACCATCACAACCTTTCAGCTATTTTAATCCATCTTTTGGAATTGCTGTATATGGCGGTTTTTGACTAACCGGTTCATTGAAAAAATAATAGGATAAACAAGTTGAAGACTGATTACCGAATAAGATATCGTGTTATGAAAATTGGCAAACACTATAATATTGCAAAGAATAGCAAGGCCGCTAACACGATAACGTTCACTTTTAATAAGGAAGATATAGTATAAATTGATAATGGTAACAAAGTACACAAACATCATTAACATTCCTTTCCATCTCAGATCGGAAAAACAGTAAACATATATCGTTCCGACGTTAAGAAAAGGATTGATTTGATTAAAGTGCCTTTCTTCTGTATGAAAAGTGAATTTGGTGAGAAAGGTCGGAACAAATTCGTTGACAATCATACTCCTGTAATCTCCTTCTGGCGCAGAAGTAAAATTGATGTTGTTTTGAAGATTAGCTACAGGTGAAGCTATATATAAATATGACCAGTAGTATTGCTTAGGAACGGAACTGTTCAAGAACTGCTCTGTCCCGCCCGAGATTCTAGCGATATATGAGGAATCTTCGCTTTTAGAACGTATATCCCCCAGCATCCCAAATAAAAATAACACAATTAAAATTGCGATTGCACTTTTTAAAACGATTCGTATCGATAAATTCGGACGACTAAGCAAGTAGACAAAGAAAGAACCCAATAGCACATGTAATATACTCGATCTGGTCACGAGTAAGAAGAATGGGAATATTGCAAGTATAAAAGTTAATATTAAATGGGTTCTTCGGGAGGAAATATACTGATGAAACGTATAGATAGCGTAAAAGGTATTAAACGATATAAGAAATGTATGAAGGACCGGGATACCAAAAGAATATTCTGAATATTCGAAGCTGCCGGAAGCTATTTGCAGTAAAGGAACCTGCTTCGAATACAATGATTCTATTAAATAAAGGAGGTATAATAAAAATAAAACCTTACTGTTATTAGACGAAGGTTTGATCTGTATATATTTAAAAGGGACGGATATTTGTATTAAGGATCCGAGAATTAGACAAACAGTAAATGTAAATAAATAGAAATAAAGCAATTGGTTTGTTAACGCCGGATAGATAGTGGACCACTGCAATGTATAGACAGCAAAAGGCAATGAAAATGCCGCGATGTACATGAAATTGGGATTTTCTATAAGCTTCTTCATTTTTGTATCAAAAGCGTTACTTTTCCTGGTGCAGGAGCTCTATTTCTACATCTTTTAAAACTGTCTGTAAAAAAAAACCTTCTTTCACTTTTTGCGATAGCTCCCGAGTGTTTTTAAGCATAGCATGATATTCCTGTTCCCCTATCTGTAAAAATGCGGTAGCAATTTCACTCAGATCATTTATTGTAAATCCAATTTTGTATTCATGAATAAGGTGCGCCAAAGCAGCTTTTTCGGGCATTATGATTGGTAAGCCAGCCGCAAGGTAGAGTGATAATTTATGCGGGTTATTATACCGTATATAGTTTCCGAAGGGGCCGCTGCAGTCAGCTGTTTCGTCTCCGTCCCATATCAGGCCGAAATTACCTTTCAAATGTCCAAGCAACTGATCTGGAGCGTAAGAACCGTCATAAAAAACATTTTCCCCATCAGGTATACTGAGATCCTCTAAGGTCCCGAAAATGATAAACTTGACCTTCCCGGGCAGGCACTTTAATTTCGACAGAAATTTCCCCCGTTGTAGATTACCTGCGAATGCCACTTGTTTTGCACTTATGTCGTTATTGATTCTAACATTTATTAGTTCTGATTTAAAGAGGTAATCAAACATATTTATCTCTTTAGTAACAACATTCAAACCTTTTTTCCTTAACCACTTTGTCATCAATTCATTATGTGAAATGACTAAATCATAACTATTCAAGCCATCAATTTCTTTTTGTATTTGACGCCCGTCTCGTTGAAAGCGTAAAGACTCGATGTCATGTATCAGGCAAATTACTTTACATTTTTTGTAATGCAAAAGACCTATATATGCCGGGAAAAAACGGTTTATACCAAGCAGTGGATACTGCACGACAATGATTGAACGACTTTTTATCAGCAAATAACTACGTATCAAATAATAAACTAATTTCAAAAAATTAGTTATTATCATATATGGCTTCTTTGAGAAAGATATTTCTAGGTCGATATAGCCATTATCCAGCATTATCCGTTTACAATCGTTTACCGCTTTATTTCCAGCATTGTGGACGGCAGAACCGATGGAAATATTAAAATGATATTTTAAATACATTGTATTCAAATGCTCCTTTATTTACCAAGTAAAAAGCCGAACGCCGATTTTTTGGTTATTTGAAAATTTTCTACAAACAATTGCTGTGCTTCGGGAGAGACTGGCGTGTAAGAAAGTTTCTTTGCAAGGCTGAAGAACTTTGAAATCCCAATTAAATTGTACCAAGCGTTTTTAAAATCGCCATGTTTGATTATTTTAAGATTATTGATCATTACTCTTAATAAATATTTATTTCTTTTAACAGAAAAAAACTTATAAACTATGCCGAGTTCATGCTGGGTGACGAAAATTCTTAATCTCTTAGACGACCTGTTAATACTGCTGGCGCGGTGTATGACCTTGCTATCTTCAAAAAATTTAACACTGTATCCGGCATCAATACAACGGAGCCCATACTCCCATTCGTTGACGTAAAGGAATATCCAATCAGCATATCCGCCAATTTTATAATATGTATCTTTTCTCAAGATGGCGCCGCATCCTATAAACCCGACAGTGTCTTGGCCATCTTTCCAATCCCACATCTCGCTGGTATAGGGCCCTGTTACTACATTTAAGGCTAAGACACCAACATCTTTATTGGCATCCATGTAATTCAGCGCTTCTTCTAAACCATATTCTATGTGGCTATCATCATCTAGAATTACAAAGTAGTCGCCTTTGGCCGCCTTAAATCCCAGGTTCCAGGCCGGTGCTCCCGTGTTAACAGAATTTATGAGCAACACCACATCTGGATATGCCTCTCGCACAGCATCAGCACTGCCGTCTGTAGAGGCGTTATCTACGACTACAATCTCGTAATCAGTGTTTCTAATTAGCTCTTTTGTACTTTTGAGTGTGAAAAGGAGTTCATCTTTTCTGTTATAGTTGACAATTACAAATGAGGCTTTCATGTGGGTATTAAATTATCTTAGCAAATTTTTTAGTGGACCACACGTCTTCGCTGTAAAATTTCTCCACTTCTGGTTTTACAGGTGTATGTACAAGAGTCGTTTTTATTTTATGAAATTCTTTTAGAGCAGTAACATACCAGCTAACGGATTTTAAGCCATATTTAAAAATTCCCTTTAGATTATTAAGAAAAACCCTCGTTAAGTATAAATTGCGGTGTTTTTTGCTAAAATATTTGAACACAATAGCCATCTCATTGCGTACGGAAAATGTTATAAGGCGCTGATTGCTGCGATTAATACTACTTGTGCGGTGAGTAACGTGGCAGTCTTTGTAGAATAAAATTTTATAGCCTGCATTTAAGCACCTTATACCATATTCATATTCATTTGTATACAAAAATATCCAGTCAGCGTAGCCTCCAATTTTATCATAGAGTTCTTTTTTGATTATTGCCCCGCATCCTATAAAACCAGCATATTCGCCACAATCATTCCAATGATTGGTTTGAAAAGCCCCTCCGGTTATGTTAAGTGCCAGTACGCCTACATGGGGCTGACTATCTAAAAATGAAAGCGCGCCGTTAAGCCCGCTATCTAACTGGCTGTCATCGTCAAGGATAATAAAATATTTGCCTTTTGCAATTGCGAACCCAAGGTTCCAAGCCGGGGCACCTGTATTAACAAGATTTTCTATAAGAATTATATTTGGGAACTGCTCTTTTATAGCATCCCTGCTTCCGTCCGTTGAAGCGTTATCAACTATAATTATTTCATATAGAGATAAATCATTTCCTATAACCTCTAATGTCTTAGCAATAGTGATTAACAATTCTTGTTTGCGATTATAGTTAACTATAATGAAGGATGCTTTGATCATGTTGTTAATTATTGAGTATCTTTAGATATACGGAGCGATACCTGAAAAATTTTAAAATATTCGCCGTTCCAAAAATATTAAACATTACTTTGAATAGAAAAAATAGATCAGCTGTACCAATTTCCATATTTCTTGCCAGGTAAATCATTTTATGAATTATTTGATTACGTAGTGAGTCGTTATCAAAATATTGACTGGTATTATTGTTAAGCACTATCTTCTGTAACCATATCACATAATCCCTGAATTCAAATTCGGGCAAATTTTCTGTAATTTTAAAGCCCGCATTTATGTGCATATTAAGCTCATTTTGCGTTGGGTTTAACCCCATTCTTTTAAATATTTTTCTATAGGCTTTAAAGTTCATCTCTTTAAGGACGTCCCAGTTAGTCAGTTTTTTTATAGAAATATTTTCATCATGAAGCCTGTAGTTCAATAATACCATAGGTACGGTTGCAAACTTCATAGTGTCCATGGCGTCTATCCATAAACCATAGTCTTCTGCATTTACAAATGCCTCGTCATAAAGTAAAGACCTGCTTTTAAAGGATGCGCTTTTAAACATTACTGATGGATGTGTCACTACGTTCAGAAACAATAAGGCTGCTTTTATGTCGTCATGATCTTCGTAAGTCCTTAAAACAAATTCCTTATTTCCAAATACGTCTACATAAGATCCGCATATATCTATAGCAGGGTGAGCATCGAAATATTCAACCTGCTTTTCAAACCGCGTAAGAACAGAAATATCGTCGGCATCCATACGAGCTATGTATTTACCCTTAGCCATTTGAATTCCCAAGTTAAGGCAACGTACAACCCGCAGTTTTTCGGCATTATTAATTATCTTGACCCGGCCGTCGTTAAAACTTCGTAAGATATTATATGTATTATCTGTAGAGCCGTCATTTATAATGATTAATTCAAAATCTACCAATGTCTGATTGAGAATACTGTTAACAGCTTCCTTCAAATATTTTTCGCCGTTGTGAACGGGTAGTATCACACTTATCAATGGCTGCATTACCAAATGAGCAGTTCTATAGGCTAAACAGCCTTTTTATACAATAGGGTAATTTTTCTTTTTATTCTATTAAAGCCCATTACTGGTATACGCATTAATAATCTGAATGGAAATTCTGGCAGCCAAAAATGACGCGTGTTGCGTAATACACCTCTGTTTTGAAACCACATTAAAAGCATCCAGTCATATTTGTTATTAAACACGCTTAGAATTTTTCTGTCAATAAAAAAATTATGTTCAGCGATCCGTAAAACTTCTTTTTCTCTTGAGGTTGTAGACCTGGTGGTGTGTTGATGCATTCTGAAATAGTTAAAGGGGGTATGAAAAAAAGCAATTTTGCCAGGTTTAGAGAGTAGCTTACGCCAAAACAACCAATCGCCGCTCATTCTAAACTGCGTAGATTCATTCAGTACAGAGAGATCTTTCGGTTTTTTAAAAACAACGGCGCTGGCGTTAGGAATTGTATTTCTTAACGACAAATAATTTTTAACCTCGTGTACAGAAGAATTTATAAAGTCAGATTTCCACCTTAGAGCGTCAATAGCATCAGCCCAGTCCATCACCCTTAATAAAGACCCTTCATCATCCACAATCACAGATTGGCAATATGAGAGAAGAAGATCACGGTGATTATAAAACGGCTCCATTAAAGTTTTCAAAAATTCTTTATCGGCAAAATCATCGCTTTCAGCAATCCAAACATAGTCCCCTTTTGCAATCTGCAAACCTTTTTGCCACTGCTTAAACGTGTTTCCGCTATTAATCTTGTTATATTCTATCCTAGCAATTTTTTTATTGCCCAAGTACCGATCTATAACTTCTTTACTCTCATCTGTAGAACTATCATCTAATATTATAACTTCAAAGTCTCGATAAGACTGTTCAAGCACAGAATCGATGCGCTGTTTTAAAAAACGGCCGTGGTTATAATTTGGAATAATAACAGAAACTAATAAAACGTCGGCCATTTAAGTTTAAGCTTTGTTGTAACTATACAAGTAATTTTTCAGCCAGCTGATACTTTGGTTTAGGCCTTCGTCAATATTAGTTTCGGGCGACCAATTGTTTAAAGATTTTAACCTCGAGGTGTCAAGAACGTTGTATTGGACATCAAAAGGCCTGAATGGTAACTGCTCTATCCGAAAAGGGATATTTAGTAATTTTTCTATCTTCGCAATCAGATCATTTATACTGTAACCACGGCCGAACCCAATGTTATATATGTCATCTGTACCGTGGATAACAACGTCAAATATTGCACTGGTAAAATCATCTACGTATAAATAATCTCGAACCTGATCTCCGTTTCCGAAAACTTGAATGGGTTGGCCCTTCAACATTTTAACAATGGCATTTGCGATAATCCCCTGGCCCCTAAAAGGCTTTTGCCCGGGCCCGTATATGTTAGACGGCCTTATAATTTTAGTTTTTAAATTGTGGACCTGATTATACATCATTACATACTTTTCGCAGCAAAGTTTAGTGATGCCGTAGGGCGACAACGGATTATTCTGATAGTTTTCGTCGACCGCTTTGTTAACGTCCAGGTTTCCATAAACGGTACCTCCCGAAGAAATATAAACATAGGTAGGATTATGAAGTTGCTTTACAAACTCTAAATGCCTGATCACATTATAAAGGTTTTCTGAATAGTCTTTGACAGGATCCTGAAAGCTGGTATTGGGAACAGAGGTGTAAGAAAAATCAATGACTACAGGATTATTTGTAACCTTTACAAGGTTGGATAAAAAGTTAAAATCTAGTTCTATACCTGATATCTGGCCCCTCAATATCTCGTATACTTCAAAACCTTTTTCTTTAAGATAAGCGGTCATGGTAGAACCCAGAAAGCCTGCGGCTCCTATGATAATAAAAGAATGCTTAACGGTCATCAGGTCTAAATCTCTATTAGTGAAACAAACGTTATTTATACAGCTCAACAAGAGCCTTGTAAATCAATCCAGATGTTTTCCCTAGATTAAAATCTCGGGTAACTTTTTCTTGAGCAATTTTTCCTGCATTAGAAATTTTATCAGGATGGTAATAAAGATCGGCAATAATTGTGGCTATTTCTTGGGTATTCAAATACGATGCCATAAATCCGGCCCCATCATTCAGCAATTCTTCTGCACCTCCGCTATCTCTAAACGCAATTAAACCTTTACCCATATGTGCTGCGGATAACAGTACTAAAGGAAAAGGATCCTCACGTGATAGCAGCAAAAATATATCATAAAGATTAATATAATCGTCTGGATAAGAGGTGTGCTCGATAAATAATATTTGTTCACTCACCCCGCATTTTTGTGCATCTTGTTTTACAACCTGGATAAAGTTGTCTGTGGCAGTACCCCCTACCCAAAGAATTTTAAACTTAACGCCCGGATAATTCTTTTTCAAACTCACTGCCACCGGAACTATCAGATCTACACCTTTCCGTAATTCTATCTGGCTCATTCCGCCAATTATAAGTTCATCTTTAGCTATATCTAATTCTCCGCGAAGCGTATCGGCATCTTTAGTTTTCGCCATGTTGAAATCGACAAAGGCATGAAAGACTTTTATTTTATCATCTGGAATGGAAAATTCTTTATTAAGGTTATGTTTTACTGCTTGCGAACCGGCAATTATAAGGTCTGCTTGCGGCAGCGATTTAGTAACGTCTTCCTTGCCAAAATAAAAAGCAATGGCATTTGATAATTCATGAATAGCACAAACGGTCTTTACAGAAACCCTTCGTTTAAATTCCAGCAGGTAGGGAAGACTTACAATTGTGTTGCCATAAACAAGCGTGTAGCCATTTTTTGAAAGTTTCGCGGTAACTTCAGAAATTCTGTATTTATCTACTAGTTCAGGGTGTTTCCTTACCCGTAATTTGTTCGTCAAAGTATATCTGTATTCCTTCGGGACTATAAACGTTTTTGCAAGAGCTTCAAAATCTTTACGCAGGGGTCCGTCCCTAAGTATCAGCACATCAAATTTAATCTCATTATCATACACTTTTAGCCAGCGCAAAAAATACAGTAATAGTACTGGAGCCCCGCTACGCGCGGCATCATGAACAATAAAAAGTATCCGCCTCTTTAAACTTGCCATAAATTCGTCCTAATTAATAACATTGTTTAATAGGTGCAGAATTTTGTTATTAAAATGCTCTGCAGCATTTACGGCATCATAATTTTCTGTAAGATAAGAAGATGCGTTTTCGCCCATTTGCCGCCACCGATGCCTTTGCTGCCAGCCATTTTCGAGCGCATGATCAAGCGAAGCAACAGAGGCGGTTTCAGCAACAAATCCATTAAAATCGTTCTTTATCAATCTCGCAGCATCTCCAACATCAGTTACTACTGCCGCGCGTTTACAGTACATGGCTTCTATCAAGGCCAATGACATGCCTTCCATACGCGAAGGCATAAAAAGTATATGGTTATCCGCCCATATCTCGATGCTTTTTTTATAACCTTTTAACTTTACGTTGCTAATACCAAGCAGGGCAATATTCTCCGCTAAAACATTGGTGTGGGGGCCGTCGCCATAAACGTTAAATTCAACAGGTCTGGATTTCCATTTTTCCATCGCCGCAAGCTGCAATAAAAGATCGTAACCTTTGTGAAAACATTCAATACGGCCTATCAATCCAATTTTAAAAACCTCGCTTGTTAACGGATAAACCGGAATTTCCTCTCTCTTAATAATTAAAGGGCTATTAATAATTTCAGCATTGGTGGGCTGTAATGCCAACATCAAATTATTAAGTCTTAGATTTTTTTCTGAAACGAAATAATTGGCTGCAGCGAACAAATAATCATCCTGTAGCTTAGAAAGGTTCTCGGCCGTAATGGATAAGAAATGAAACTCTGTTACTAGTTGCGTCATAGTTACATACGGTATCTTTAAGTCTCGGCAGCATTTCATTATATCATCCTTATCAATGTTATTACCCTGCGATAAAATAACTAACACGGGTTTTTCCTTTTTCAACATTTCAGCGATAACATCCTCAACTTTAAAGCAATCTGGTAAGAGCTTATTCAAAGCACGCTTTATCAATGATGTTTTAAACCGGTCCTTAAACAAATAATGAGTGCCATTAAGCTGCGTAATATTATTATGTTTGTACTTTGAAGCGTACACAACCTGATAACCTTTCTCAATAAACCCCTTTGCAGATCTTGACCAGAGTTCTTCACTTCCACCCCAACTTTCGTTTGTGGTTACGTACACAATTTTATTATCACTTTTCATTTAGTGCAGTAATTAAAAGATCAGCTTGCGATCTTACTATAACACTTGGAGGAATAGATTTATAGACGAGCGTATTCGCACCAATTATTACATTGTCACCAATTTCAACGTTATTTAATATGGTAACATTACTGCCTATCCAGCAATTTTTACCGATCTTGATAAACCCCTTTTTAAACTTTTCCCGCTCTATAGTTAAATTATTATTTTGATAATGATACTCATGATTATGGTCGTAAAGTTTGACACCCTCTCCCAATAACGTATTTTCACCAATTTTAATTTCCCCTAAACAACTAACAGAACAATAGTTGTTAAAAAATACTTTGTTACCGATTATTAGACTACCATGTTGATGTATGGCAATACTGCAGAATTTGCGAAAAATAACATCCGAGCCTATGTTTAATGAGTAAGTCTCGGCGGGTAATTCAATATTAAAATAGTCGTCTATCAGCAATCCCGGCGCGAGTATTACATTTCCGTTTTTTAACTTTTCAAATACTTTTTGTTGTGTATAACGCTTTAAAACTCTTAATATCCAAGCCTTGATCTCTTTTTTATATTTGCTCATATACCCGGATTTAAAAAATAGCCTAATCCTTTGTTGGTTTTGAACGGCAAAAATTTGTAGAGTAATGCTGCGATACAATATCTGCTAAAACCTGTTATTTGATATAATAACCTAAAATAAAAAGGGATCTCGTTATATCGTCGTAAGGCAGCCAATTCGGGGATAATATCTCTTATCAGATCGAGAAAGTGGACCTGCATCCCCTTTCTCGTGTAGTGGTCAAATTGCTTGTAATCTAAATTTTTATATAGGGCAGTGCATTCTGCCATTTTCATTTTAAGAACGCCCCTACTGGTACCTTTCGGATTTATACGGTACAGAAATAATTTTTCATCTATACCCAAGAACCTGGCGTTAGTGTAAGCTATGCGGAGCCAATAGTCCAGGTCTTCGCACCCGTGAATTTCTTCCGTTTCGTCCTGTAAACCGACCTTGTAAACGAGGCTTTTTTTCATTACCACGGCCATTATGGGAATGGGATTGTACTTATACATTCTTTTATACATTTCTAAACCCGAAAACTTCCCGAAAAAGGTAGGGTACTTTGTTAAAAACTTACCCTTAGCGTCGATAATATCGCCCCCAGAATAACAAATATCTGCGTCAGAAGAATTCAAAAGGTTAAGTTGCCTTGTTAGCTTTTCAGGGAACCAATAATCATCTGCGTCTAAAAAAGCGATAAAATTTCCTTTGGCCTTATCAAGAGCATGGTTTCGGGCTGCGGCTTGTTTCCTGTTATGCTGATAAATATAAACGATCCTCTTATCTTCTTGGGCGAATTTGGCAATTATCTTTGATGAATTATCTGTCGACCCATCATCTACAACAATAAGTTCCCAATTTTTAAAGGTTTGATTAATAACAGATTTTATCGAAAATGGCAAATACTCTTCTGCATTAAACACCGGCATAATAACAGACACCACCGGCTCCTCTAAAATATTCAATAATCCCATGGCGACTTTTTCCAATTTTTAAAAGGTATCACTTTATCGATCTTGTGATCAAAATAAAATTCTTTGATCCTAATGCGTAAGTAGGTTCGGATAAACCGCAGGTTCCATTTAAAATCGACGTATCTTTTTACATTACGTTTGGGAGATAACGACAAGTAGTGTTGATAAAGATAACGTAGCTTGTTGCGCGCAAGCGCGTTCCAAGGCTTGTTAGCAGATGTAAAATGCACTATTAGCACGTCTTTAACAAGTATCTTAGAAGGTATTTGCAATTCTACAAAAAACTGAGTAAAGTTGTATTTATTGCTTAGTTTTAACCAATTGTTTGCCAATACAGCGTTTAGTGCATCTTGGTCGCAGAACTTAATCTTTTCAGGATAATCTTCGATAAAACTTAGCGCCTTTTCAGAAATACATTGCTTTTCCCAATTATCAAGGTCAATAAGCATTACCCCGGCATTAAAATAACCGTCCTCATTCATAACACCTAGCCGCTCACATTTCTTTACAAAAGAGTCCGATATGGCAGCGACCGCATGCTCGCCGATATCTTTTTCATAAAATTGCCTCAAATTTCCTAAAACCACTAAATCCACATCCAAATACAGTAATCTCCTTGTTCTTGACCGTACCAGTGAAGGAAAGAAAAGTCTGTAATAGGTAGCTATGTTGAAATGTGTGCCAACTGGAAAAATCAACTTTTTACTCAATGCCTCGTTATTCAGCTTGTAAAACAATATCTCCGCGCTGTGTAACGTTATATAGTCATGAAGAGCTGTTCGGTCGGCGTCATCAATCCCATTAACTATGGCATGAAAAACCAATTTTTCTCCACGGTTATTTTCGAAAACAGAGGCCAGCATAGGGTATATAAAAACCATGTAGTTCTTGTCAAACCCTAAGGCGATATGCAGCTCTTTTACATTTGCCCTTACGCCGTTTAAACCAAGATGTGCTTCAACTTCAACACTCATTATTTTAATATCTTCCTCTTTAAAAACTTTAGTAAGAACCAATAGGGCAAATTAAATTTTGAGCAAAATTTTGCGAAACGCACCAGATCAAATAAATGACAAACGTCAATAGTGGCGTTTAGAAACCGTTGTAATTCTGCATTATCGCCAACATGGTACACTGAACATAACTCATAGCGAACTGAAACCTCTTCAAAAAAGCGAAGCAGGATTTTATGTCGTTCTGTTACCCCGCGCGTGGTATTTTTATGGCTCCTGAAACTATTTAAAATTTGTGGCGAAAAACTTATATCTCCTTTTAACAATATTCTAATCCAAAAAAGCCAGTCGCCTGTGCTTTTGTATTTTTCTAACCCTGCAAAGTCGAACACACATTTCTTAAATACCACAGCGCTTGCATTAGGTATTACATTTCTGTAACGCAAAGCCATCTTAATAAAAGCGCTACCGCTCATTTTGAACGATGATTTCCAATCAATTGTGGTAATAGCCTTAGGCCACTCAAGCGACTGTTCTAAAACATCACCTCGCTCGTCAACTAATTGTGATTCACAGTAATGCAGGGTTGTATTTGCACTTTTTAAATGCATCACCGCCTCTTCCAAAAAATTCTCTTTGCAATAATCATCGCTTTCAGCAATCCAAATATATTGGCCATTGCTTAACGAAACCCCGTTTTCCCATTGCTTAAATGTTGAACCACTATTGGCATCGTTGTAAATGATGTTTCGGATTTTGGGATTTCGCCTATATTCTTCAATAATTTCCCTACTGCCATCAACAGATGCATCATCCAGAACGATCACTTCAATATCCAGATAAGTTTGCGATACTACAGAATTGATACGCTGCCTTAAAAAGTCAGCATGATTATAATTTGGGATTATGACCGATACCACTATTCCGATTTTAATTCACTCCTGAACAACCTTAATGGTGCTGACAGCATTCGTCCGATCTTATAACTTCCTGACGTTTTGAACCTTTGCTCAGTTTGCTTTGTAGCGTGATCTGCGGCATTTTTTACAGCAGTACTTACTAGTATTCTATTAATCGCTGATCCGTCAAATAGGCTCACCGGGAATACATTTGCTAGTTCTTTATCGGATGCAAGGCACAAATTATAGACAGCATTGAATCCAGGTTCACGTAGTATGGTGTTGTAATCTCCATCCAACTGATCAAAACCGGATGCCGGATGCTCGGGGATTATAAGCGAGCCGGTCACAATTTTTTGTGATAAAAAACTGGAAAAACTAAAATTGGCATTGATCAACGCCTTAAACTGTTCGAAGTACAATTCCTTTACATGGTAAGGATTGTTATACCCGGGCATATCGCTATAATATTTCTTATCCGGGGACGACATGAGCAGCACTCCGCTTGGCTTAAGAACGCGTTTAATTTCTGCAATCATTTCCTGATGTTGATCATGGTGCTCAATGGTTTCAAAACTTACAACTACATCGATGGAGGCGTCGGCTAACGGAATTAGTGCTGCCGAGCCTTGCTTAAATTTAAGATTGCTTTTTAAATATTTTTTGGCCGCCGCCGTAACAGCTTCGCCGGATATGTCAACACCCGTTACGCTTTGGGCAACCCCTGATAACAAGTTGCTGCCATATCCTTCACCAGAGGCAATATCCAGAACATCTTTGTTTACGCAAATCATTAAAGCAAGGCCGTATCTATGCAGGTGTTCTATAGTTGTCTCATTTGAGATGAAGGTTTCAAGCCGTTCCCCTGTCCATACTTCTTCCATATCATCATTATTTAGTTTTCTTTTTAATAAGTCAACTTATTAATCACATTCCACTCCAACATAGGCCGGACTACTCCCGGTATGTCGCCGCCGTAATGTTTCCGTATATTCTGGTCATGCAGGTCGTCGATAACATTAAAAACAAATTTATTTATGTCATTAAAGTGAATAGTAAACGGGTTGACAGACATCGCGGCAACACCGCAGTAGTGTAATCCTTCAGCCATAAAATTGGCAGGGAGCCACACCACGCTTTCATAAATACCAGGCTCATAATCGCTCACGCCGTTCACTAAGTCGTGCGAGCTTAGTATATGTACATCAAATTTGTTATACAAATTAAGTCCGAGTATAGCAGCTCGCATCTTTCTGTATATTTGAAAAACGATGTGGATACCGATCTTTTCACCGAGGCTAAAATTTGTTTTATTTAAACCCGTGACGTCTATTGCTTCAGCTTTCCGTAGTTTTATAAAATCGTCTCCTGGAGCACTGAGGTCATGATCATACGTTATAAATGAATTGGCTTTAGTTTCTGAGCTTAAATAACTGCTGATAACTTTATTAGTTGAGGCTTTCTCTATCATACTGCCTTTTTTCAAAAAAATACAACTAGAGCACAACCTTGAAATTGCGTCCATATTGTGACTTACAAATAAAATGGTTCTGCCTTCCCCATTTACCACTTCGCCCATTTTTCCAAGGCACTTTTTTTGAAACTCTGCGTCTCCGACGGCTAAAACTTCGTCTACAATTAAGATCTCTGACTCCAAGTGCGCGGCAACCGCAAAAGCCAACCGAACATACATACCGCTGCTGTAGCGTTTTACTGGGGTATCTATATACCTCTCAACGCCGGAAAAGTCGACAATTGCATCAAATCTAAGTTCAATTTCTCTTTTTCGCATCCCCAAGATAGCACCGTTCAAAAAAATGTTTTCGCGGCCTGTAAGATCAGGGTGAAAGCCTGTACCTACTTCCAATAAACTTGCAATACGTCCATGGGCCTTTACTGTGCCACTGGTTGGGGTAGTTACGCGGCTTAATATTTTTAATAAGGTACTTTTTCCGGCCCCATTACGGCCAATGATCCCGACTGCTTCACCCTTTTCAATTTCTAAATTGATATCTCTCAGGCTCCAAACGACATCATTGCTGCCCTTGCTTTCACCGATTTTTAAATAGGGGTCTTCTTTGCCGCGTGCTCTGCTCCACCAGCGATGGAGGTCGCTTGAGAGCGTGCCTGTATTAATCTCTCCAAGTCGGTATGCTTTAGAAACATTTTCAATCTTAATTACAGTTGACATATTTTAATTCTTTATTAAAATTATACAGTATCAATGTAATTGCGTTCAACTTTATTAAAAACTATCACCCCGGCAATAGTGATTAAACAAATTATCAAAGCACTTATACCCAATGATGCCCATGAAAATGTGCCAATCCCTGTAAAGCCATACCTGAAAGTCTCTATAATTGGAGTTAGGGGGTTATAGGCTACGAAATTTTTGTATTTAAGTGGTACAGCTGAGAGAGGATATACTACAGTGGTGGTATACATCAACAGCTGTGTTCCAAAGGTTACCAAGTAAATAAGGTCGCGATATTTTGTAGTTAACGCTGAAACCAAAAGGCCCAGACCTAAGCCGACCAGTGCCAATAAAAGTATAAGTATTGGAAACAGGAGAGCGATAGCATTCAAATGGAATTGATAGCCTTTTAATACATACCAACCCGTCAGTAGAAATAATACCCCTAACTGTATACCGAATTTGATAAGGTTACTGCAGACAATGCTAAGCGGCATAATTAGCCTTGGAAAGTATACCTTTCCGAAAATGTGCGAGTTGTCCCGAAAAACCGTAGACGTTTTGTTCAAACAATCGGCAAAGTAATTCCACCAGGCGATACCAGCTATGTAAAATAGTGGTTTTGGCAGCCCGTCTGTAGACAATCCCGCAAGATTTCCGAAAATAAAGGTGTAAACTATAGTTGTAAAAACGGGCTGAATAAAAAACCAGATGGGGCCTAAAACGGTCTGCTTATAAAACGATATAAAATCGCGTTTTATAAATAGCCAAAACAAGTCACGGTAATTCCAAACATCAGCAAGATTTAAGTCTAAAATATTGCCATGCGGGACTATCCGGATATTCCAGTAATCACCTTCTGTTTCTAAAATACTCTTTTGATCAGTAATGTTCATAATAGATAGTCAGGAAGCCAGAATATCTTTAAGTATCTTTCTTCCTAATAAAAATGATATGGTAAGGAATAGAAAAAGCATTGCAACCTCTATAAACGCTTTATACCAGGACAGTTCGAGCCGTTCTAAGGGGTACACTGGCCAATCTACAAGCTGTATAAGAGGCGTTTCTCTTTTAAGAGATATCTTGGTAAGCTCGATGTTTTTCACTAGATCGGCCATAATTCCCCTTGAGGTTTCCGCGTCAACCTGTTTTAACTGAGATGGTACCCTTAGCACCTGCCGCGACAGGTTAATATTTACGTTTGCATCGGTGTTTGAAGCAATTCTTGCTATAGTTGAATTGAAACCCCGTCTAATAGAATCTGCCTGATGCTGTAAAGTAGTAAGAGTTTGCAGAGATTTTGTTGTTTTAGAAGCGATGTAAAAATCGTTTACATTTTTCACGATTTGGTCACAGAACGTTTTGGCAAAAACTTCGTCTTTAGATTTCATTTCTACCGCTATAATTCCGGTTTTACGGTCTGGACGGCCCACAGAAAAATATTTTCTATCAATCTCGCCAACTATCTGTGTAAGAACGCTATCCTTTTCCCTTGTCCGTGATGTGTCTTTAAAACTGATATGTTGCAGGGTTTTGTTTTCTTTCCATTTATTGCGCAGGTCATTTATTTCGATATACCTGTCTATAAATAATTCTTTTGTACCTGAAAAAATACCCGTTGTGAGTAACGTTTTGAGCAACATGGGCCTTGACCTGTACAGCTCCAGTATATTGTCACCCTGAAAAAGGCCGCCTGAGTTACCGCCCAAATCAATACCTATCATAGATGCAATCCCGGCATATTGGCCATAATTTCCGCCGCTTTCATCCAATATAAAGCGGCACCTTGCAACGTATATCGTTTGCTTGGAAAAAGAATAACATATGCCCAATACCCCGCCCAATAGCGTAAACAAAATTATTGTCAGCCATTTAGATAAAAGATGCCTGTGAAGCTCCGCTATCCTAAGCAAACCTTTTTTTAGAGAAAGTTCCTGAGATGGATAGGGATCAATATATACGGGTTTATTAAAATTTTCTTCGGCCAATGTTATGTTTTATTTAAAAAAATGGGGTATTTTAATAGATAGCGGAATAGCGATCTCAAGATGTGCCTCTTTTGACGGCAGCTTTAATACAATTCTGCCAATAAGTTTCGTTACTTTGTCGTTTTAGTATTGATAACCCTATGCCAGCCCTTATACCTTGAGCCTCGTCGATCCCTTTACCTTCATCTGTAGTTTCATGTCCTAGACGACTTTTTACTGAATCCAAAACTACAATAGGCGCTCCTATTACTGTAATGTCTTTTTTTCATGATAAATATGTTAATTATAACTTTTTAATATCTTATTCTGCAATATTCTATTCTAATACAATGCATTATCCTTTATCGTAAACATCAGATAATACAATCAACAATTTATTTGCATCAAATGGCTATGATATAAAACCTTTATCCACACTAATACACTTATGGCAAAATTAAATTGCTATTTTATTTGCATATTATGTGCATAATTTCAAAAAACAAGGTTAACCACAGAGCACACCTATAACCAGCAAACTAGTGCGACTATTGCGCGTACAAAGCGGAAATAAAAGCGCGCGGCGAAATAACAAAACACAAAATTGAAAAAAAAAATCCAATAATTAAAACCAAGTTGAGGGGTGATAGTAAACAAGCCGGCAACAACTATTTATTTTATAAGTAAAGCGGCCACTAATAACTTGACAAACACATCTATAGTGGACGACCATTAGTTCGTACCAAGTGCTTTGGTATCCATTTTTGTAAAACGGTGCGAATTGACGATCATGAACAAGAGCCTGCAACACTTTTAATGCGTTTTTTTATAACGTAGGCAATATAATTCAGATCAAGGAAGACACTTAATTATAATTGGAACAAATACATCATTATATTCTACATAAAAAACAAGTTCTGCGATTTTTAAAAAGGGTATTATTATCAGACTGACTTTGAATTAACACTTATTTCACAATATGATGTTCTTTAGCTCAAAAATGACCATATGGAATCGACCGAAAAAACAACCTTGTTAAACGGGTTAATTGAAATTAACAATGACCGCGTAGCCGGCTTTGAAAAAGCTTTGGGTGACATTAAAGATGAGAATATTGATCTCAAAGCCGTATTTGAAGAATTTGCATCGCAAAGTCGGAAGTACAGCCAAGAGCTTGCAGCACTTGTAGGAGCTAATGCTGGTGAAGTTGAAACAGGAAACAGCATCTCCGGAACATTGCACCGCGCGTGGATAGACGTGAAATCTTTATTCGGCGACAATGGTCGGGAAGGAATATTAAACGAAGCAGAGCGCGGTGAAGATGCTATAAAAAAAGCTTATAAAGACGCGTTGACAGATGGCAGTTTAAGTGGAGAAGCTTATAATGTTGTTGCAACCCAATCTCAAGGCATTAACCGCGGCCATGACACTATCAAAGCGTTAAGAGACGCGTCGAAATAGTATAGTAAGATTACCTTATTTATTAAAGCGGCTTTGGCCGCTTTTTTTATGCACTATTGCGGCCTAAGCAATATTCGATTGAATTTTGCGACTTAATTGATTTTTAAATTAATAATATTTCTACAAATGAAATAATTGGCGCATAATTTGCTTATCGCTTCTATGAAAAAGTAAATTATGCAAGTGTTATGTAAAGTTGGCGATGACATTATTCCTTTTGATGTTGTGCGCGAAGACTCAAATCCCAATGAATGGAAAGTGTTTGATCATTTGCAAATGATTGCCAAGCTAGCGTGCTGGGGTGAAATAAATGGTTTACAGGTTTGGGGAAGTAAAATTCCGACGCAGTTAACCGAAGAGCAAATTTATTGGATAGGTGTACAAATCAGCGCTTCCGCTGCGTAAAGTTTTAATTGTGATAGCTCATAATCATTATTACCCACTGCAACCGGAAAGAACATTCAATATTAACGCCTCTTTTGGGGGAACGACATTGATACTAATATTCCTTATTGCAATGATATGCTTCGTTTTCTTAGCTATGCATCCTATTGAGCCTACCGATAAACCTCCAATAATTAATAATGCAATAGAGTTAAACTCTTCTATTGTTATCAATAACGCAAATGAAGATTTAACCGTGTTATCTGCAGATTTAAAAAAAGACGGGTGGCTCTATTTGGAAGTCCCTGACGACAAGTATTCCAACCAGGCTCAAAAATATATCAATGTCGCAAGACGCGTCAAAGCATCTGATATAGTTGCTGTTAAAGTTATTTCTACTGATAAAGAAACGTTAGGAATCGCATTTTATTAGGACTATTACAGCTGCTACACTGGTTTTTTTTCCTGATCTAGCATTTAACGTTATGCTCATCAATTCGGATACTAAGGTATACATGGGGGAACTACTTAAAAACACAATTAGCAAGTAAGGGTTATTGTGAAACGCCTAGTTGGATAATCTATGGACGATAGCGTCAAGTTCTTTTGTTGCTTGTGCTAACTTTGGCAAAATAGTAGCCGTATCCTGCGGTTCGTTAGTGCTTAGCAACATTTCGGTTAGGCCCATAATATTTGCTAATGGTTTGCGCACTTCATGCGATTGAATATAGTGAATTTCATCCAATTTGAGATTTGCGTCTTTCAAGTTATCTTGAGACTCCACAAAATCTGTGATATTATATCCTAAACAAAAAATGCCCAGCGGTGAGCCATCTTTGTCAAACATAGCCTGCATATCCCATTGGGTAACAATATAGCCGCCCCGGCCGTCATGCTTTCGAAGGGTTACGCTTATCAACTTATCTGGATCATTAAAACATGCTGCCCCGCCTTTCTCACAAATGGCGATGTCATCTGGATGAAGCGTAACAGAAAAATGTTGACCAGCTAGCGTATTGGATGTAGTGCTGAAATTAACATCGTAGCTTTTACTTACATAGCCGTAGGTACTATCCATGCCTATAGCAATTGTATAAAAAGTATTTGATGATTTTAAAAATTCTGCAATGTGCAGGAAGTTGTCAGGTAGGGTCATAACTACTTTTTTTAAAGATACTTAAACAAAGAAATTTATCGTCGTTTGACAGTTGGTCTGTCCAATATTTATTACAACCAATGTGTTTGGTTCTCGATAATGGAAAATATTGATGTATCACTTTAACGTGAGTTTATGCTGAACTATTTTGCTTGTCTTTCTGTATAATAAACCACTTGTTCTTTCTTATTGCTAATGCAGGTTTTAAGTTATAATGCGTGTTTGATTGATTAGTTTATATTAACGACATGGGAAATAAAATCATCACCTTAAAATTTACTGTGAATATTCAAAAGGTTGAGGGATACGATACGGCAAAATTGGGAGATACCCTTCGCGTTTCAATTCATAGTTCGGTAGAAAAAAAGCTTAGTTATTTATTCACGGACGTGCAGGCCCACGGTGGGACGGTCAAATATGATTTCAAGACTGCACAGGTCACTGTTGGGAATTGCCCGAAAGAATTGGAAATTAAAATAAGATCGTTACTTGAAAACTTAAGCGTTATTTAAAGAAAACTTTTTTGATTACAATACGCGTTTCAGTTTAGCCGGCGCAACCTTTAAAAAGATCCTCATCTCTAAAGTTTACTAAGATGAATAACAGCCCCTCCACCGCTGGCTAACCTCAATTTTATCGGCACATCTTTCTTTAACACTATTGTCTATTTTTTAAGATGATTAGCATTAATATCTGCATCTGATGCATCTGAATATATTTCCGCCTGATAATTGTCTATCCCTAAAATATTTAAATTAAGGTTAAATTACGTCCTTCACTGTTTGTTATTGCTCCAATATACCAATCAAACCCTTTACGTCGCGCGATAGTAATATACTTTCCCGGCACGGCGACGATGACTCGGGTTTCATCCCAGGTGGCAGGAACTCTTTTCAGGGATTCAAATCCAGGCTGACCAAGATATGCCTCTGGCGCATCACATATCATGCCTAGAGCGCTCTCTAGTACAATGTACATGGCTAACATAGGGCAGCGAGTGCCCATAACCATCGGCCGCGTATAAAGCACAGGTTGCAGACGTTCCTTATCTTTTCAGATGTCACAGGGCATACCTGGTCAATCTTTTCCAAATAAAAAAGGTATCAGGTAACATTCAAAAGCAGATTCTATTGCTTCACAACTTCGGCGAGCATGTCCCTGTCTCCAGGACACGGATATCTCAGTTTAAAGAGCAGTGTAAAGAGCTTAGCAACCGCAACGTCAATTTAATTGCAGCCCGTCACAAATCCTTGCGATTGGTCACAACGGATTAAAACATCTATTCGAATCCCTTAGGTTTACATCGTCGTTCTGATACCATCTGAACAGGCGAAAAAATCACAGCATTATGAATACATCGGCTTACCCATCAACCAAGATTGTCGGTAATGAAGGTAAACTTTTTTACATCGACAACATCCGGATCATCCTGACGATACTGGTCATTCTACATCACACCTGCGTAATGTATGGCGCTCCGGGCGGCTGGTATTATAAAGAACCGACCATGCTCAAAGCCGCTCTCATACCAATGACAGTTTTGGTCAGTACGGACCAATCGTTTTTCATGGGTTTTTTCTTTTTCATTTCCGCCGCGTTTACCTACTCATCCCTTAAGCGCAAAGGCTGGCGTAGGTTTTTGACCGACCGGTTAATACGTTTAGGATTACCATTGATCTTTTACTCGTTTGTTTTTTCACCTTTTTTAATTTTTCTTATATATCGCTATGGCGAAAATAATCATGCGTCGTTCTTTCAATTTTTGGGGGGATTTCATGACTGGATAGATTTTGGCGTTCTTTGGTTTGTAGCTGCATTATTGCTTTTTACGGTTGTATGTGTCGCCCTTCATCGAACATTTGACAAAATGCGGATAGGCCTGTTTGCAGTGCCCAAACTTAAGGTAATACTTTGCAGCGCATTACTTATTGGACTTATCAGTTTCATAATCAGGATACCGTTTCCGGTCGGCTGGGTATTACACCCCTTGGGTTTTCAACCAGGGCATTTTACGCAATACATTTTTCTATTTATCATGGGCATTATTGCTGCTAAAAATGATTGGCTGAAACAATTTTCTGAAAATAACTTTCAACAATTTTGGAGGACAATTAAGATTCTGTTATGCTTTTTTCCGGTATTCTTTTTAATACAGACCGGCTTTCACCTTCCTATGGTTTGGTATTCAGGCGGCTTTAACGTCTTGTCATTGCTTTATTCCGCCTGGGAACAATGTATTGGATTTTGTATAATTTCCGCAATGCTGATCTTTGGTAAACAACATTGGAATTTTAGCACTCCGACAGTTTCATTTTTGTCTCAACATGCATTTGCTGTTTATATCTTTCACCCATTGGCCCTTATTTCTATAGCACTTCTTTTAAGGCCATGGTCAGCCGATCCCGGATTTAAACTTTTGATCGCCGCGCCTATAGGTGTTGCCGGAAGTATTTTATTGGCGATTCTGGTCCGTCTGATACCGAGCGTTAAAAGAATAATTTAATAGTAAAGCTACTTCTCTTAAATCTTAATAGTTTGACGTTGATTAACACAGAATTTACTCCGTTAATGTGACATTTCTTTTATCTGACCCTCTTATTATAACTATCATTATTCCATTGGTGCCACATCACCGACAATGTTTGTGTGATAATGACCTCAATTGCTGTTAACGTAAAATGCCAGCGACTATGGCTGGCAGTTTCGGCTTAATATCAAATTAACTATTACACCTTTCAAGGTTTCTTTTTGGTCATTCCCTTTTGCTGGTGCTATACCGCATGTCAGGTGTGCCATCTTTTTTTAAATGTTTATTTTCATTGTAACGTTTGTCAGGTTTGCCGGATTTGGTCATGTGCTGTTGGGCAAAAACTGAACTAAAGCTAAACAGCACTAACGCAATAATGGTGATTAGTTTTCTCATAATATTTAATTTCAATAACAACCGAATTTTCACTGATTTGTTTTACGCTAAGCAGGCAGGGTCTAAAGTTTGCCAGAAACGAACTGTTTCGATTTTTCGATCATTAAAGCATTTTCAGCAATTCTCTTTTTTGCGTAGCCCAGTTGTTGCCTTACAAATTCAACCTGCTTTATGATTCTGTCTACTGGCTGCTTTTTGTAATCATTGTAATCCATAACTTTCTTGTTACAAATAACGTGCTAAAATTTAGAAAGATTTATAAAATTAATGACATGCCCAGCCGAGCCTAAGTTGTGCTGGCATTTTAATGATAATAGATGTGCCGACACAACACGGGATGCCAGTTCGTCTTAAACTAAGTTGTCGGACAAGCTCAATTAAAATGATTTCCATTATTTACTCGCTTAAACATCAAACGCTAATGGTTGCGCTAATCACTTAATCTCGAAAATTAAAGCCCCTTACACTCGCTGCTCGGGGCTTTACCTAAACCTTATCACAATGTCATCCCCTATCAGAAAGATGACTGTTCTACAACTGTTTAAAGCCGATATAGTTTTCAAATCTAATTTTGTGCTTGAAAAGATCCGTTTAACATTTATAGTATTCACAGTGGAGCGTAAATACACGTGATACAATTATCGTATATTTCAGCGCTTAACATCATACGTTAGGGTATAGAATATTTCTACATAAAGTAGTAGCGTCATTAGCCAGGTTGCGAGGACCGAGCTTTTGTCATTGTTACTCAACATCAACCTGAAGATTAATATGCATGTACTAATTATCGAAACGGAAGAGATAGCTGCGATCCTCGAGTTTCTTCTAAAGGAAGACGGGCACACGACTACCATACTAAACGAAATAACCGACATCCGTCAGATCGCTGCAGTAAACCCTGATGTTGTATTCGCTCATGAAAGAAATGTGACAGGTTTTACCGGTACAGATATCATTAAACAGCTCAAGTCCTATAAATTAACCAAACATATTAAAACTGTTCTCCTTTCTACCAGACCGGACATTAGGGAACTGTTTATAGAAGCCCAAGCGGATGCCTACCTGCCGAAACCATTCGATATCGACCAGATACCGGGGCTGATGCAACGGTTAACATGATGCTACCGTTTTAAAGTCGGACCGGCACTTTCGGATACCTGAAAATATTTAACATAAAGCAACAGGACCGATGTTAAAACTAACAGTGCACTGTTAATAGCAAGTCCGCTTGCAAGATCGGGTGAAAGACTAAAAATGAATAAGCATACAAATATTGACAGGACGATTTTTGAAAAACGCGAGAACGTTACTATCGAACGTTTCTCTGGGAAAGAGGGCGACAAGTTGTTGGGCATAGTTAAATCAATTAGTAAGGGAAATACAATTTACTTAACTGATTCAACGATCGCAAATACTTTTCGGATGCAAGAATTAGTTAAAAATTTGTGGATTATGTCCCGGTCTTTTTATTTGCGAAGCAACCATTGAAAAAGAGGGTTGTCATATAGTGACAAAGATGTAAATGTCCGTAAATTTTGAATTTCAAAATCCACTAAGTTGCAAATGGCAGTAAATTTTGAATTCTAAAATCCACTACCTTGTAATCCAGATCAGATTTTCTTCACTGGAATGCTGTTCCCTGAACCAGCTATTCTTTCGCTTCGCTGATTATTTACCTAAAAATTGAAATTGTTATAAAATGGCCAAACCGCACAAATCTTAAGAACTTCGGGAGAAACATCGTATTATAATTATGTAGATTAGAAAACCCTTAACAACATTGATTTGCGCTCAAAAATATTGACAGTGTGGGAACAGATCATTGGCCCTGCCACCGAATTTGATCTTCAAACAAGAACATTCCACGCATATTCTTTTATTGCATCTGACGCTGTCCTTTTAAACGTCCCGATTAAATTCTTTTAGGACTATGGGCGACTGCAAGCTTTGCAGCCCTGCTATTTATTTTCATGACGCTGGCCTATTATCAATCAAGGTATAAAGGCCGTACTTATCTTGGTCGTAACATCACCTTTGGAGGGGCGTATTTGCTTTTAGCAATCAATTATTATTACTCCGGCGGGTTAGGCGGCCCTTCACTGCTCTATTTTATGTTCACATATTTCGCCGTAGTCAGTATCACCCCGAGAAGTGAATTGCCAATTCATACAATAGCAGGAGTTTTAATTGTGACTTTTCTAATCGTTACAGAATTGATCACTCCTGAAATAATTATATTTCAAACAGGCTCATTATTGGAAAGAGCAATAGACATGTGGTCCGCATATCTACTTTCAATGGTTATGTTTGGAACATCCGCAAGATTTCTAATAACTAGTTATAATAAGGAGCGCAATCTGGGAAAGCAACAACTCGCTGTTTTAAAAGTACTCGACGAAGAGCGAAGTCAACTTCTATCAGTTATCGGACATGATTTAAGAGCGCCGCTTAACAATATACACGGATACCTGGATCTGGCGGAAGATATGGCCATTGAGGAGCGACAAGTTTTTCACGAGCATCTGGCTTCTTCCACTAAAACAACGATGGAATTATTGGATAACCTGCTGCACTGGACCCACAACAGGATGAGTGGTGTCGCGGATGAGCTTCGTGAACATTATTTACTTGGCTTGACCCAGGTTGAGTATAATTTACTTTCTAAAATAGCTCAAAAGAAAGACATTGCAATTACGCTGAATATCCCGGCTAAAATGTCCGTAATTGGAAATGATAATATGATCCGATTGATCGTACGAAACTTACTATACAACGCCATTAAATTTACAAATCCAGGCGGAAACATTTCAATTAAGGCCAAAACAATTGGTAACACGTGCGCTTTAGAAATATCTGATACAGGAACTGGCTCTTATGTCAAATTACCTGCTGATCTAAAGAATTTGAAAGGGTTTTCAAATCATGGAACACATCAGGAAAAAGGCTCTGGCTTAGGATTAAAACTTTGCTGGGAGTTCGCAGAGGCTCAAAACGGAACGATTACCTATGAGAGTAAGGTATCTGGCGGCAGTAAATTCACTTTACATTTGCCTTGCCGACCGGTTCATTTGGATTAGCCTTGAATCGGCATTAACAAAAGCGTTCATGACGAAGCAATTCTCATTCCTACTTTATGACCAATATAATAAGCTACTACCATGAGCACTAAACCAATAATTAAGTAGAAATATCTAAGCTTGATCGAAAAGTCAATACGAGATTGGAGATTTCGGATATCAGTTTGCAGAGACAGTTTGTCGTTTTGAAGTTTCATATTTTGCTGCTGAAGTTTGACAGCTGTGCTGTTAATCTCTACAGGCTTCTTTATTTCCGATTGGCGCTGCCTGACAAATCCGCCAGACCGAAGAAATTTTTCTCCCTTTGGTTTTAATATTAGTCTCTCAGGAAGATCGTAAGCGCCATGTACCCCGTTCAGTGCAATAAATCCTTCTCTTAAAAGTATTTGCATTAACGCAAAAGCTGTTGCTTCATCATGTCCAAAAAGAACTAATAGTTGGTTTCTGGTTAAACTGTCAGAGATACCAAATGCCTCCAGAAATATGTCTAACATTTCGCATTCAAATTCGTTTAATTCAACCATACTGACGCTAACGTATTAAAGGTTTATCTTATTATATCAAGATATTTATTCACTATCCCGTTACCTTACCTCGTACTTAAACTGTCCAACAGAAAGTAATTAATAAGCACTTGCGGAACGCTTGAATACATGCGCAACTGCTTAAATCAAGAATGCAAACTTATGAAAGGTATTTAAGAGCCGAGCGCGTTTCAACGAATGTGACTAACTATGCGGATGTCGTGACGCTTAAACATTTTGATTCGCATCCTCGCCGCCCGGATTTGTAAGGTGAATAATTTCGTGTCTCTTTAATTCGCCACGATTTGTTTGTGGCGTTTTCGACCCATTTTATAGGTAATGAGGCTATTCGTCTGCAACAACCTCTTCTGATTTTTCCGCCGGGTCAATGTAATCATTACAACGAAAACGTTGCGTTAGTTGTTCCCGTACGTATTTGCCTGTCTCACTAAATAACAGATACGCTAAAGCGCCAGCAGCCAGCGAACCGACAACGACGGCTGTGATGGATAATTTATTCTCGTTTCTTTCAAATAGATTTTTCATGTGTCGCGTATTTATGATGATACAATTCGGTATCCGCATTTGTTAGGTAATCGACTTGTAAATGTTATCAAGCAACCAATGAAATTACAACTTACAACCAATTGTAGTTTTAGTAAGAAATTGCATCATTAATTAATGATGAAACAATACATCCGGGTCCAAATAACAATTACTGACACCTTTTCATCCTAAACTGAATCAATTCTGTTTGCCTTTTGGCTAATAAAAAGCGAAAGATGGCTAAACATGTCCTATTCATTTATTTCAACTTTGATATTAAAACAACAAACTATGAAAGCAATTAGAATTAATGAATTTGGCGGACCGGAGGTCATGAAGTTAATGGAAGTTGAAAAACCCGTTCCGTTAGCTGACGAAATTCTGGTCAAAATGTATGCCTCAAGCGTAAACCCCGCCGATTATATAATTCGTCAGGGTGGAAACGAAGTATTACGTTCTTTCTTAAAATTACCGTTAGGCATTGGACTGGACGCTGCAGGTGTGGTAGAAGAAGTTGGATGCGAAGTGATCGATCTAAAGAAAGGGGACAAGGTTTACGGTGTGCCTAACTTCCCGGGTGATGGCGGATATGCCGAATACATTACAGCAAAAGCAAATCAATTTTCTGTAATGCCGGACAACGTTACATTTAATGAGGCTGGTGCATTACCATCATGCGCACTCATAGCATGGAACGGGATGGTCGACTTAGGCAAAGTACAGGTTGGCCAGCGGGTGCTTATTCACGGTGCGGCTGGCGGCGTGGGAAATCTCGCTGTTCAATTTGCCAAAGCAAAAGGGGCATACGTAATAGGCACAGCTTCGGCACATAATTTCGATTTCCTGAAAGAACTTGGAGCTGATGAGGTGATAAATTACAATACACAGCAATTCGAAGAATTATTAACGGACATCGATCTGGTATTTAACGCTTCGCCTGTGCGTGATAGCTCCATACGTTTAAATTCGGCCCAAGTTCTTAAAGACGGTGGATTATTCATCTGTACACATCTTGACCAGCCGTTCGAAAAGGACTTTATCAAGGCCATGATACAAAGGCATGCAACTCCGGTAATGGTCGGTGGCGGCAGCGTGACTACCTATACCTCATCATTGACGGGCACTACTCAACTCGTCAACGAAGGAAAAGTTAAAGCTGTTGTGAGTAGAGTTTATCCGTTAAGTCGTGTTGCGGATGCGCACCGCGAATGCGAAACCAAACACGTGCGTGGTAAAATTGTATTGGAGATAAGAAAAGAGAACTATGCATGAAGCATTTCAAGTCCATAAGCGAATTCTGCAAGTTTCGAAACCTGCCGTTACCGCAACACCCTTTGATAGGCGTAATAGATGTTTCTGACGTTAAACACTTACATCCCGATGAACCTGAGAGCCTGGTATTCGATTTTTATAGCATTGCGTTAAAGCGTTCCAGCAATCTCCACGTTCAATACGGACAGCATCCCTTTGATTTCAACGAAGGTGTAATGTCATTTATAGCGCCAAACCAAGTTACCGCAATCAGTGTTAAGGATAAGCATAAACCAATATCACAATCGGGATGGGTAATTTATATTCATTCCGATTTTTTGTGGAACACCCCTTTAGCCAGGAACATTAAACGTTACGATTTCTGGGATTACTCATTACACGAAGCGTTGTTCCTTTCCGAAAGAGAAAAAGCCACGATTCTAGCTATCGTTCAAAATGTTGAGGAAGAAACTAGCGTCAATTTAGATAAGTTCACTAAAAACATCGTCATTTCACACCTCGAAGCCCTCCTTAATTATGCCGATAGGTTTTATAATCGTCAGTTCATTACACGGGAGAAAGCCAATCATCAGATCCTGGAGCGCATGGAAGAATTACTGACAGCTTATTTTGACAGTAAAGACCTTGTTTCTAAGGGCTTACCAACGGTATCTCACTTGGCGGGATCGTTAAATATTTCACCAAAATACCTGAGTAGTATGCTTAAAGTACTTACCGGTCAAAGCGCGCAACAACACATTCATGAAAAACTCATATACAAAGCGAAGGAGAAACTTTCAACTACCCAATTATCGGTCAGCGAAATTGCTTATGAATTAGGCTTTGAGCATTTACAATCTTTCAGCAAACTTTTCAAAATTAAGACACAGCAATCCCCATTAGAGTTTAGGGCAACGTTCAATTGAGCAAGTGTTCTTTTTGACTTTCGAAGCAAGTCTCCCAGCTCTTAGTCGTTCGGTGTATTAGCCTGTATAATGAGGCTGATAGCTTTAAACTCGCTACGTCATTGTTACTATGTTCTCAATTGAGCAGCCGGGATATCAAGGTTCATTATAGTACTCAATTTGTTGAGTTGAAATTAGTTCAATGGTATAATTGTATAAAAAGCTTACTTATCCAAAACAACCTTTCGTCGTAACCTGTTGCGCCATATCTCCCCCATATGACGTGTTGGGATATTGTCACCTAAAAGTTTACCCCAAGGCTTGAGACCTTCTACACGATCAAAAACTATTTTGAGAATTGCAACAAAGGGTATAGATAAAAACATTCCTGGTACACCCCACAATTGATTACCTAATAATACGACCACTATCGACATCAACGCATTGATCTGGACTTTTGAAGATACAATTTTGGGTACGAATACATGGTTGTCGATAAATTGGATAACCATGTAAGCAATAATTACAGCAAGAGGGGTTCCGAAACCGTCTTTGGTGACTAATGAAATCAAAACCGGCAGCGCAATAGCAATAATACCTCCTAAATAGGGAATGAGATTTAACAGGGCACCGATGCACCCCAAAAGAATTGCATATTTCACACCCAGAATTAGCAGAGCACCTGTATTCAATACGGCGACGATCAATGTTTCCAGCATCAGGCCTACGATATAGCTTTGAATCGCGTTCTTTGTTTCTACTAGTACTTCGGACACTTGTTTAGAATTTTCTTCAGCAAAAACCTCATATAGAAAATTTAACAAAAGGGTTTTATAAAGTAGCATAAAAAATATGTAAACTGGAATGAGTACCACAATAGCGAAAAGACTTAGGACCCCATGCAAAGTTTTACCAAGCATGGCTTGACTTTTGTTCAGTCCATCTTTTATCATCTGATTTTCTTTCGACTCTGCAATACCAAATTTTAAGGTTGCCCATTCCTTCATTTGCTCAACAATAGCCAAAAGTTTTTCCTTCATAACTGGTAAAGTATCTCCAAATTGCATTATCTGCGTGGATAGGAAGTAAAGCAGACCTGCAACCACAAGCGCAACAAGTAATAATCCTAAGGTTATGGAAAGGGTTCTTGGAACCTTATGCTTTTGAAGCCAATTGCAAAATGGGTTTAACAATACCGCTAGAAAAGATGCAAAAGCGATGGGTAAAAGAATATCTGTCAGAACAGACAAGACATATATGAATAAAATAATTCCTAGTAAGGTAATTGTACTTCGGAAATAAAACGGACGATCTTTAAAGATTTCTTTCATCTTTGCTTTAGGGATTTAATCTAAATCGAAGGTGATCAAAAACAGCGAGATTAAATTCGCTTACGACAACTTTTCTTTAATAACTTCTTCGGCCTAAAAAATGATAATGGAGCGACCGAGCGTACAGTAGCAAACTGTTAGCCATTAATGAGGTACTCCACTTAACAGATATTGATTAAGAGAATTATAACATAACGGCATAGGCCATTTTCTATGGCAATTTTAGATAAACTCTTGGTTAGAGACGGCCATGTTAAATACCAAAGGACATTAAGGTTAAATAAAAAGATTTGGTGTTTTAACGGTATAAATGCACTTAAACAATTCGTACTTTCACTTAAGTATACATTTATCAGACCCCCATCTACTAAAGCCCTGGCAAAAGCCGGGGCTTGTTATATAAATGAACGGAATGAACAAAAGATTTTAGAGCTATTAGGAATAATATAATTATTCTTGCACTTGAGAACTATTGGTTGTAGATCGGGGGGTCTGAACCGTTGTTCTAATTAGTTAAAAAGTCTCGGGATCCCGGGACTTTTTAGTTCAATCAATCTTTTAGAAAGCACTTGCAACAAAGTATGAAAATTGTAGGACAATGTTTCTTTCCAAAATGTGCCCTTATACAACAAATACAGTCTACATTTAGCACAATGTTTTAAAAAGACTTTTGCTCGCCAACACGAGATCGTTCCCATAATCGTCTTTTAATTGTATCAGGTGCAAATCACGTTCTAATG
Source organism: Mucilaginibacter ginkgonis (assembly GCF_009754905.2). Taxonomy (NCBI): domain Bacteria; kingdom Pseudomonadati; phylum Bacteroidota; class Sphingobacteriia; order Sphingobacteriales; family Sphingobacteriaceae; genus Mucilaginibacter; species Mucilaginibacter ginkgonis. Next base: position 345,191 of record NZ_CP066775.1, on the reverse strand, counting down.
CGGCTTTTATTATTGGCATTAAACTACCATCATTTTTCTCTAACAACCTGACACTTCTCTGGCTCATAGTCAATTTTCCATTACTGACATTGTCTAACCACATACGGCTTTTTTCAGATAGTGATTGTGTCTTTGCCATATACCAACATTAATAGAAATAACCGGACGCAACTATGGGATTGCATCCGGCGTTTTACCCTTAATTTGAAACTTTTAATTAAACAGTCCTGTCGCCAACCAGAAAACTCCATATTATCGCAATTACCGCGAGAACGATCAGAATGTGGATTAATCCACCAACCGAATATACGAATGCGCCAAGTATCCAGCCGATAATAAGGACAACGGCAATGATGTAAAGAATTGATCTCATGTTTAATTGTTTTAAGTGATATTGTTGTACATATGAGACACTTAAAAGTTTTATCAGCGGCGTCAAATACCATTGTACCTGAGCTATTTTTGTACTTATTCGCACTCCGCCGGATACACTAATCGTAAAATAAGAGTGGCGCCTCGACTTATGGATAATCGTTAAACAATTTGAAAATGGAAATTGGCATCTCGCTTAATGAAAAACTTTTCTCAACAAGCCTAATTTTAACTAAAATTTATGCCTTTGAAAAATCACTGTGTCGCCTGTTAAAAAAATAATACCATTTTCGGCATCGTTATATGTACGGTATATAACTTATTAATTATCATTCATTTAAAAAGAAATACCTACCTTGTATTGAGCGTTTAGCAACATAAATTATTAAGCTTTCAAATTATGGAACCGGTTAAAAACCCTACGGTCTAGAGAGGAAGTTATAAAGCAACTTGCTTAGGCGAAATGCGAAATAGCGCTGGTAGCCGCGCGCATAAAAGCTAATCTGGAAAAAACAGGTGAAAAGAAATAAATGGTTGCAAAACACTAGTAAATAACTTGCAATCATTCGAAAACGCAACCTCTACGAAGGATGCGACTGTTTGCGGTTATCCACAAAGGGAGTAGTTACTTGAGTAAAATAATAAGGTGTAATTAATATTGCCACAACTTCAGTTTAGGCAATTGATCAGTTATGTTCCGTAAATTTTACAACTTTTCTGATCTGCTCATCCAAATCAATTGCTGCTTTTTCAAGCATACCTAATATTTCCTCGTCTACTGAATTGCCGTCTCTTCTGATAATATCGATCAAGCCTAAAATAGACGCAACAGGTTTGCGATATCCGTGTGACTGGATAATTGCAATTTCCTGGAGTTTATTGTTTTGTCTCGATATTTCCTCAACATGCTGTTTAGTTTCATGTATATTCATGGCCGAATAAGAAACGGCAACAACCCGCTTATCATCATTCAGTACCGGACGTAGCGTTATCCGCCACCATGTTGCTATATCGACATAATCAATTAGCACCTCGCGAACTATTCTTTTACCTCTGAGAGCAGCATCGAATAATTTTTTGAAATGCCTGACATATCCAGGCGTAATGTAATTGATAATGTTTTTTTCATAAAGGATCTGCTTTCCCAGATATTTTTGAATAATAGCGACAGATTCTTTATTGAAATCCAGCACATTCATTTCAAGGTCCAACAATATATGCATGGAGGGAGAGCTATCGAAGTAAGCTCTTAACTTTTGAAGTACGGACTCTGTCTTTTCTTTTTGAAGTTGCAATTCAGCTGTTACAACTTTATTATATTCTTCAACCCTTTTATATTCCAGGATCTTGAAAATTTGCTTGCTTAAAGTAACAAAGGTCGTTTTCTGATAATCAGATAAGGTTTTAATCCTGGTGTCGAATAAGCAGACTGACCCAATAACTTTGCCCCGGTTATTCACCAGGGGAATGCCTGCATAAAACCTGATATGAAATTCTCCGGTAACCACATCCAGATTATTAAATCTACCGTCGAGAGTCGCATCCTGGACTTCAAGTAGCTCATCTTCCGGCTTGAGATATTGGCAAAAAGACGCGTCTGCATCATTTCCCGACATATCGGTCCCGTTTGCACAAAGAAACCATTGCTTCCGGTCACTTAATAGTGTTATAAGTGAAACAGGAGTATCGCAAATTTTGCCGATAACACATAAAAGACCATTCAACTCAGATTTAGTAATTTTGTCTATACAATTCAAGTAATCCCGATAATCCGTCTCGCCACCAAATCGTTTCTTGAAGTAATTATCCCGTCTCATACGCCTACTTATTAAATGCTACGTAACCTACACTATTGTGACAACCTTTAGGATAAACCTGAAATCTTGCTATAAAGTTTCGATAAGCACTGAATGTCAATACAATATCTTAGCAACGGGTGCTAAATTGAATGACGAAATCAGAATTATAAGATCATAATTAAATCTTGGTATTGCATGGAGAAGAGTTGCCAAATTTTCATAGATAGTTTATGAACGTTTGTATCGATAGGGGCCGATCGAGTTGTTGGCCGCGCGGTATATCGAGGATGAACGTGCCGTTTAGAGGCCAGCTCTTTGCATCCCGCATCGGGAAGCTCACGATTGAGATGAATTGTTTTGAGATGTATTGCCTTTAAAACAAAACGTCCCAAATTATATGATTGAGACGTTTTTCAAAAGTTTACTATACTATTTACGGTGAGGATATACTAACTTTTTCATAAAAAAAACACCTAAGTTAGGTGCAACATAGGATAAATATATTTTGGGTTCAACCAACTTTGCTCCATTAACAATTTTGATTATGGAAAAAGCCCTGCAAAGATTCCCAGAGCAAGGAAAAATTTTTAGAGATCAGTTAATAACTGTAGGTGACTTGCTCGATTTTAAAAATCAACTATTAGGTGATATCAAATTGCTGATAACCGACCAGCTTAGCCGAAAAGGTAAAAAATGGATTAAGGCCATTGAAGTTAGGAAACTTTTAAATATTTCCTCCGGCAAACTGCAATATCTGCGTGATAACGGCAAAATTCCCTATACAAAGTTAGGCCAGGTAACTTATTACGACGCGGACAAAATTGAAACGTTGATGGAAACTGAAACCATTATCAAACCATGATTATGGTTAAGAGAGAAGCTAAAAGAATTTCTTCTTGTATAAAAATTCCAAGGATAGGAAACTCTGCCAGTTTGTCTGAGAAACTAATTAGCGGATTTGGTTACTCAATACCTCCTTTACTTGAACATGTGACTATGTATTTTCTGGAAAAGGGAAGTTCAATATTGGAAATCGACAGGTTCTTAAGCTGTTATCAACGTACTAACTGGCACACAAAACGTGGCTATAAAATTAAGGACTGGAAGGTAGTTGCCAATGAATGGATCTACAATAACCGGCCATCAAGGTCATTAGTTTAAAGATCGTAAAGGCATTGGCAAAATGTGTGTCAAACTTATTGACGCACATACTTATGTAAATCTAGAATTATGTAATTGTTGAATTGAAGCATTACACTATTCTAGAATTATAGACCTCTTTCAATAAAGGATTATGTATTTAAATATTTACAGCATTATGCAATTACAGCATTATGTATTTACAACAATTTAGTATTACATAAAATGGGAAAGATCATCACGGTGGCTCACCAAAAAGGGGGCGTGGGAAAAAGCACATTAGCTATGAACTTAGCGGTGTGTTTTCAGGATCAGCTAAACGTCGTCTTAGTTGATACGGATTTACAGGGTAGCCTATTCCAGATTGAAAAGGAACTGCCTGGACTGACAGTTATAACTAACGATCGATTGCAGGAAATCGGAAAGTTAGATCGCGACCTGATAATAGTTGACACACCACCCTATTTGTCAAACAAACTGCCGGAACTATTCAGTCTCTCGGATTTTATCCTTATGCCTACTAAAGCAGGCTTTTTTGATGTCATGGCTATCCAATCCACTATAGCATTAGTAAAAGAAGCGCAGCTTAGAAGGCCAGAGATACAAGCTGGTATTGTTATGAATATGATTAAGCCTCGATCCGGTATAACCAAAGAAGTAGGCTGCCTTTTGAAAAGCATGGAAACCCCTGTTTTGGAAACGATGATCCACGACCGGGTAAGTATCGCAAGGTCTTCCATTACCGCCGGGGTGTTGCGCGGCAGCGATCACAAAGCCATATCCGAAATCACATCCCTGGCAGAGGAAATCGTTAATCGTATCAGTGCATAATTACATAAATACATATTTATGTAATCGTAAAAATCTCCCTTGTAACGAGGTAACAACATAAGATTTACAATGACAGATTATAAAGAGAAATTGGGTGTATTAGCGGACAAACTTAAAAAAGACACACCAAAAACGCCCATTCAGGAAGTTCACCCAATAAAGCAAACTGCCGCAGTTAAAGAGGAAGAGGTGCAGCTAAATGTCTGGATTCCAAAGCCGCTTTTAAAGCGTATGAAATCCTACGGGGTAGAATATGATACATCTTTAAAGGACATCAGCATAGATGCTTTAAGTACATTTTTGGATGCCAAATTGAAGAAGTCAACATGATGCAAAACTTGACGTACTGCTGGCAGATTTAGGAAGTCTTAAAGGACGAGATTGCCTCTTACCAGCAGTCAGCAAGATAAACGTTTGTCGGACAAACGGATCTTGCCCCTACCTTTCGAAGTCAGTCGGGGAGCAGGGTAAAAATCCTCCAGGGTCGGATTTTTAAAGACTACAAATATGGAAAATGAAGAGGAAAACAGGGAGCGCAAAGTAACTACGCGCTTTAAGCCAAACGAATTTAAAGTACTTGATACACGTTTTAAAAAAACAAGATTTTTAAAAATGAGCGAGTATATCAGGAGCGTTTTGCTTGAAAAACCAATCACGGTAAATTACCGTGATAAGACAATGGATGAAATGCTGGAGGAATTGGCATTGCTCAGAAAAGAGTTAAATGCTATCGGCAATAATCTTAACCAGGCTGTTCGTCAAATTAATAGTGCGCACGGAAATGTGGATAACCGTTTATGGTTAAATCTGCTTACCATTATTGGTAGTAAGGTCGATCCGGCTATAGTCCAGATCAAAGAATGTATGCTAACTTTTTCTAAACTATGGTCGCAAAAATTAAAACCGGGAGAAGCGTAAGTGGTGCAATAAATTATAATGAACATAAAGTAAGACAGGGTAAAGCAGAGTTGATTTCTGCACAAGGTTACCTTAAAGACCCAGCTAACTTAACGTTCACGGAAAAGCTGCAAAGATTAACTGACCTAACAAATCGGAACGAGCGGACACTCGTCAACGCAATGCACGTTTCGTTAAATTTTGCGGTGAGCGAAAATTTGGAGAAAGATTTACTGCAGCAAATTGCCGATGATTATATGGATGGTTTAGGATTTGGTAAACAGCCTTATTTAGTTTACCAGCATCGCGATGCCGGACACCCTCACCTGCATATTGTCACTACTAATATCAAACCCGACGGTAAACGTATCAGTTTTCATTTCCTCGCGAACAGAGCCTCCGAATGTGCCAGAAAACAAGTTGAAATAAATTACAACTTGGTTAAGGCAGAAGATCAGGGTAAGCAACAAAACGCATTATCTAATCCCTTAATACAAGTTGAATATGGTAAGTCAGAACTTAAAAGGTCAATCACCAACGTGGTGAATGAAATTGTAAAAGGTTACAAATTTACCAGCATTCCCGAACTCAATGCAATACTTAATCAATACAATATTACGGCTGATAGGGGTTCTAAAGATTCAAGAATGTATGAAAAAAATGGCTTGGTTTATTGGGCGCTTGATGAAAAAGGAAACAAAATGGGTGTGCCAATCAAGGCCAGCAGCATCTATGGCAAGCCAACTTTGAAGGCATTAGAAGATCGTTTTCGATTAAACGAAGTGTTGCGTAAACCTCTGAAAGAACAGGTAAAGTGGAAAATTGAAAAGGCTTTAAATGTGAGAGTTTCAAAAACCGCCTTTCAAAAAATGTTAAAAGAAGAAGGTATTCAAGTCATTTTCCGGCAAAATGAAGAAGGGCGTTTGTATGGGATAACGTTCGTAGATCATGGATCGAAGTCGGTATTCAACGGAAGTGATTTAGGCAAAAATTATAGTGCAGCCACACTAACAAACTGGTTCAAAAACAAGGAAATTCAGCAACATCAAATTGTTCCAAAAAAGGAAAAAAATGTCAAACAGGTGTTGAAATTCCCTGACAATATTTCAGGTTCATTTACACCTTCAGGCGATAGAAATTCGCTGTTAAACATACTATTTAAAGATGAACAGCAAGACATGGCCGCTATAGCAAGGCTGCAGCAAAATAAACGAAAGAAAAAAAGAAAAGGACATTCACTTTAATACGTAATCGTCATGCAAACAGGTGAAAATGAACAAGCCCTGAGAAAGATAATTGACTTTACAAGGCTTTTAAGTATTGCAGTTTTAATAGTGCATTTTTATTTAAGCTGCTATTCAGCATTCCAGGTTTTAGGTTTAAGAAGGCCTATAGTAAATCATATTTTATTACCCATTTCGAGGATGGCAATATTTGCAAAAGTGCTTCACGCAAAACTTGCCGCAATCATTCTGTTATTGGCTTCGTTACTTGGCAGTAAGGGTAAAAAAGATGAATCCATTAAGGCAAGCAGAATTTCGATTAATAGTATGGCCGGGCTGATCATGTACTTTGTTAGCACGCTATTTCTTGCCACTCACTATTCTTCCACCACCATAGCATTATTATACATTGGCGTTACATCAGCAGGGTATATGCTGATTCTTTCAGGAGTGAGTCTTCTTTTCAGAATGATTAAAATTAATTTAAACAAGGATATATTCAATGAGGAGAATGAATCTTTCCCCCAGGAAGAACGGCTATTAGAAAATGAGTATTCTGTTAACCTTCCTGCAGTTTACAATCTAAAAGGGAAAAGCCGCAAAAGCTGGATAAATATTATAAATCCATTCAGAGGAACTTTAATTGGCGGTAGCCCGGGATCTGGTAAATCTTATTTTGTAATCCGACATATTATTTCGCAGCATATTAAAAAGGGATTTTCAATGCTGATTTACGATTTTAAATACGATGATCTGTCTCGCATAGCCTATAATGCGCTTTCGAAACACAAGCATTTATATAAAGTTCAACCTACTTTTTATGTAATAAACTTCGAACGGGTTATGCATAGGTCAAATCCTTTAGAACCTCAAACCATGTCCGAAATCACAGATGCGATTGAGGCAACCCGAACTATTATGCTAGGCCTCAACCGGGAATGGATTAAAAAACAGGGAGATTTCTTCGTGGAGTCACCAATCAATTTCATTTCAGCGATAATGTGGTTTTTAAAAAAATATGAAGATGGTCGGTTTTGCACACTACCACACGTGATTGAATTTGCGCAGCTTGATTACAACATCCTATTCCATTTATTGCTTGAGGAACCTGAGGTGGAAGTCCTTATCAATCCTTTTATATCAGCCTGGAGAAATGAGGCATACGATCAATTGGAAGGTCAAATAGGAAGCGCGAAAATCAGCTTGGCACGTTTGTCGTCACCGCAGCTCTATTACGTATTAAGCGGAAATGATTTCTCACTTGATATTAATAATCCCGATGATCCTAAAATAGTTTGCCTGGCAAACAATCCGCTGAAATCTCAAATATACGGTGCGGTCTTATCCCTGTATATTAACCGGATAAATAAGCTGGTTAACCGGAAAAATCAGCAGAAATGCAGTATGGTTTTTGACGAATTTCCAACCATCTATTTCAATGGGATTGATAACCTAATTGCTACCGCGAGGTCTAATAAAGTTGCTGTTTCCTTAGCGGTTCAGGATTACAGTCAGCTTAAGAAAGATTATGGCTTGGAACAAGCTGAAGTCATTTTCAATATTACAGGTAATATTATTTTTGGACAATCAAATGGAGATTCGGCAAAACAGCTATCTGAACGCATCGGAAAAATTAATCAGGAGAAAGAAAGCATAACAATCAATAGTTCTGACACCTCTTTGAATAAATCAACTCAATTGAATTTTGCTGTACCTGCTTCCAAAATAGCCGGGTTGTCATCAGGCCAGTTTGTGGGAATGGTGGCGGACGACCCTCAAAACAAAATAAACTTTAAAGCTTTTAATTGTGAGATTCAAAATGATCATCGCGGGATTGCTGATGACGAAGCTGAATTTAAATCAATTCCTTCTGTTCGGCAGATTGATAATGAGGTGTTTGAAGCTAATTACCTTTCAATCAAGAACGACATTTTAACTATTGTTCAAAAATCAGAAGCGAGTCCAACCCCTTAATTGCATGGTATAAGAGCGCTTTGTAATTCGTGTCCCTTAGCAATCCAATGAGTTGATATAGAAACTCCAATTATTTTATAAACAAAATTGTTTATATTTGAATATGGATAACTGGATAGAAAAGTATTGGGGTATTGCGCCTGCAGCTATTCTGGACCGTACATTAAAGTTACGCAAGGTTAAGCAGGCCACGTTTGCCCGCCAGGTTGAAATGCCGGTACAAACCTTGAATGCTTTCCTTAAAGGCAAACGAAAATTGACACCCGAGGCGGCATTTAAGATCGACAATGCTCTTGGACTTGAAGAAAGCACAATGAGTGTCTTGCAAGCTATTTATGAAACAAAACTTGTCAAGAAAGATATTGTATCATTCAATCGCCCTGATATGTCCAAAATCAGGCCGGTTCTTTTCTGGGATACCGATATCCAAAAAATAGACTGGAAAGCACATCAGGGGGGAGTTATCAAGCGCGTACTTGAGAGAGGCAACCAAGATGAAAAAAATGAAATTCAAAGGTTTTATGGAAAAAAAGCTGTTCAGGATATTGACAGAAAAATGAAAACACTAAATTCTGATAGAACTGCCTACAAGCCAAATCCCTAATGCTGCACTGGGAAACCGTTTCACCTTTACTGAAGGAGATTCTGCTTAAGCTAATGAATGTAGAATTACTGAAGGACCATCGCCTGGTGGGTGGTACTGCATTGAGCCTGCATTTGGGTCATCGGATGTCAGTTGATATTGATCTTTTCATAAGCGGTGAGACATACGGGGCATTTAATTATGAAAAGCTTGAATCTTATCTAAACGAGACTTTTCCTTTTGTATCGGGTGACTTTGGGTCTCCCCCTGCTTTCGGCAAATCCTATTTGATTGGTAATAGTAATAATGATGTTGTAAAAGTCGACATTTTCTATGCAAGTGATCCTTTTTTCGACGATGCGCTCATTATCGACGATATAAGGCTTGGCTCTTTACAGCAAATTACTGCGATGAAGCTTGATATAGTTCGAAGGGTTGGAAGAAAAAAGGATTTTTGGGACTTGCATGAATTGTTGAATTTTTACTCAATCGAAGATATGCTAAGCTTTCATGCTAAAGGCTTTCAGTGGAACCACGAAAGAGACCTGATATTGAAAAATCTCATCAATTTCCACGAAGCAGACGAGGACTTTGAACCGATTTGTCTACTAGGTAAAGAATGGGCATTTGTTAAAGAGGATCTAGTAGAGGCAATCAAAAGCCGGAATAGTTAAAAAGAATTTCTGTTTCTCTATAAGTCGGAAATTTTAAATACACCTTAGAAATTGACTATAAATTTTAACGGATGAACACACCGTTAAAACACGGTATTTTTAGGGTGTTTTCATCGATAACATTAAATTAACAATGGTCGTAAAAGGTATTACTATCAACGACCCCATGAGAACATATACTGAACGCTTCTTCAGCGCTTTAGAAAACCAGCTTAATGAACTTTCCCTAAATGGAGAACCAATTGCTGATCAATACAGGATGTCGATCCTTATTTGTAAAAAAGCTATGGCGAAGCTCAAAAATTACATTTCCACTTATTCATTTAAAAATAATGAGGACGAGATCTATTTTTTCAAAGTTGTAAAACCTCAATTCTACAGCAAATACATCTACTTTGTTAGTGTGTATAAATTCATTATGCAAATGCCGCCTGGCGGTGAGGATATTTTAAAAGACTATGTCAGTTCTGAATTGGCCGATATAAAGCGATTTTTTGACCACAATCAAACTTTTTACCAATACTATCGTTCCGGAGCTTCTCAAATGGATGAGATCTACTTTACGCGTGGCGGATTTGCTGTTCAGGTAGACCTGGAAGACTTTGAAGAGGATGAAAAGTATTCTACCAGCCATGACTTCAAACTTTCCAAAATTATAGCCAATGAAAAATATCAGGATTATCTGAATCAGGAAATGCAAAAACTTGTTTATCACGAAAAGTCAGCCGTTGAAGAAATTCCTGAAATACCATTAATCTGGACGGCAGGTAAAACGGACCTCGTCGAACTAATATATGCCTTAGTGGCTCAAGGAGCATTCAACAACGGCACTGCAGATATAAAGACAGTAGTTGCCCGCCTTCAAGATGTTTTTCAAATAGATTTAGGTTCATATTACGGTAAGTATCTGGATTTAACTGCAAGGAAGAAAGAACGCGCAATTTTTTTGGAAAAATTAAAATCTGCCTTGGTAAAAAGGATTGATGATAAATTTGAAGCTGAAGGTGCGCAACAAAACTTTAATTTCTGATAATTATTTCTCTTTGATATTCAGTAACTTACAGTTGTTTAGAAAAATAAAAATACCTAAGTTAGGTTCAACTTAGGATAAACTTAAATACAACGTACCCACTTTTGCCTAACAAATCGCCGCATGTCGCGGTGAGGGTTAAGGCAAAATTATGTTAGCTTCAATATCATGGCAACACTTCCTGACTGCGTTAATAACATTAACCGGAGGTTATTATTTCTACATAGCCCTTCGCTACTATCAGTCAGAGCTTGCCGGTTTTCTAAAAGGTAAGGGTAAATCACCCTCAAAGTTTCCAATTGCCGTAGATAATTCAATTAACATTATAGGCAAGGCAAGGGAAACAGAGATGATTAGTATCGCCGATGATAAAGATATATACTACGGTGATACAATGGGGGACGATCACAATCCCGAAGTCATTTCTTCAGCAGTTCAAGAAGTTGAGAATGATGTATCAGTCAATTTTGCTAACAAACTGGAAGCTGATATAGAAAACTTAATCGAGGTTTACAAAAACAGTGATGATAAGGAGGGCTTCTTGTCCCTCATCAACGTACTGGTTAGTTCATTTAGAAGGTATGATTCAGTCACTGACTTATCTACGATTTTGGGGTGGACAGTAGAACATGCAAATGAAAAGCTTCGATTCACCATTGCTCTTAGCGAGGTTCAATAGAGTACTGAACAACATTGCTAACTCATTATTAAATCTTTCGATCATGAAAACACGAAATCAATCTCGACGTGAAAGCCGAATAGACTTTTATCGTAAAATTATTGCAACTCTCCTACTCTCTCTTTCAAGTTTATGCGTTTGGGCACAAGACGGCAATTCGGGTATCAACGCAGCAACCAGCCAGGTTAAAAGTTATTTTTCCACCGGCACGCAACTCATGTATGCTATTGGAGCTATTGTCGGACTAGTCGGCGCCATTAAAGTTTTCAAGAAATTTATAGACGGCGACCATGATACAGGCAAAGTTGCTTCAAGCTGGTTCGGCGCATGCATCTTTTTGGTAATCGTATCCACTGTACTTAAGTCATTTTTTGGTGTTTAATAAAATATATGGCGCTCTATAATATCAACAAAGGAATTAATAGGCCCATTGAGTTCAAGGGTCTCAAGGCACAATACATTGGTTATTTGGGTGCGGGGCTGGTATTATTACTAATCGTTTTTGCAGCATTATATCTATTGGGCGCACCTATGATGATATGCATACTTATCATAACCATTCTGGGTAGCCTGCTTTTTTACCATGTGTATAAGTTAAGCTACAAATACGGTCAATATGGGCTGATGAAAAAGGCGGCTAAGAAATATTTACCTGTGAGCGTAACGTTCCGCTCCCGTAAAATTTTTACATCATTAAAGAAATAATTATGTCCTCATCAATAAAAGCGGAGCAAGTATTCCCAATTTATAAGGTTGAACACAACTGCATAATATCAACTGCCGGAGATCTTACTATTGGATATCGCATGGCATTGCCTGAGATCTTCTCATTATCAAACAATGAATATTTAGCGCTTCATGAAGTGATCATTAAGGCCCTGAAAATGTTGCCGAAAAATACAGTTTTTCACAAGCAGGATTGGTTTGTTAGCGAGCAGTATAATGCAACATTTAAATCAGCAAATAATGAGGAATTGAACACTTTTCTTTCTCATGCGAGTGAAAAGCATTTTAACGAGCGTCCTTATCTTGACCACCATTGTAATATCTATCTAACTAAAAAACCAGACAGGTTTAAATCCTACACCAGCGCTGTTTCCACTTTAATGCGCAAAAAAATTACTCCTGTTCAAACGACTTGTGATGAGCTATTTAAGGATTTTTTGGATAGTGCCGGACAGTTCATTAAGGTTTTGGAAGATAGCGGTCTGGTAAGTTTAATCAGCCTAAAGGATGACGAGTTAACAGGAACCGCAACTATTCCGGGTATAGTAGAACAGTATTGCTTTCTTGTAAATGAAAATGATAACCCGGTTATTAAAGACGTACATATTCAAAATGAAATCAGGATCGGCGATAATCATTGCCAGTTATTTACTTTAAGCGACACAGAGGATTTGCCGCCCTTGTGCGGCCCAAGGATCACGTACGATAAATACAGTACAGACAAAACAAAATTTAGTACCGGCTTCGCCTCCCCTATTGGAACTTTGTTAAACTGCAACCACATTTATAATCAGTACATTTTTATTGGTGATAGCCAGCAAACGATTAAAAAACTGGAGGCTAAGAAACTACGCTTGCAATCATTGTCCGCTTACTCCCGCGAAAATTCAATCAGCCGCGATGCGACTCATGATTTTTTAAATGAGGCGATCAGCCAGCAGCGCCTGCCCGTTAAAGCTCATTTCAACGTATTTGCCTGGACAGATGATCATGCAGCCTTAAAGGATTTAAAAAATAGGGTTTCGTCTTCGCTTGCTCAGATGGACGCGCAGCCAAAACAAGAAACTGACGGTGCGCCACAGATCTGGTGGGCAGGTTTACCCGGAAATGCTGGATCATTTCCCATGAATGATACGTTCGATACATTTATTGAGCAGGCGACATGCTTTCTAAACCTGGAAACTAATTATCGTTCCAGCATCAGCTCCTGTGGGTTACGTTTAGGCGACAGGCTTTCTGGTAAACCTGTTCACGTGGATATAAGTGACGAACCGATGAGCAAAGGGATCACCACAAACCGCAACAAATTTATTTTAGGACCATCCGGGAGTGGTAAGTCATTCTTCACCAACCATTTGCTTCGAAGTTATTTTGAACAAGGCGCACATATTGTTTTAGTAGACGTAGGTCATAGTTATCAGGGATTGTGCGATTTGGTTGGTGGCTATTATTTTACTTATACGGAGGATAAGCCCATTAGCTTTAATCCATTTTTTATAGCTGATGGCGACACCCTGGATACTGAAAAGAAGGAGAGCATTAAAGCCATGATCCTGGCATTATGGAAGAAAGAAGATGAGGGCGTTCAGCGTTCGGAATATGTAGCAATTTCTGATGCCCTGTATCATTATTATAAAAAGCTTAAAGCACAACCAGAAATATTTCCATGTTTTGATAGCTTCTATGAGTTTTTGAGTGTCGATTTCTACGAAAGTATGAAGCAGTCAAAAGTCAAGGATATCCGGTTTGATATTGATAACATGCTGTTTGTACTAAAACCATACTATAAAGGTGGCGAATATGGCTACCTGTTGAATGCTAAAGAAAATCTTGACCTTTTACAGCGCCGGTTTATTGTCTTTGAATTAGATAATATCAAAGATCACCCAATCCTATTTCCAGTCGTAACGCTTATCGTTATGGAAACCTTTGTATCCAAAATGCGAAAGCTTCCTAAGAACGTTCGTAAAATGATCTTGATCGAAGAAGCCTGGAAAGCAATCGCCCGTGAAGGAATGGCCGAATACATAAAATACCTGTTCAAAACAGTTCGCAAATATTTCGGGGAAGCTTTAGTAGTTACCCAGGATATTGAAGATATTATCAGTTCACCGGTTGTTAAACAGGCGATCATTAATAATAGCGACTGCAAGATTTTGCTAGACCAAAGGAAGTATCAAAACGACTTTCCAAAAATTCAACAGCTATTGGGTATTACCGATAAAGAGACGGCACTCATTATGAGTATGAACCGTAACAATGATGAAAACCATAAATACAAAGAGGTATTCATCAGTTTGAACGGCCAGCTTTCGAAAGTCTATCGGACAGAGGTTAGCCGGGAAGAATACTGGACCTATACAACAGAATCTTCTGAAAAGGCTAAAGTAAATGCCTATACTCAAAAATTAGGTGGTGTAAAGCAGGCCATCGCGGCAATTGTTAAAGAAGAATTAGAAAACGCAGCTTAATTACAAACTATGATAAAGTCCCTAGTCCTATTAGATTTATTATTGATGATAGTTCTTATTAGTTGCTCCACAAATAATGAACAACTCATTACAGGATCCTACGCCATTTATGAAAAAAGTGAATACAGTATTGCATACGATACCTTAATTATTACCAAACTAGATAACATCAATTCCTTTCAAATTGAGGAAAGGATTGGTTATCAACGTATTATTAATAATATGTTGAAAGGAAAGCAATATAGAGTTCAGAAATGGCAAGGTACATGGAATCCTAACACTCGCTTACTTGCAGAATCCGCGTATGGTAGACAGCTTTACATCAACTCGAACAATAATAGTATCCGAATAAAAAACTCAGAATTTATTCGATTTAAATAATTGCACTCATCTAATATTTCAAGAATTATTCGCATTTGCGAATGATACGGGGAGGTTTTATGCAAAAATTAAGGCTAAAGTTAACTGCATCAATGCTTGGAATAACACTTTTCCTCGTGGGCCAAAGTGTTAGAGCTCAATTTATAATTGGTGACGTAATCAACATGACAGTTACAAAAGTGATAAAAGCCATTGATCTGAAAGTGCAGCGAATGCAAAACAAAACGATCTGGCTGCAGAATGCACAGAAGGCTATTGAGAATCAAATGTCCCAGTTAAAGCTAACGGAAATCTCAGGATGGTCAGATCAGCAAAAGAGCTTGTTCAGCAATTATTATTCAGAATTATGGAAAATCAAAGCAGTTATTTCTAATTACCAGCGTATCAAAGATATCACGCTTAAACAACTGGCATTAGTGAATGAATACAAAAGGGCCTGGAGTTTATTCAGACAAGACGCACACTTTAATGCCAATGAGCTGAATTATATGCAGCAAGTCTACACCGGTATTCTGGATGCAAGCGTCAAAAATCTAGATGAGATCATGTTAGTGGTAAGCCCGATGAAAACCCAAATGACTGATGAGCAGCGACTGGAGCTGATAAATAAAGCCAGTGATCGTCTGGACGAAAATTACGATGACTTGCACCAGTTCAATAACCAAGGAGTACGGTTGAGTTTGGCGCGAAGTAAAGATTTAAACGATACGAAATCAATTAAAAAGCTTTATGGAATCAATTGATCTAATATCATTAAAGGCTGCAAAGATCCGCAAAAGGAGTAAAAAATTACTTGCTTTTACAGTAATGACATTAGCAGCCTCTGCAATTGCTGCAAATGCGAAAGCACAAACTTTTGCAGAATGGTTTCAGCAAAAAAGTACACAAAAAAAATATTTGGCACAACAGATCGCTGCGCTGGAAATGTACGCTGCATATTACCGCGTGGGAAATAATATCGCCCATAATGGCCTGGGATCAATAACGAATGCTCTTATAGAAGAAAACGGGTTGCATGCTAACTATTACAATAATTTAAGTCACGTTAACGCATCAGTTAAGAACAACACTCAGGTTAAGGACATCGTGCAATGGCAACAGGATATTCTTCGCCGTATGTTCAATATTGAAAAGTCGGCCGGGCTGATCGGCGGAGAAAAGAAATATATATCAAATGTCAAATCAGCTTTACTAAATGATTGTGATCAGCAGATTTATGAATTGCAAATAATTGTTTCAGACAGCAAGCTAAAAATGAGTGACCAGGAACGACTGAAGCATATTGACATAATTCATTCTGCAATGGAAAACAACTATCGTTTCGCATCAACATTTTCAGAACAGTTGAAAGGCATTCTGGCCAACCGGAAAAGTGAATCCAATAGTTTAGCCACGGAAAAGAAATTGCTTGGCATCCAATAATCCTTCAGACATGAAAAATCATATCAAATACCCATTTATTGCAGTTGCATTTTTCTTATGTATAGGAATTAGTCAACCTGCCAAAGCACAGGTTCAAGAGTTGCAGCAGTTGATTTTAAATATTGAAAAACTTACCCAGCTAAAGGGCATTTTTCGTGACATGCAAACGGGGTATCAGATCTATCAGCAAGGGTATGGCAATATCTCCCAATTATCCAAGTGTAACTTCGACCTGCATAGTGTTTACCTGAATGGTTTGATGGCTGTCAATCCAATGGTCAGGAATTATGGGAGAGTTGCTGAAATTATTTCGCAACAAGTAAGCCTGATAACCGAGTACAAAAGTAATTACAATAGGTTTAGGCAAAGCCGATTGTTTAGTACCGACGAGCTAACTTACATGGGTAATGTTTATTCAGACCTGGTTAAAGGAAGCCTGCAAAATCTGGATGAATTAAGTAATATACTAACTGCCGGAAAGCTGAGGATGTCCGACGATGAACGGCTAAGAGCCATCGACCGGATTTATGCAAGCAGTTCCGACAAACTCCAATTTCTACGGCAATTCAACCGGCAAGGCATACTATTGAGTATTCAGCGAACGAAAGACGCTGCTGAAACGCGAACGCTAAAACAACTGAACGGCGTAAATAACTAAATACAACTTTATGAAAACGAAGATAATTTTATCCGCAATTTTTGCGGTATTAGGAGTCGCTTTTCCTTTATTATCCAAGGCGGACGGTCTTGCAACAAATATTCAGGGCCTACAGGGAACACTTAATGGTGTTTACAACGACATGCTCCCAATGTGCAGCCAGCTTATCGGCGTAGGAAGAGCAATTGCCGGGATCGGTGCCATGTGGTATATCGGCAGCAGGGTCTGGCGGCAGATTGCCTCTGCAGAGCCAATAGACTTTTATCCGTTGATGCGACCGTTTGCTTTGGGCATTGCAATACTTTTATTTCCTACGGTAATCGCAGTAATTAATGGGATTATGTCACCAACCGTTACTGCTACTGGTGGAATGGTTCAAAATTCTGATGCCGCTATAGCTGCCTTACTAAAAGCTAAAGAAGCGGCAATCGAAAAGACAGACACCTGGCAAATGTATGTAGGACAGGATGGTGATGGCGACCGTGACAAATGGTATAAATACACTCACCCGGATGATCCTACAGGAAAAGATGAAGGAGTTTTTGCGAGTGTTGGCAATGATATGAAGTTTGCTATGGCCAAAGCTTCATACAATTTCCGCAATACGGTCAAACAGTGGATGTCAGAGGTGTTGCAGGTTCTATTTGAAGCGGCTGCATTATGCATCAATACAATCCGGACATTTTATCTTATTATTTTGGCCATTCTAGGTCCAATTGTATTCGGACTCGCGGTCTTTGACGGATTCCAGCACACGTTGACCGTATGGCTTGCCAAATACATAAATGTTTTCCTTTGGCTGCCGGTTGCCAACATCTTTGGCGCGATCATCGGCCAGGTTCAGGAGAACATGCTCAAACTGGATATTTCGCAGGTGCAAAGTGCCGGTATTACCTTTTTCAGTTCTACTGATACCGCATACCTCATCTTTCTAATTATTGGCATCATAGGATACTTCACGGTGCCTAGTGTCGCTAATTATATTGTGAACGCGGGCGGCGGGAATGGTTTATTACAAAAGGTGAATAGTTTGGTCAGCAGTACAAGCCGGTCGGTGGTTGGTGCAGCTTCTGGCGGAAGTAGCATGACTGCAGATTCTTTCGGAAATCAACGCTCGAATACAAGTGAAAGCATGGCTGCCAGCGCAGTTTCTAAACCCTATTTCCAAGATAAGGGGGATCGTGCCAATAACACACAGGCCTCAAAAATTGACCCTAAACAGGCTTCTTAACCTTTAAATTTTAAAGTTATGTTCACACAACTTAAGAATATCGAATCAGCATTTAGTCATGTTAAACTATTCAGTTATATCTTAATTGCTGCTTGTACGATTATTTCCTGCTTTGCGCTTTACAAAAGTTTTCAGGCAGCGAATATTGCTTCAAATCACATCTACATCTTAGCTAACGGAAAAGCTCTGGAAGCTTTTGCAGCGGACAGAAAAGACAACATACCGGTCGAGGCAAGAGACCATATCCGTATGTTCCACCATTATTTCTTTACCCTCGACCCCGATGAAAAGGTCATCGATGCAAACATTGGCAAGGCCTTATATCTGGCTGATGAAAGCGCTAAGAATCAATACAATGATCTTAAGGAAAAGAGCTATTACAATAACCTGATATCCGGAAACATCAGTCAGCAAGTGAATGTGGATAGTGTATACCTCGACATCAATCAATACCCCTATTACTTCAAATGCTATGCAACTGAAAAGTTGATTCGGTCAACATCGACTGTGAACCGGAATCTGATTACCCAAGGATATCTGAGAAATGTATCCAGATCAGATAATAACCCTCACGGATTTCTGATCCTTCATTGGGAGACCTTAGCGAACAAAGACACCACAATTCAGAAATAGCTATTATGAGAACGAACACTAAAATGCCTCATAACGCTGAAAAGATCGCGGCATCAATCGCAAAGTGCATTCTAAATGTACAATGGAAAATTGCCAGTATTCTGAACCATTGGTTCAACGCTTACTCGACGCGTCAAAAAAAAATTGCCCTGCTACTTTTCTGGACGTCCACTTCCATTTTTATCGCAGCTGACACATGGCGACCATTTTTATCAACTGCTAAAATTTCTCAGTACTACAATACTGCCCACATTGGGCAGGCCTCGGATTTCCCTTTCTCTAAATTAAATAAACGACAATTAACAGATTCATTAACTATAAAAAGTCAATTATGGAAGCAGCATTAAAAAGCAGCAGGTTACCGCACCACACGCCTGAATTTTTAAAAGAACGAAAATTTCTGGTGATGATTCCACTACTAGTCCTGCCTTTCTTAACCCTTGCCTTTTGGGCATTGGGTGGCGGGAAACAACGATCATTTAATGATAGTATACAACCAAATCAAGGGTTAAACACCAGTTTGCCACAAGCAAATTTTAAGGACCGAAAAGACCAGGACAAAATGGGTGTTTATCAAAGCCAAAAGGCTGACGCTAACGCTGGCAATAACGGTGTCAGTGATGCCTTTATCAAAACAATGGGCATAAGCCACGCAGACAGTACGGATCAGATTTCAAGCGCAAAACTTACCGGCACGCCATCCCCTGCGGATGTGAATGAGGCAAAGATCCAGGCAAAACTGGCAGCGATAAATCAACAGATCAGCCAGCCGGAAGCTGCGACTTCAGCCAGTGGCGGTTACTCTTCGCCTTCGGCATCAAATGCTGATGTTAAGCGGCTTAATTTAATGATGAGAGCGATTAATAATGGTGGGGCAGGAAATGATCCTGAAATGAAACAGCTTAGTGACATGCTTGCACAAATTAATGAGATTCAGAATCCGGGTAGCGCTAACAGTACCTTACGAAATCAATCTATGCGAAATCACGGGAGGGTATATGCTATTGTTGCTGCGCGAAACGATGACGATGATCTTGAACCAGGTAATAATTTTGAAGGCAGTTATGCTTCATATAGTCCTAACAACAAAATAAAAAGATACAGCAAATCTGGTGCTGTCAAAGAGCGGGGAAATACGGTTCAGGCTGTAGTGCACGAAGACCAGACTTTGGTAAGCGGCGCGGTCATCAAATTGCGCCTGCTGGATGGTATTTATGTCAACGGCGAAATGATACCAAAAGGAAGTTTTGTATACGGCACCTGTGCATTGAACAATGAGCGCCTGGAAGTTAAAATTTCCAGTATCAGGTATCTGAATAATATCCTGCCGGTTGCGCTTGAAGTCTATGATCTTGACGGCATGCAGGGCCTGTACGTCCCCGGGTCCATCAGCCGGGATGCGGCAAAAGACGGCATGGGTAATGCAGTAAGCTCTATGCAGCTGATGTCAATGAATCAGTCTTTGGGCACTCAAGCCGCGAGCGCAGGTGTCGAAGCGGCAAAAGGTCTATTCAATCATAAAGTGAAACAAATCAAGGTCAAAATAAAAGCAGGATACAAGGTATTACTTAAAGACGCTAACGACCGCGACAATTAAAAAATCATCATGAAAAAGTTAGTTATGCTTATTAATCTGCTGTTTGTGGGAACAATTTCCATGGCGCAGTACACCGCCTATGTTAGCAAAGATCGAATTACCATACTTTCCTTCGCCAGTCCGGTTAATGTCTTAGGAAAAATTCCAAAGGATCTGCAAATCATTCAAAAGGAAAATGCCTTAATAACTTTAAAAGCAAACCAGAATATTCCTCAGCCATATTTATTAAAAATTCGGGACGTAAACACATCTCAGGTTTTTAGAATACCGGTAGCGTATTCGTACGGCCGATCCGGACAACGAATCGAAATTGGCAATAAATTATCAGCAGCAATACCGACGGCGCGCGGTTATGCCGCCATTGCTAGGGATCTTTCATCAGGAAAAAGAAATAATATTGCAGATCACCAAAAAACTGGTGGCGTAAAAGCTTGGGTAGGCAAAATCTCACTTGCCAGTAATAAATTGTTTTTCCGAGTTGATGTTCGCAACAAATCTAAACTTCCGTACGAGTTAGATTTCGCAAGATTCTATATCCGTGACCTCAAAACAGTAGAAAGAATGGCAACTCATGAAGAAGAGATTATTCCAACTTATACGTCGCTAAGCAGGAAAACAGTTGTTGGACACAAACAGGAAATTGCCCGGGTTTTTGCCTTTAAACGGTTTTCACTTTCAGAAAACCAGGCGCTCAACATTGAACTTTATGAGCATAATGGTAATCGCCATATCTATTTACAGGTCAAACAGGATGATCTAAGCGATTTAACAATATTACAACCAAGACCACAGCAGTCGCTTAATAATCTTGTTGCTGCTACTCACTTTAATTAACGCTTTTTATTTATTTAATCTTTAAATTATGAATTCTCAAAATTCTGAATTTTTGAAAAAGAGCTTGCTAAACCTTGGGTTTGGGGACAAGCTTAAGGCAGAACTGGACAAGAAAATTGCCGCTAAAACACCGGAATTTACGCTTGACCTGCAGCACGAATTTAACCATAAAACGGTTGATTATACACTTCACTTCAAAGCGGGTGACAATCAGGACATGTATTTTTTTAATAAGTACGATGCAGTTATCAATAACAAGGGTGATGCGGCCAAAAATATCGAGCAAACCTTTTATATAAATAAGGGTAGCGGTATTACGGCTAAAGAGGCTTTTAATTTAATGGACGGCCGCGCTGTGTATAAACAATTACATAATCTGGAAGGTCAGAAGTATCACGCCTGGCTGGTGCTGGACGATAAAAATCTTACAGAAAATGGCAACAAAAAAATCAAACATTACCATGACGCATATGGATTTGATTTGGAAAAGGTCATTTCCGGCAAAGGCATCAAAGAGCTTGATAAATCAAAGGCAAAGGAAGAGCTGATGTATTCCCTTAAAAAAGGTAATGCGCAGCAAGTCACTATTGCCGGCGATAACGGAGAAAAAAAATACTTTATCGCCGCAAATCCCCAGTTCAAAACTGTTGATCTTTACGACCATCAGATGAAAAGAATAAAACGGGAGGAATTGTTACACACGGAGCAAAAACCGGTGAACAATTTAAAGCAACGCGAGCAGCAAAAGGAGGATGCTCCGGCAAAAAAGCAGTCGCGTAAGAGCAAAATTCATGTTTAAACTAAAAAAGAGGAACAGGTCGTTAAACGACCTGCTCCTCTTTTAACATTGCAGATTGAGATGCCGAATCAATTCCGCCGAACAATTTCCAATATTAGTAGTTTGGTAATAAGCCGTTGTCATTTACTAGAATTATATCACAGTCCAGGTTCACGGCCTATCGAACGAGCAAATTTAATATGTGACTTGCGGCAGTGGCAGGCGATTTAAATGAATGCAAAGGTTAATGACCTATATTTTGTCTGAAAACCTGCCATTACTTTCAAATGAAAAATTTAAAATATTTCATTGGTATAGATATTTCAAAAAATAAGCTTGATCTCGTTATATTAAAGGATTATGCTCTTTTAAAACATGAGGTTATCGCAAATACTAAACAGGATATTAAAGACGCAATTCCTCGGATAAAAAAGCTCTGTGGTCAACCATTTTCTAAAATGGTATTTGGTTTTGAACACACAGGGTTTTACGGAAATTATCTTGTAGATTTTTTATTAAAAAAGCGAGCACAATTCGTAATTGAAAACGCTTCCCAAATACGCAGTTCACTTGGAAATATCCGTGGCAAGAACGATATAGTTGATGCATTGCGTATCGCACAATACCTATACCGTAATCGCGAGCATCTTAAATTTTGGGAACCTAAACGACCAATAATTGACCAATTAAGTGCGCTCTCAACTCTTAGAACTAGGCTGATAACAATACAAAAAGCATTAACAACACCAATTGCCGAAGGAACACGATTTAGTAATACGACTAGCGCAAAACAACTCAAAGCGCTATGTCATTCTAGTATTGAAGCTGTTTCAAAGGAAGTAAAAAAAATAAATGAAGAGATAAGTATTTTGATCGTAGGTGATAGTAAACTTAACCATCTTATAAATATAATCACTTCTGTACCGGGTGTCGGTGTCACTACAGCATCGCAAATTATCATCACAACGAATGAATTCAAAACAATTGCAAACGGGAAAAAATTCGCTTGTTACGCAGGGGTAGTGCCGTTTTTAAAAAGTTCCGGAATAGTCAATGGGAAAGCCAGAGTATCTAAGATGGCTAACCATAAAATGAAATCTCTCCTTCACTTATGCGCGCTTGCTGCTGTTCGCACTAAGAATTCAGAACTTAATGTTTATTACAAGCGGAAAGTTGCTGAGGGTAAAAACAAGTTAGCAGTTTTTAACGCCGTCCGTAATAAGATTGTGCTTCGAATTTTTGCATGTGTTACAAATGACCGTCTGTACTCAAATTCTCATCAGTCTATCTCAAGTGGCATTCGATCGCTGGTGAGAAGTAGTACTAATAATGTTATTTAGATTTCAACATCTCAACCTTCTCGCGCTCACTTTCCAATAGCCGTTCATAAAGCTTCTTGTTCTCTTCAAGAACTTCTAACCATTTATCGATGGGATTAAACACTGGATGATAATTAATTGTCGGTCCACCATTTATAACGGAGCTATCATAATTATTCTGAATGTTATGTATAGCTGTTTCTTCGTCAAAATTCTTAATTGCTTCCTCGGGTACTTTTAGTGCTTGAGCAACTTGAGTTAAGATGTCAGCTTCGATGACGTCTTTGCTTTCTAGTAATGAAACCTTTTTCTGATTCCAATCTTCTCCCAATTCCAACGCCAATGCTTCCTGTTTCAAGCCAAGCATTTCGCGGAAGCGTTTAACGTTTCTGCCTTGGTGGATATAGTTTGATCTTTCAGCTGTAGCGTCCATGAGTTATTTAAGGTTTAGTCAAATGTAATAATTTTCTGTAACGCTAATTAACGTGTTTTTCGGGGCTGATGCAAGATAAATAATACCACGTTACTTCTAAGATAGAAAGTTAAAAAGTTTCGTAGAACAGGCGCGTTACGGTCATTTGAATTGCCAGTCAATGCAGATTGGCTAAGCCGCTTTTCATATGTACAACACCAGGTATACACCATTTGACCACTACCCTAAATTCCTGTCTTTTAATGAAATTCAAAATCCATTAAAGCCACTCTATGACTTCTTTACTGCTGACAGCATTAAGGGTCACAAAGCATATTTAAAAGAGTGGCGGTATTACGTGATCAACAAAGATTGCTTCAAGGGAAGAAAATATGGCCCGGGCGAACTGCTATACGAGCATGAACTCAATATCAAAATGATGGAAGCGGCTTATTTATTAATGCTTTCCTACAATGACATCAGTTCAGATATTAAGAAAGTAGATAAAAACCAAATTAAGCAGGAAAAAAAAGACTGGACGTATTTTCCGAAAAACTTGCGGGGAAAGTACTTAGTCAATCCTTACCTGGCGTTAAAGAAAGTTTTCAGGCAAATCAAGCCACAATCTTTCAGGGACAGCTTGAATATGTGGTTATCAGATGCTTTACACACCAAGCCAACTGACGAGGTTACAGAAACTGCGGAGATCATTGGAGTATATGACAACTTAAAACTGCTTTATGATGTAACCTGGCTCATCTATCAAAGGGAAAGCGATGAGCCTTATCTTAAGGATAATTATGGCAGCGTTGCAAAAGTCAAGAAAATTGCCAGGCGGCTGGTGCTGAAAGAATTGTTTCCTGCAGTCAATGAAAAGGATAAATCTTTACTGGACAAGCTGGTCAATTTTATCACGGAGCGCTTTCCCATGATCGACATGATCTTCTACCCGGGTAAGAATGATAATCCTGAGATATTTTACCTGGTTTTGATCCGAAACATCAAAGACACATCCGATGACGGCGAGCTCGGAAATAAGATCGAAGACCATTGTAAGCACTTAGCCGAGGTATTCGCCATCGTTCACCAGTACGATACTGTGGTAAAAGGCCTTGAATCCGGCGCAAGATTTTGGACCAAGTTAGTTGGAAAAGGAGAAGTGCTATATCAGCGAGATCGAAATATCGTTTTACCTGCCCCGCAGCAGATCAATAACGCGACACTTATCGACCGTGCAGAAAACAAATGGGCAAGATGGGGAAGCCAGGGTGATTTGTTCATTGCTGCTGCTGAAAACTTATTAAAAAACAGAAACGAGCTTAAAAAGGCAGACCTGATACTCGCATGCTTTATGCTCAACCAGGCAACACGTAATTACTTAAAAGCTATAATTGAATCTGTGATTGGTTATAGGGTACAAGCCCACAACTTGTCGAGGCTCCTTAAATTAACATTACTTCTCACAAATGAGATTAGAGCTGCTTTCAAACTTGATACCGAAGAAGGAGTCCAGCTTTACACATTTATCAAAGACGCCGGTCAAAAAGCTTCCTACTTTGAAGAGTATAACCCTGATGAAGGCGGTATTAGAGCGGGTTTAAAAATAGTAAAAAGGTTGGCGCTTGTTTCAGAAACGGTAATGCTGCGCCTTGTTCAGGACCTTAAAAATGAGTGATCAGTAACCTATGTACATGGTATCTTTTGTCAAAAATTAAAGTCCCCTCACACTCGCTGTTTGGGGACTTTACCTAAACCTTATCACAATTGACAATCGGATTGTCAAAGTGTGCAATGTAAAATTTTATCCTAAACAGTTTGTAATACCAGCCTAAGATTAAATGGTAACACCTCCCGAATCTACAAACGTTATGTCAATGGCACTTAATTCCGGTTATACAGCAATAGCTTCAATTGATGTCCAAATGGGAATTATGTTCTTAATCCAACAGTTGAGAAACTGTTTCAAAAAAGTTCCTGATTTCGACTTTAAACGCTTCGAAATGGTTTACTCTTACTCTTTTTGCTCTTTGACGATAATTGCTTTCAAGCCATGACTTTTTATCAAGAATGTTTGGGCGGAGAGTTAACCATTACTTTTTTACGGACACGCCAATGAAAGATCGTTATTCAATGACTTTTCCATAACAAAGTTGTAAATGCCCAGTTGCACAGTGAAAATATCACTTTTCAGGAACTGACTGGCTGCACGCAACAAGGAGTGCTAAAACGTTTGTCGTTCATGGAACAGGTTCAGAACCCAATATTTCTATTAACGCGTCTATTAGCGTTCCAAACGGGAAACTTTACTATGTTGCATTAGCTGTCTGGTACAACAATCAACCAGGACTTTTAAGCGCAAGCCGTGTGTGTGTGTTGCAGGAAAGCCTTCGTTTGTAACAGTACTCAATCAAAATAATACAATATCATCATTTGTATCTGACAACCCAAGTCTAACTTTGACACCGGTTCAAGGGCAACCGTTTGCAACAGGGATGAGAGGGGCGGTAAGTATGTCATTAAATCCTTCAAAAAATGCAGCTTTTTTGGTTGCGCTTCAGGGTAGCGAATTTTCTGCATTGGATTACAACTCTGAAACTAATATTTTTAGAACAAAACAAGGCTATCCTAATGATATCAGTCAATATCCATCATACATCGTAACAAGTGCAAATGGGAAAAATGTTTATGTTACAGCGTAAGTTAAGTTTCAAAAGGCGTCCAGCAATTAGGTTGGCCTTTTTACAGGTTTAAATTAATGGGTCTATAACTTTCGATGCCGGCACCAGCCTCCGCATTAGAAGTGGTATCTGGTCAATGTCAAATGGCTTTGGCAAATACGCATCCGCGCGGGCGTCCATAAACTGTTGTTTTATATCAGGACTCGTAGACAACAGCACAGTTTTTATGTTCTTAGTAGATTCAAAAGACTTAAGTTGTCGTACAATCTCGCTACCGGAAAAACCTACCAAGTTTCGTTCATGGATAAACATCACATCTGGAATAATCGCAGCAACGTGACGGATATCGTTTACCGCATCAAAAATTGTGGTAGTATGGCCATCTTCCTTTAAAAGAAAATCCAGAACAGCTGCAATCTCTGTGGTTTCAATGATTAGTACGTGAGCCATAATTAATGTAGGGATGAAAATATTAGCCGATTGTTGTGAGCTAATTAAAACACATCTGAAAATGTTGATACCCTACGCATGAGGTCGATGTCACAAAGTTACAACAATAATGTTAAAACATCCATGGTTGTATTTTGGATGTTCCTACGCTATCAAGACCCTAGCTTTGCCTTAACAGAGGATCTTCTCACAGGTAAAAAAAGCCCGGGAATTACTAAAAGCCCGGGCTTCACTGTAATAACTAACAGCTTATGAAAATTACTAATGCGTATAACTACTGTTCAATGATAGTTGTTTGTAAATCTTTAAAGTATTTTTAGCACGCAATTTGTAACGAAAAAGTTATGGGTTACAATGACTACAAAAAGCCGCCGGTTGACAGCATCACCAAGCAAGTAGAATTTGTTAGGCGACAATTAGACTACGCAAAGCGCCTAATTAATGAAAACGCTGTTATCATTGAAAGATCAAAATTCGACGCCTCGAAAAAGAAATAGGATTAATGGTTGAATCGCTTAAAACATTTCCCTGTCAGCCAAGTTTTTATAGAAATTTAAGCCATGAAAAAACTGATCACTATTATCGCCTTAGTGCTGTTTAGCTTTAGCACATTCGCCCAGCAGCACATGACCAAATCAGGCAAGCCTGACAAGCGCTATAACGAGAACAAACATTTGAAAAAGGATGGTACGCCCGATATGCGTTACAGCACTAGCAAGAAGGCCATGACTAAGAAAAAACCTTAAATATGGATGAACAGGGTAAGCCTCAGAAAATCGAGGATTTAGATGATAAAGACTACGAGTATTGGGCAAATGAATTTGGTGTGACACCAGATGAAAGTTGATAGTTAGTTCGAGCCGATCCTGCCAGCCTAGTTGCTGGCATTTTTGTTGGCGGCCATACCTAATAAAAGGCGATGCCAAGTGTTTCTTTATCGGTCGAGAGAACTTTGACAGCCACAATATCTGAAGCCCTTACTTTCCTGGCAATATTTATATACTTCTGAGCCTGATTAGAATACCTTTCATCGGGTACTTCTAGATATAACCATCCGTCCTTTCTTAGATCTGACCTTAAAACCGTCAGGTCTTCGTTAGCGTAGTTTACCACAAGGTCCGATTTTAGTTCGACTGCCTTATTAATCTTGACGGGTTCACCTGTAGATCGTATAGGGTGCATTGCAAAAAATATGAAGCAAAGCATCGTTATCAAAAATAGTAATATCAGAATTGAGCCGCCAAAAGACGCGTTGTGATTGAAACGTCGTTGTGATTGAACAGGGTAATAATTAGTATCTGAGCCCATTTAAACTGACTTATGCTGCCGCCGCGCTGATTTGAACACCGATCCAATAAATTTGCTCCTCCGTAAGACTGGTTGGGATTTTACTTCCCCAAACTTGAAGCCCATTGATCTCT
Source organism: Mucilaginibacter ginkgonis (assembly GCF_009754905.2). Taxonomy (NCBI): domain Bacteria; kingdom Pseudomonadati; phylum Bacteroidota; class Sphingobacteriia; order Sphingobacteriales; family Sphingobacteriaceae; genus Mucilaginibacter; species Mucilaginibacter ginkgonis. The sequence goes on along the minus strand of NZ_CP066775.1, from coordinate 316,978 downwards.
CCCCAACACGCCAGTTTCGCTATAATGTTAAGATGATCATAAACATTCCATTCATTCAAATTCGAATCTTCTCGCTCGACGTCTAAGGGCTTAATGTCATTGCCAATCTTGCACATCACTTCCATAATCCAACCTTAAAAGATTTATGGATGCAAATTGTAGGCCAAATATTTCCGCAGTAGAAAAATTGTTAATTTAAGGTGGGATTGTTGTTGAAGTTCAACACGATATTACTTGCCACGAAAATAGGCACAAAAAAAAGCGCCCGAAAGCCGCTCTTTTAAAACAAATTGTTCTTACTTACTTCGAAGCGTCTCTCAACGCTTTGATAGTATCGTGGCCACGGTTGATGCCTTGAGATTGTTCAGCTACGAGACTGTACGCATCACTGCTCAAGCCGCCATCGGTAAGCGCGTCTTTGTACGCTTTCTTGATAGCATCTTCACCGCGCTCTGCTTCATTCAAGATGCCTTCACGGCCGTTGTCACCGAAGATTGACTTAACATCTATCCATGCACGGTGTAGGGTGCCTGCTATACTGTTGCCGGTTTCTACTTCGCCTGCATTAGCGCCAACTAATGCTGCCAACTCCTGGCTGTATTTGCGGCTTTGAGCTGCAAACTCTTCGAATACTGCTTTAAGATCGATGTTCTCGTCTTTAATATCGCCAAGGGCTTTTTCAAACCCTGCTACGCGATCATTGTTAATTTCAATTAGGTCGTTTAACACGCTTGTTTTTTCTGTTGTTCCCATTTGGTAGTATTTAGTCTATTCAACACCGTTATGTTCAATTGGTTTGAAAACCTTTTCCGACCATGATTTATTAATCTACGTGACAAATCAATTTGTCAAATAACTAAGTCAAAACCATGCACTTCTGTCTGGTATTATTGAGGCAATAGGTAGATTTACAAGCAATCTGCCTCTTCGACTATAGCTTGAAGCCGATGAAGGATCTATATTTATTAAGTGGACAAAATCCTGCTATATTTTAGTGTTAATCTGAAGACGTAATTGCTCATTCACTTCCCGAAGCTCTTCCTCTTGAACTTGCAATTCCTCTTTTTGCTGTTGTATTTCTAATAATAAAGATTCAAGTTCAGTCTTCGATTTCATATTATGGAGGCTGACGCCAATACGATTAGTGGTGGAATTAATAAATTCGATTTTCGAATCATCGATTTTGTCCCAATACCCTAATTCAATAACACCCTCAAGACTTTCCTCATAAAAAATTGGCACAATGATCACATAAGGTAGTTCCCTTTGTACAATTGATGTAGAAAATGCAATGTTAGCATTAATTTTCCTTTCAATAATTTTTGAATTTCCTGAAACTGCGACTTGTCCTAACCAGGTTTCAGACATTCTAATCTCTTTGCGTATCTCGTCAATCGCGCTGACCGCATGACTTGCGCAATAGGTCAGCAGGCTATTTTTTTTATCAAATAGGTAAAATGTTCCGGATATACCTGCGGTATAAAACAAAAGCTCTTTCAGTACGATTGCACATAAATTTTCTTTGCTGGTTTGGCCTTGCATCTCTTCTGCCAAATGTTTTAAGCCCTCTAAAAGCCAGTTGTGATAACGGTTGAGATTTAAAACATCCTCCAACTCGTCTTTGGATTGTATGACTTTCTTTTCAATCTGTAGCTTTTGAGTGAAAGTTTTAAATATGTAATAAAACAATAAACCAATTACAATGAGAAACATTAAAGAGCCGACAATTAACCAGTTAAATGATGAAGATGACGCATCCTCCGATTCATTTTGACGTCGTATAAGACTTATTTTTTCTTTCTGGGTTATCTGAGTAATGTAATTCCTAATAAGATCCATTTCTGCCTTACCCCTCATAACTTTATCCGAAGACAAGCTCATATTCGCACCGGCATCCTGGCGCTGGACAACGTAGCTATTCATAGCTGTTTTTTTCAATTCCAGGTGAATACTTAATGAGGATATTAACCTCTTGGTTTCAATATCATCGCCTGCATTCTCCGACAACTGACTGAATAATGGATCAATGTGAGACACTGCATTTTTGAATGATTCTACAAACACAGGTTGCCTTGTACCAAAATATCCTCGCGCCGCAGTTTCTGCATCAGTTACCGTCTGCAATAAATCCGTAGCATCCTTTATGACTTCTTGTGAATGATTAGTAGCGCGGTGTTCTTCATTTAATTTTTCTAAATTGGTATAAGATATATAAGTGATTACAAAAACTATAATCACACTCACCACTAATCCTATTCCCAGTTTTTGAAAAAAAGACAGATTGTTTCCGAACATAAATAAGGGCTAATAATTAAGTAAGCTATTATAGTATTTTTCAAATAATAATTCAATCTTTAATTATAAGTCCCATCAGACTGCGAATACACGCTTTTGGGGATTGGGTAGGTATAATCTGCCGCTTCGGAAGATATAGACAAATACATTAAACTTCCTATGGAAAAATTTGGGGGTAAAATTAATTATCAAAAGCTGCTGATGGAAGGCATAAGATCCACTTTACCTAAACATTACCGCCATAGCCATGTAACCCTTGACATTCATTTTACAAACGATTACACAGGTCAATTTACGCTCATCATAAAAGACAACCGCTTTTCGGGTGAATTTGTGCTTACAGATGACGATGTTCCTGTTTTTAAGTTTGTGATAGGAAATGAAGGAATAATATTCGAAGTGGAATACAATAAAGTACAAGAAGTTGTTGACAAAATTGCCAAGACCTATTGACCTGTACTAATTCAGAGATGTAGTTAGTCAGTGATCATTCAATTAGCGACAATCTGTAGTATAGCTTCATGATTGAAATATTCTTTTTTAGTATGCGTAGGATGTTCTGAGTTTAGTCTACTACGTCACCAAAAACTGCCAATAAAAATACATCATAACCAGAATAGAAGAATGGCGCCGGTAAAACACACGGCGCCACCCTCTTTTATGAAAAATTACTAAACACCAGACAAACGATTTTTTTAAAAGTTCTCTTTTTTTCAAGCAGGCTTTAAAACTTTGCTTCTTATCGTTGCAATTACGGTTCTGTTTGCCCGTTAATTACCCAGGCTAAACCAAACTTAACAAATTCAATTGACTGGTGGCCGGTATCATCGCCCACGGCGTCGTTGTTTTCTATTAAAGCGCCTATCCTAAGATCGGCCGTCTTTACCATACTTGAATAGCCGCCTTTGCCCTGGTCATGTTCCTGAGTCGTAGTAAGGTAGTCATAGACGCGGCGGCTTATTTGCCATGATTGCCCTTCATCATAACTGATACGAATGCGCATATTAAGGCGGGTAACCGTGCTTGCAGAGTTTAGAAAAAGTATTCGTTTAGGTTCGCTTAAATTATAGCGTAGCATTGACCCCTCCATGCGCGGATCCAATAAGGAATCGTCGGCGAAGGTAAACGGTGCAAAGCTTGTAAGTGATTGTCCTGTAGATATCCAACGTCTTTTATGCGCGTTCCAGTTTGAAAGTGTGGGACGGTCATTTCTGTAGAAACTTCCGTTAGCAAGTTCCACAATTGTTGATTCACTCGTACCGCCGGGAGTGCTGGCATAGCTCCAGGTATCGCCATGGTCATCACTGTAGATATTACGGCTGGTAGCGGGTATAATTAACCTCCCCGCATTATTAATTGTTGTTTGAATCCCAATACCGGGACCCATGGCGTCAAATGCTGTTCCGGCAGGTTGTAAAGTAGCAGTCATATTAACCGGGGTTGACCAACTTACACCATCGTTTGTGCTGTAAAGCATATACACAGGCCGGTCGCCTACACCAATTTTCGTTTTGCCATCATCGCCGTTTTGGTTTTTGCCAAAGTCGTTCCAACTCATAAAAAGCCATATCTTACCATTGCTTTGGTCAACAACTGCAGTAGGATTGCCGCAGGTACCTTGGGCAAATGTGCTGGTACCCGTACCTACAGCAACGCCCATTGATCCCCAGGTTGCGCCGTTATCTGTAGAACGTTTAAAAACAATGTCTATGTTTCCGTAATCTTCATTGCTGGACACACGCCCCTCTGCAAAGGCAATAAGAGTTCCGGCAGTTGTTTTGATGATGGACGGTATCCGGTAAGAATGGTAACCGCCTGTGCCTCCTACAAAGATCCGTTGGTAGGTAGGATCTGAAGATGTGGTCGTGACAGCATTTGTGCCTTTGACCGGATTGTTAACGGATACATTCTCTGAAGTTGCAGAATTCAACGGGCTTTTTTTGCAACCCATTACAATTACTAAGCAGCCCATAATAAAGGACGCCTGCAATACTTTTAGTGCAGTTTTTTTCATGATGTAGCATTTAGAAATTTAAGTTGTAGGAGACGCGTACTATATAATCGGTGAACAAATATATAGTTATGTTCTACATAAAAACAAATCTTCTATCGTTAAGTTACGTTATAATTATTCTCAAACTTCCCAACATTAATAGCAAGCAAACCTCAGTCAAGTAATAGTTAACCGATATAGGTAAATGATTCGAGCTTAGAACAGAATTGTTTAAAGTTGGATTTGCGCGAGAGTGAGTTTCAAAATTTTAGGGCTCATGTTTTTGCGCTAAGGAGTGCAATTGTTGTATATTAGAATTTTAAATCTTAGGTAGAAGTTGAGAAAACAGCCGCCGCGAGGGTGGCTTTTCTTTCAACTATTTGACCCGTCACTTTTCATTATCCATAATTACAGCCGATAAGTTTCATATCAGCACTACCAAAAGTTAACGCTGATTTATGCAAGCGAGGCACCATGGGTAATACATACAATTAAGTTTGGCTAGGCGTGATTTGGAATAAGGGTCGTGGGATGCTTAGTACCCTTAATCACTCGAGTGTAGCTTATTTATAAACGCAATCACGCTTCACTTAAACATATTGCTTTTTCGGAACCGCTTTCAGCGGGATTCGGTAACTATATACTCTTTGGGACAAAACCATTTTTGAGTGAGATTGTCATTAAAATGAGTTTCGTAAAGTTGTTAAATGGCATTCCTTTTTTGCTTATAAGGGGTGCCATTTTTTTACCCATAATCCGCGTAACAATCCTGTAAACATTGGAAGAGGATAAGTGTCAATACTAGGTGAGACAGGTTCAAATCTTCGAGGTGTCGAAGCTTAACACCAAACGCTTCACATCAGTTAATAGCCGTTTCTAAACGGTTCTTAAAGGCAGTTCTAGATTGGACTGCTTTTTTGTATATTACATAACCATAATAGTTAGATAGCTAAGATAATCGCCGCTTGGGTGCCTTTTCTTCTAACAGGTAAGCGTTGACGGTATTGATTATCGCCTGCTTAATGTCTTACGGTAGTTCAGGCATATTCTCTTTCCAATCCTTTCAATGTAGTCTCAGTAATAAAATAACCTTTTGTCCTTACTGCAATAAACTTATTCGGCGTGCCTAACAACGTTAGTATCAGAAGAGATCAAATAGAAAATTTCTAACAAGTAGCTTAAAGTTTAGCTTATGAAGGATACCTCAAATAGTTCCAGATTTGATATTTAATGATTTGCATGATCAGCAAACTTTCCATAGTGTGGCAATTCAAAATCGCTATTGAATTGTCTTTTAGTGCTCTTAAAGCTAAAGAATCTTGTTATTAATTTTACTGGTTTACTTCCTATGAATGAATAAAATTTATTTAAAATGCTCACACCAAGGCGGGAATAAGGATAAATTAAGTTTGGCACCCCAAGTGGGCGCTTTTGAATTTTTTTAACGTAAGGACGTAACAATTTTTCGTAATTTGAAAAAGCTTGCGCGTAAGATTACTTTTCGCTTAACTCACCTGCAATGATATATGGCCCGGTGATAGCCAAATCTGTTCCTCTCCCACCGATAGGAGTTACACAATATGCAGCGTCGCCGGTCATTACAATTCTACCGCGCGACCAATTACAGGCTTTAACCTGACTCAGTCTATCCAGGTAAAAGTCATCTGTTTTACGAATCTCGCCTACCAAACGAGCGGCCTCCCATCCGATACCTTCAATTTTCGATATAAGAAGCTCCTTTTTCTTTTTAGTGGACAAGTCCTCGTAACCATTTTCTGAGCTCCGGAAATTAATACAAACCCTGGTTGTTCCATGGTTATCTGGTCTGATCAGTATGACTACACCTCCTGGTGCATTACACCAACGTGCCCAGAGACTGTCAGTATCACTTTTGCTAATAGTAAAATAACAGGTATATATGCCCAAGTAAGCAAAGGTGACTTCGTTCTTAAACACTTGTTCTCTGGTTAAAGATCCAATGCCTTCTGCGATGATTAAAAAAGCAAATTTTTTAATGTTGCCACTTTTATACGTGATTTCTACATCTGCATCGGTGTCGTTTACAACTTTTATGTAATCGCCGAAAATAAAATTAACGTTGTTTTTAATTTCGTCATGTAAAATCTGAACAAGATCGCCGCGCAAAATTTCCAGTTCCTGTGTCATACTTGCTGCTTCACTTTTAGGAAACTGAGCTAAAAGTTTATGGTCAGTATTATAAAATTGAATTCCTACCTCAGTAGTATTCGCCTTTCGGATCTTTTCCTCCAAGCCCATCATTTTGATAATCTCCCAGCCAGGCCCTTTCACATCTATATTTTGCCCGCCTAATCGCAAAGCAGGTTCCCGCTCAAGAACGGTGACAATAAAACCCGCCTTTTGAAGCCAATAGGCTGCGGTGAGGCCGGCAATACTTGCTCCGGAAACTAGAATTTCCTGTTCCATTTTATTTTTAGGCGTATCGATTGAAATATTCATTTATAGATTTCGTATTATTCAAAAACATGCTGCTTTACAGTGTAATAAGTTTTCCGCTTATCAATGTCAGCCCTTAAAATTTTTTCACCTGCCAGTGTAACCTTTTGCTTTGGGCGGTGGACCTGCAAAAAATCCCGCTCTTTCTCGCTTATCGTATCGGGGAAATTGCGCTCAATGTGTTTTTCTGCTTCTTTCAAAACTGATTTAATGGACTTTGTTAAAGTTGCGATTGCTTCTGAAGTTAATTTATCCGCAGCCGAAAAGGGCGAAATACCAGCTGCGTAAAGAATTTCATCCGCATATGCATTGCCTATTCCTTGAACCGTTTTTCCTTCCACTAAAACAGTTTTAATAGGACGAGAACTCATTTTTAACGTCGCCTCGAAATATCTCGATGTTACTTTTAATGCATCAGGCGCCGACGAAAGCTCAGGATCAAGTTTTAGCATTACTGCCTTTTGCCAATCGGTTATGGCAAGACCTGTTCCATTATTAAAATATAATTCTGCTATTGTAAAACGGTTGTCGTTTTTAACCTCAAACCAATGCAGTGCTCCATGAAGCATTAAATGCAGTCCTAGCACATGGCCATTTTGAAATTCAAAATGCAATTCCTTGCCGATTCTTACGACTTCCTTCAACTTTGTGCCCTGTAGCGTCTCCTGAAAGGCAGAAGCCGGAATCTTAAGTTGCCTGGTTATGAGAAATTCAATCTTCTCAAGTTTTTTACCTACAAGCTTTTTTGCAAGATTCTTTTGGAAAACATTAAGATCGGGAATTTCGGGCATAACTATAGTGCTTAAAAGTATTGGCGCTCAATTTTTTAATTGAATGTCCGATATTTACGGTATCTAATTAGTTATTGGGCATAAAGTTTACATAAAGAATTCACGCTTATTTAACAATAAGGCTTCCTTAATCAATTGCTGGTAGGTTTGGTGTTGAACGTGGATCTTCTGATAATAATTGCATTTGTGGATTATCGAATTTTACTGAAGCATACCACTTGATCGCGGTAGTAACCTCAGCTATCTCCAATGCAGTATGATCCCTTGACATGAGTGAAACCTCAAAAACAAGAAAGTCCCCGCGGTCTTCCCCGTAAAATATTAGGGTGTGGTCGTCCTCTTTAAAACGCGCTAATAACAGTGGATGTACCCGGATGAAAATCCTGCTTCCAACTATCCTGATGATATCGTAGGAATTCTTAACCTCGACACTAAACATCCCCGACATATTTAAAGGTATCCAATTTTACCGTATCAGTAACAATTATTCATCCGCCTAAAAAGTACTGCCGAATAAAAACGCTATTAAAAGTACCTGCATAAGATTCCAACAACTCGTCAACTTTCATTTTGCTTATTCTTGACTTTCATCTTGATCACGTCTAAATCCAATCCCTGTTTCATTTCGTCAAGATCCTTGTCCTTTTTAGCGATACCTAGTTCGTTTTGAATTTCGTGAAGCATAGTCAGCACCTTCGTGATTTCGTGTTCGGCCCGTACGTTAATTTCAAACTCTACTTCCTCGCGAATCTTCTCCAGTCTGCGTTGCCTGCCCTGACTAATTAGGATTGTTATCGTTAGCAACAATGCGAACACAGATAACACCGAATCCATTACATTAAAAGGGGGCGGATCAAAGGCCGTTACGCCTGGGATGATATTAACGTTTAAGAGAATGTAGATGATGATTGCTGCACAGATGATTACAAGAAATGCGAAGTTGCCAAGGGCGTTAGAGATGGCAATCGCAATATGGTCTGCCGTACTTTCATCTTGTTGTAACCTGGACTTAAGTTGGTGTTCCCTGTGAGGATGCTTTTGCTTTCTGCTCGCCATTGCTGATCGAATTACTTTTTGAATAACAATTTATTTATCACTGATAAGCGCTGCACGCTTTCGACGTAGGTTCGTGCTATGACTCTTTAAAAAGTTATATGTGAATGTTAATCCCATATACTGCCGGTTAGTGTTATCATTCGAACCGTCAAAGAACTCATATCCCTGCACGATAGCAATGGCATACCTTTCTGTAATATTAAAGTTGATGCTATTACAG